>JACRIU010000052.1 GCA_016235775.1 Hydrogenophilales bacterium
CGCTGTCGCTGATCGCCGTGGTGTATATCGGTCTGGTGGCGCTGGTGCAAACCGATATGAAGAAGCTCATCGCCTATTCGTCGATTTCGCACATGGGTTTCGTCACGCTCGGCTTTTTCATCTTCAACGCCCTCGGCATGGAAGGCGCGCTGGTGCAGATGATTTCGCACGGCTTCATTTCCGGCGCGCTGTTCCTGTGCGTCGGCGTGATGTACGACCGGGTGCATTCGCGCAACATTTCCGACTACGGCGGGGTGGTCAATAAAATGCCGATGTTCGCGGCCTTCTTCGTGTTGTTCGCCATGGCCAACTCCGGCCTGCCGGCCACCAGCGGCTTCGTGGGCGAATTCATGGTCATCATGGGCTCGATCAAGGTGAATTTCTGGTACGCCTTCCTCGCCGCGACCACGCTGATCTTCGGCGCGGCTTATACGCTATGGATGGTGAAGCGCGTGGTGTTCGGCGCAGTGGGCAACGATCATGTGGAACACATGCGGGACATTTCCGCGCGCGAGTTTTTATTTCTGGCGCTGCTGGCGGTCGCGGTGCTGGCGATGGGCCTCTACCCCAAGCCGTTCACCGAAGTGATGCATGTCTCGGTCAACAATCTGCTCGCCCATGTGGCGTTGAGCAAATGCGGCGCGTGCGCCTGGTGAAATGAGCAAACCATGAATTTCATTCTGACCGATCTGATGCCCGTGCTGCCCGAAGTGTTCGTGCTGCTCATGGCCTGCGCGATCCTGCTGCTGGATTTGTTTCTCGCCGATGATTTGCGCTACATCAGCTACGGCTTGAGCCTGTTGACCCTGGCCGGCGCGGCGGTGATCACCGTTGCCACCTTCAATACCATGCCGGTGCTCGCCTTCAGCAATCTGTTCGTGGATGACGGCTTTTCCGACTTGCTCAAGCTCATGTTGTATCTCGCGGTGGCGGTGGTGCTGATCTATTCGCGCAGCTATATACAGACGCGCGATTTATACCGCGGCGAATTCTTCGTGCTGGTGCTATTCGCCTTGCTCGGCATGATGGTGATGGTGTCGGCCAGCCACTTTCTCACGCTCTATCTGGGCTTGGAATTGCTCTCGCTCAGCTTGTACGCCCTGGCCGCCTTGCAGCGCGATTCGCGCAACGCCACCGAAGCGGCGATGAAATATTTCGTGCTGGGCGCGCTCGCCTCCGGCATGCTGCTCTACGGCATGTCGATGATTTACGGCGCGACCGGCAATCTGGAACTCGCCAAAGTGGCGGCGGCCATCCCCAGCCTCGATCATCTCGACACGGTGCTGGTATTCGGCCTGGTATTCGTGGTGGCGGGCCTGGCCTTCAAGCTCGGCGTGGCGCCGTTCCACATGTGGGTTCCGGACGTGTATCACGGCGCGCCGACGGCGGTGACCCTGTTCATCGGCTCGGCGCCGAAGATCGCCGCGTTCGCCTTTGTGATGCGGCTCTTGGTGGACGGCTTGGGCGGCCTGGTCGCGGATTGGCAGCCGATGCTGGTGTTGATGGCGATGCTGTCGATGGCGATCGGCAATATCGCCGCCATCGCCCAGACCAATTTGAAGCGCATGCTGGCGTATTCGACCATCTCGCACATGGGTTTTCTGTTGCTGGGTTTCCTCGCCGGCAGCGAGAACGGTTATGCCTCGGCCATGTTCTACGTGCTGGTCTATGTGCTGATGAGCCTGGGCGGCTTCGGCATGATTCTGCTGCTGTCGCGCGCCGGCTTTGAGGCGGATCAGTTGGAAGATTTCAAAGGCCTCAACCGCCGCAGCCCATGGTATGCCTTCATGATGTTGCTGTTGATGGTGTCCATGGCCGGCATTCCGCCCACGGTGGGCTTCTTTGCCAAGCTTTCTGTGCTGCAGGCCGCGTTGCAAGCCGGCTATCTATGGCTGGTGGTATTCGCGGTGCTGATGTCGGTGATCGGCGCGTTCTACTACTTGCGCATCGTCAAGCTGATGTATTTTGACGAGCCGGCCGATACTGCGCCGATTCAATCGCATGCCGACATGAGCGTCCTGCTCAGCGTCAACGGCCTGGCGGTGCTCGCGCTGGGCATCCTGCCCCAGCCGCTCATGGCGCTGTGTTCCCACGCCATTAGGCAAATGCTATAGAAAAGCCCATTCGGTTTGCGCCGAAAAGGCTTTGGTTTCCTTGCCGCAAAAATGACCAATAAAGACCTGACCGAACACGAGATTAGTTCCGAGGTGGTGTACAGCGGCCGGTTGCTGCATGTGCGGCGGGATGAGGTGCGCTTGCCGGACGGCAACACCTCGGTGCGCGAATACATTACGCACCCCGGCGCGGTGGTCATCATTCCCATCACAGACAATGGCGAGCTGATTTTAGAGCGGCAGCACCGCTATCCCTTACATCGAGATTTCATAGAGCTGCCCGCAGGCAAGATCGACGCAGGCGAGGAAACCCTGGCATGTGCTCAGCGTGAATTGCTGGAAGAAACCGGTTATACCGCGCGCGATTGGCAATATGTCACAACCGTCTATCCCTGCATCGGCTACACCGACGAGCGCTTGGTTTATTACCTGGCGCGCGGCTTGGAATACAGCGGCCATCAACCGGATGAGGACGAATTCCTGGAAATCTTTCAGCTACCGTTCGCGCAGGCAATGGACATGATCAAAAGCGGCGAAATCTGCGAGGTGAAAACCGTGGTCGGATTATTTTGGCTGGAGAAAGTGCTGAAAGGGGAATGGCCCTTATCCGGATAAGCGGCCTTGGCTGCTTTTATTCGCGTGGTCTATGCTTAGTTTTCAATCCTGCTTCATTCAAAAATAAGGAGAGCTAAACCATGTATAAATCCATTCTGGCGATTACCTTACTTGCTTTGTCTGCGCCGGCCATAGCTGCCGATGCGCCGGTAGTGGTCAAAATCCCGCGCCTCTCCATGGAAGCCGCGCAGAAGGTGGCCCATGCCGCGGTCGCCGCCTGCCGCAAGCAGGGCATCCAAATCGGCGTTACCGTGGTGGATCGCAGCGGCGACCCGATGATCGTGCTGCGCGATACGCTCGCGGCGCGGCTGACGCTTGAGGCCAGCCGGCAGAAAGCCTACACGGCGGTGAATTTCAACTCTGCCTTATCCGCCATGAAGGGCCGCTTCACCGACCCGTTCTCGGTGGGCAAAATCGAGGGCCTGATATTCTCGGCCGGCGGCATCCCCATTTCGGCGGTGGGCAACATCGTCGGGGCGGTCGGTGTTTCCGGCGCGCCGACCGGCGAGCAGGATGAAGCCTGCGCGATGGCGGGACTGAAAGCCATCGAGTTGGATCTGGAAATGGCCGAACTCTAGGCCATGCGGTTTTCTGCCGGCGTTATCCCGGTGCGCCGGGAGGGCGGCGCCTGGCGGTATCTGCTGTTGCGCGCTTACGCCAACTGGGATTTTCCCAAGGGCACGGTAGAGCCGGGGGAGACGCCGCTCGCCGCCGCGATGCGCGAAACGGCGGAAGAGGCGGGCTTGACCGATCTCAACTTTCGCTGGGGCGAAGTGTATTGCGAAACCGCGCCCTATAGCCGCGGCAAAGTGGCGCGTTACTACCTAGCGGAAACCGCGCAGCAAGTTATCACCCTGCCGATCTCGCCTGAACTGGGACGGCCGGAGCACGACGAATGGCGCTGGGTTGATTTTGATCAAGCGCGCGCGATCCTGCCGCCGCGCTTGCAGCCGATCCTGGCTTGGGCAGGCAAATTTATTCTCGACTGATATGCGCCCCCTGTTGCAACCCGCGCTCGTCAACGACCCGTTCGGCGACCCAGGCTTATTTGTCGATTTCCTGTTCGAGCGGCGCGCGCTGCTGTTCGATCTGGGCGACATCCGCGCCTTGCCGCCGCGCAAGCTTTTGCGCATCTCCGATATATTCGTCTCCCACTGCCACATGGATCATTTCATGGGTTTCGATTGGTTTTTGCGCATCTGCTTAGGCCGGGATCGCGGCGTGCGCCTGTATGGCCCGCCGGGTTTTCTCGATCAAGTCGAAGCCAAACTCGCCGCCTACACCTGGAACCTGGTGCATCGCTACGAAAACGACTTCGCGCTCAGCGTCACCGAAGTGGCGGAAGATGGCGCCGCGCGCCGCGCCCGTTTTCACGTGCACCACGCGTTTCGGCGCGAAGCGGAAGCGCGCATTCAGCTGGACGCGGACGTGCTGCTCGACGAGGCGGGCTTTCGCGTGCGCTATGCCGTCTTGGATCATGGCACGCCTTGCCTCGCGTTTGCCGTGGAAGAGAAACAACACGTGAACGTCTGGAAAAATCGCCTGGCAGAAATGGGCGTGCCGGTCGGGCCTTGGTTGCAGCGCTTGAAGCACGCGGCGCTCGACGGCACGCCGGATACGCAAGTGTTCACAGCGCCCGATGGACGGCGCTTCACACTGGGGGAGTTGAAAGCCTGCTGTCTGCGCTTTGTGCGCGGCCTCAAGCTCGCCTATGTCACCGATGTGGTGCAGAGCGAGGCCAACGCCCAGCGCATCGTCGATCTGGCGCGAGACGCCGACCTGCTCTTCATCGAGAGCGTGTTTCTCGACGCGCACGCCGAGCGCGCCGCGGAAAAGAAACATCTCACCGCCGCCCAAGCCGGGCGCTTGGCGCACGCGGCAGGCGTCAAGCAGGCGATCCCGTTTCACTTCTCGCCGATCTACCGCGAGCAGGCGGGCGAGTTGGAAGCGGAGCTGCTGCGCGCTTTCCAAGCCGCATCCGCGAGCGGCTGATTCATGCGCGTCCACATCGGCACCTCCGGCTGGGTTTATCCGCATTGGCGCGGCCGGTTTTATCCGGGCGGCTTGCCCGAGCCGCGCTGGCTGGATTACTACGCGGGCCATTTTGCCAGCGTCGAAGTGAATAACAGTTTCTATCGCTTACCTCCCCGCGAGACGTTCGCCGCATGGCGTGCGCAGACGCCGGAGGGGTTCGTGTTCGCGGTCAAGGCGAACCGCTTTATCACGCACATGAAGAAACTGAAAGAGCCGGCGCAGACATTGCCGCCGCTGTGGGAGGCAGTGGCGGGGTTGGGTGAAAAGCAAGGCCCTTTTCTGTTTCAACTGCCGCCGAATTGGCGGCTGGATCTTGGCCGGCTCAAGGCGTTCTTAGAGGCGCTGCCACGCAGTATACAAACTGCGTTCGAGTTGCGCGATGCGAGATGGCACACGGCGGCCGTGCTCGATCTCTTGTCCGATTTCAACGCCGCGTTCTGTGTCTTCGATCTCGGCGGCTGGCATAGCCCGCGCACGGTCACAGCAGATTTTGCCTATGTGCGCTTGCATGGCCCGGAAGAGGCTTACCGCGGGCATTATGGGCGCGACGCCTTGCTGGATTGGGCGGGTTGGCTGAATCGGCAGCAGGTGAATGCTGCCTATGTGTATTTCGATAACGATCAGGCGGCCTATGCCGTGCAGGATGCGATGGAATTGAAGGCGCTGCTGCGTGGTTGAAGCAATCGATCTATTTTCCCCGCCTTCGAAGCTATAAAAAAATTATATAAACGCTATTTTCAATAGCTTGCGAGTTGGGCGGGCTTCGCATATTCATTTTAAATAATTCGTCTTGAATTACCCCTCAAAAAATCTATAAAAAGAAAAGACAAAGTCGAAAGTAGCTTTTGACTATTGTCATTTATTTTTTGAAAGGAGTTTAAATCATGGCTGACACAAGCAAATCTACAGTGGTGGGCATAGAACGCCGCAAAGAATTACCAAAGGCAGCGCCGGTGAGCACCTTGAGCCCATTCGATGAAATGGAACGGATGTTCGAGAATCTTCTCCAGCGATCCTGGATGCGCCCCTTTGGTTTTGAGCGCCCCTTGTGGAAAGAGATGGAGATGCCCTTTAAAGGCAAAATGCCCAGCATGGATGTCATCGATCAGGATGAAAACATCCTGGTGCGGGCCGAAGTGCCGGGCGTGGATAAAAAAGACCTGGATATTTCCGTGACGGAAAAAACCCTTACCCTCAAGGGTAAAACCAGTCACGAAGAGAAGGAAGAAAAGGGCGATTACTATCGTTGCGAAATTTCACGTGGCGCCTTTAGCCGCACGGTCACCTTGCCGCATGAGGTGGATGCAGACCAAGCAAAAGCGGTGTTCAAGGATGGGTTGTTGGAATTGACGATGCCAAAAATGAAAAAGACCAATCGCCATACCGTCCAAATCGAGTAGGTTTCGGCAGGTTCTATTTCTTTGCGAAAGACTGATGGTTCCGGGCGTGAATGCTTAGAGAATTGATCTTCACGCCCGGTGACCATTTCCCCCGGAGTGACGGAAGCCAGCGCGCTATGCGTTTCGAAACAACATCGCATCAAACGATAGGAGTTTTATCATGTTCGTAGCCACCCCCCATGTCAGCAGTAGCAAAAAAGAGCGCCCCCCATCTGCTACAGGAACGAAGTCCCAACAGAAAACTGTTGCGGAACAAAAGGTAATGTCCATTACCCCTGAACAGCGCTATCAAATGATTGCCGAGGCGGCTTATTACCATGCCGAAAGACGCGGTTTCATCATTGGCGATA
Organism: Hydrogenophilales bacterium; assembly: GCA_016235775.1. Lineage (GTDB taxonomy): Bacteria > Pseudomonadota > Gammaproteobacteria > Burkholderiales > Thiobacteraceae > RBG-16-58-11. The sequence continues at coordinate 6,514 of JACRIU010000052.1, forward strand.
CGGCGCAAGACTGGCTCGATGCAGAGGTGGAGATCGACCGCATCCTGCAACAGCAATTCGGCCAGGGCGAGACGCCGCTAGAGACGGCTAAACAGGCATTTCAGCAAAAGCTAGAGGCGCAACTCAAAGACTGGGACGCCAAGCTGGATGAATTGAAAGCGAAGGCGCGCGAAGCAAAGGCCGAGCTTCGAGCCGATTACGAGAAACAACTCGAGACACTTTCCGGCAAACGCACCGTAGCCCACGCAAAGCTACAGGAACTGCGTTTGCGCACGGAGGATGCTTGGGAAGATTTGAAAGGCGGCACGGAAAGGGCGTGGGACGAAATGCGCAAAGCGCTTGATCAAATCACTTCCCGTTTCAAGTGACGCGGCTTGGTGACAAGTAGCACAGTGTTACTGAGTAGGCCGGTAAATAGTGCGTAGTTTGATTCAGCGCGCGCTCCCTCTCCCCTTGTGGGAGAGGGTAGCAGAATACGCACAAATTGGTGGCCTCGTCAGTAATTTCGATATACAAAGAAAAAGGAGTCCGAAATGAATCGACTACTGATGCTGCTGCTATTGGGTTTGTCCTTAGCCTTATCCGCATGCGGCAAAAAGGAAGAAGCCGCGCCACCCGCAACCAGCGCCGAAGGCGTGAAGAAAGAGGCTACGGAAGCCATCGGGGCAGCGGAGGAACAAGCGAAAAAGATGCGCGATGAGTTTGCCAGCAAGGCACAACAGGAAATGGATGAACTGAACGCTAAACTGGCCGAGCTCAGGACCAAAACGCAGACACTGACCGGCGAGGCGAAAGTAAAGATCGATCAGCAGATAAAAAACCTGGAACAGGAACAAAAAGCCGCCGCGCAAAAGCTCGGCGAGCTTAAATCCGCAACCGGTGAAAAATGGAATGAACTGAAGGCCGGCGTTTCCGAAGCAGTTGACCGTTTCAAGAAATCCGTCAAGACGGCCAAGGAAGGCACGTAAATCCGGCTGCAAAATCCTAATTTATTTTCGCTGTCCTGCCGCACCTGAGCCCCAACACCGACGCGCCAAGGAAAAATAAAAAATGCCGGCGAAAGATATCCTGTTTCACGAATCTGCACGGACACGGATTTGTGCCGGCGTCGATATTCTGGCTGATGCGGTCAAGGTCACGCTCGGCCCCAAGGGGCGCTTTGTCGTGCTGGAGCGTCCCTTTGGCACGCCGATCATCGCCAACTCCGGCGTGACGGTAGCCAAACAAATCGAGTTGAAAGACAAGTTTGAAAACATGGGCGCGCAAATGCTCAGGGAAGTGGCCAGCAAGACCTCCGAGACCGCCGGTGACGGCACGACCACCGCCACCGTGCTGGCGCAGGCGATCGTGAAAGAAGGCATGAAATACCTCGCTGCCGGCATGAACCCGATCGAGATCAAGCGCGGCATCGACAAGGCAGTGGAGGCGACGGTCGAGGCGCTGAAACAGCAATCCAAGCCCTGCACCACCAGCAAGGAAATCGCCCAAGTGGGCAGCATTTCCGCCAATGGCGACCGTGCGATCGGCGATCTGATCGCCGAGGCGATGGAGAAAGTGGGGCGGGAAGGTGTGATCACGGTCGAGGAAGGATCGGGGCTGGTCAACGAACTGGAAATGGTGGAGGGTTTGCAATTCGACCGCGGCTACTTGTCGCCTTATTTCATGACCAACATCGAAAAGCAGATCGCCGTTCTCGAAAACCCCTTCATCCTGCTGTGCGAAAAGAAAATTACCGGCATCCAGGATCTGCTGCCGGTGCTGGAGCAAGTCACTCAGGCCAATCGGCCGTTATTGGTCATTGCCGAAGACATCGAAGGGGACGCCCTCGCGACACTGGTGGTCAACCACATTCGAGGCGCCCTGAAGACCTGTGCGGTTAAAGCCCCCGGGTTCGGTGACCGGCGCAAAGCCATGTTGGAGGACATCGCCATCCTGACCGGCGCTACGGTCATCTCCGAAGAGGTCGGTTTGTCTTTGGAACATGTTGCTGCAAGCGAATTGGGACAAGCCAATCGGGTCGAGATCGGAAAAGACGAGACGACCATTATCAGCGGCGCAGGCAACCCGCAGCGCATCGAAGCACGCGCCAAACAGATTCGCGCCCAAATCGAGGAAGCCGCCAGCGGCTATGACCGCGAGCAATTGCAAGCACGCCTGGCCAAGCTCGCCGGGGGCGTGGCCATCATCAAACTCGGCGCGGCAAGCGAAGTGGAAATGAAAGAGAAAAAAAGCCGCGTGGACGACGCCGTGCATGCGACCAAGGCCGCCGTGGAAGAAGGCATCGGCCCCGGCGGCGGCGTGGCGCTGATCAGAGCGCGTGCAGTACTGGAAAACCTGCACGGCGCCAATCTGGATCAGGATGCTGGAATCAAGATCGTCTATCACGCGCTCGAAGCACCCTTGCGTCAAATCGTTGCCAATGGCGGTGAAGAACCCTCGGTCGTCCTCAACCGCGTGGTTCAAGGCCAAGGCAATTTTGGCTACAACAGCGCCAATGGCGAATACGGCGATCTGGTGGAAATGGGGATAGTGGATCCGACCAAGGTAACGCACTTCGCGCTGCAAAATGCGGCATCGGTGGGCGGGCTGATCTTGACCACGGATTGCGCAATAGGAGAGATGGCACCGGTTGCCCCGGCAATGCCGGGGGAGGTGGAAATGTAATCCATGATTGGCAATGATCCTGAAAAAGTCCGTCATTCCGGCGGAGCGTGGTTGTTGCCGCTTTAGCGGCTCTACAACCACGGCCTGCCCCTTGCGGGCGCAGGCCGGAATCCAAACTTTATACTAATCAGGCCGCCAAATAGTGCGAGCTAATAACCTTCCACATACTCCCTCCCCCTTGATGGGGGAGGGCTGGGGAGAGGGTGAAGAATAGCTACTACCCCTCTCCCCAGCCCTCTCCCACAAGGGGAGAGGGAGTATGTATTACGTACTATTTGGCGGTCCGTTCAGTAACAACGGCATATTCAAAAACCCAGAGGCTAGCCGCCATGAAAAAAATAACAATAACCCCCGGCGACGCCCTGATCATCGTGGATGTGCAAAATGATTTCCTGCCTGGCGGCAGCCTAGCGGTGAAACACGGCGAAGAAGTGGTCCCCGTGCTAAACCACTATATCGCGTTATTCCAGGCCAAAGGCTTGCCGATCTTCGCTACCCGCGATTGGCACCCGGCCAATCATTGCTCCTTTCAAGCGCAGGGCGGCATGTGGCCGCCGCACTGCATCGCCAGCACGCCAGGCGCCGCTTTTGCCGCTCAACTGGATTTGCCGCCTGACGCCCGCATCATCTCCAAGGCCACGACGCCGGATAAAGATGCCTATTCCGGTTTCGAGGAGACGGAGCTGGATAGCCTGCTGCGCGCCGCTGGCGTGCGAAGAATATTCGTCGGTGGTTTAGCGACCGAGTATTGCGTGCTGAACACGGTTAAGGACGCACGCCTGCACAACTACCCCACTTTTTTGCTGGACGATGCGGTGCGCGCCGTCAATGTGCATCCGGCAGATCAACGGCTCGCGCTGGAGGAAATGCTGCGCCTGGGGGCGGAGCCGACCGGGATCGAGGCGCTTGAATGATCAACCCGCTTGCAAGCCCGCTGCTGGCGGATCTGTATGAATACACCATGCTGCAAAGCTATCTTGAGCACGGCATGGAACAGACCGCGGTGTTTGAATTTTTTGTGCGCAAGCTTCCGCCGGGCCGCAATTATATGGTCGCCGCCGGCCTGGAGCAGGCGTTGGTGTTCCTCGAGAACTTGGCATTCTCAACCGAAGAGTTGGATTGGCTTGCGCAGCGCTTTCCACCGCCTGTCATTCACTACCTGAAAAACTTCCGCTTCACGGGCGACGTCCATGCCATGGCGGAAGGAACTATATTTTTTCCAAACGAGCCCATTCTGCGCGTGACCGCGCCGATGCCGCAGGCACAGCTAGTGGAGTCGCGGCTCATGAACCTGCTCAACTTTGAAACGCTGATCGCCACCAAAGCGGCTCGCTCGGTGCTCACCGCGCCGGATAAACTGCTGGTCGATTTCGGTTTGCGCCGGGCGCATGGCGCAGAGGCGGGCCTGCTCGCTGCGCGCGCCAGCTACCTGGCCGGGTTCACGGGCACCGCCACCGTGTTGGCGGGGCTGCTCTACGACATCCCCGTGTTTGGCACCATGGCCCATTCTTTCGTGCAGGCGCATGACGATGAATCGCTCGCATTCGAACATTTCGCCCGCACCCACCCGAGCAACACCACGCTACTCATCGATACCTATGACACCGAAGCTGCCGCGAGCAAAGTAGTGCTGCTTGTCCCTAAACTTCGCGCGCAAGGAATCAAGATTAAGGCAGTGCGCATCGATAGCGGCGATTTGGCAGAACACGCGCGGCGGGTGCGGCGCATTCTCGATCAAGGCGGTCTGCAAGATGTCACCATCTTTGCCAGCGGCAGCCTGGATGAATATCAATTGCACGCCATGCTCTCATCGGGTGCGCCGATCGATGGGTTCGGCATCGGCACCGCGCTCGATACATCCAGCGACGCACCCGCGCTCGACTGCGCCTATAAATTGCAGGAATACGCAGGACGGCCCCGCCGCAAGCGCTCGGAAGGAAAGGCAACCTGGCCGGGCAGAAAGCAGGTGTATCGCAACTACACCAGCGATGGTCAGATGGCGGGAGATGTATTGGCGTTGGCGGAACACGACACCCACCAGGGCGAAGCCCTCATCCATCCAATAATGCGCGCCGGTTGCCGGGTGCAAGCGCAAGATACATTAAAAGCGATGCGCCAACGAACCCTGGCGGAATACACCCGCCTGCCCGAGACGCTGCGCGGGTTGGATACCGGGCCGGCCTATTGTGTGGTGGTTTCCAGTGCGTTGCAGGAGCTGGCGGGGGAAGTGGATCGGGGTGCGTTGTGAACCCACGAATCCAGGGGGCTGGGCTAAATTAGTATTAAGGTGAATCTAGACCCTGCGTTCCGAGGCGATTTAATAAACGAACCGAACCTTCTACGAGAAAACTATGGATTGCTGCTATGTACTGGGAGCTGCCGGTGACCAATCGGTGAGGACCGGCAGTTATCGACCCGGAACAGCCATTCACCGCTTGCTGCTCGACCGTCCGTTCAGCAGTGCGAAAGCGGCCACCTATTTCAACTCTCACGTGATTCTTCCTCGGCTAAGAATGGCGAAGGTTGACTTCGGACACCTATGTCCTAAAGTAAGATGACAATGGCAATCTTGATGCTTCTGACATGGGTTTCCCATTTTTGTCGCGCAATGATCGGATTGGCATAGCCGGCCGCTGCCGTTGGCGAGGCTTAAGGTGAAGAAGGGCGAGATGACAACGCCCCCTTGAGTAGCTGGCAAAATGGGCCACCACCGGGTGGCACAAGCTCATCGCCGGCCGACGGCGAACTCAAGCGGGAAGACGACGCCATCGTCTATGTCTAGCCCAGTGCGTGCGAGAGGGAGATCGAACTCCCTCAGGTGGTGTCGTCGCCACGGGTGAGGGCGGCACATGGAGGATGTCGGCGATGTTTGACACGTTCCTGTCGGTCATTCAAACACGGATAGGGTGTCGTGTTATGGAGCCAAAAGGGGCGTGGTTGTTCACTTCATCGAGCCTGCCCCCATCTATTATTGGCCCGCTGATCCTTGCCCCTTTCAATATCAACGTCCAGTTTGGAGCGAAATAAAATGAACACAAATCGCGTTTTCGGAAGAGTTCTGGTAATCGAAACAAACGTGGGTGTCCCGAACGTCCAAGTGGTCATCTACGACGTGGACCCAACCTGCGCCCAGAACTTCGTTTCTAGTCTGGGAATTCCTCAAACCGGGGTTGCGACTGCCGACCGTTTGGGTTCCGTGCTCACCGACGCTCAAGGTGCTTTTGAACTGACTTTCGATGACGAAATCTTTGCCGCCCGTGACCCGGAAGGCCGGCCGGACCTTGTGCTCGTGGTTCTGGCTCCGGAAGACAGTCGGAGCGCCAAGGATCCCTCCACGCCTCCCCCGGACAGCCGCGTCCTGCTTGTCTCGCATGTGCCCCGCGTCAATGCCGGCCGGACGGAGGCCTACGTTCTGCGAATCGCCGCGGAGACCCTGAGGAAGCATCACATCCCATTTTCGGGTCCGGGCGCAGACCATGATGTCGTGGCCAAGGCAAAACGGCTCACCGATTCCTATGCCGAGCAGGACCTCCTTGAAAAAACCGTGCAAACGGCATTGGGTCCTAGACGAAAAGAGCAACTTCAGCGCAAAGAGGCGACCTCCCAAAAGGCGAAGCGGTTCGTTGAAAGTTTGAGTGCTGCGCCTGCCAAAGCCCGGGGCCAGAAAACTTTTCTCACGCGGGGAGGCGATCTTGCATCAGCGCAGCGAGAAGCCATGGAGCGTGGCCTTTACGCTATGAAAAACGCCGTTGGTTCCGACAAGGTGTTGCTAGATATTACGAGCGCGGACTTTACCAAAGCGGACGTGGACACCGCCATGCTGTTGAAGGGGGGTACTACTAAGATCCAACTGGATCGTGCGCAGATTTGTCAGCTCCTCCACCAGCGCAGGGACGGCGTAGCAATGGTGCGGATTCGTAACCTGCTCGATGCCAAGAAAGAAGAGGCCAGAGAGCGAGCGCGGCTCGCGGCCGCGACGGGCCCCGCGGTGGTCCCGCCATCCGACGGCGGCACGCCACCCTCACCCGGCGACGCGCCGGGTGCTGCCGACACCGTGCGAGCGGGAGTGCTCGGACAACTCGCAGAATTGACTGCCCCGGCGCCCAACCCCGCCGGCTCGATTGAAGAACTGGCAGCGCGACTTACTGGTGTTGTGCTTCCTTCCGGCCCCGCTGACGTGACTGCGTTCCACGACTTCCACCAGCTCCAGATTGCGTTCGAGCATGTGTGGACGGAAGCCTTTGACGAGAGACTCAAGGGCCGCGTGCACGAGCTCTACGAGTCCATTGTGAAGCTTCACGAGGAGTTCGGAGTCCCACTCGACCTGCCTGTAGAAGCTGCGGAGCAGGATGCGTTGATCGACTTCTTGAACCGCGTTAGCGGCCAGGTAGAGGCGATGGGAGAGGGGGCTCCAGATGCGGTGAAATTAAGGCTTCCCTCCGCCGTAGCGATATGGCACCTGTTTAGCCTAATCCAGCAGGCTAAACTGGAGGACATCGCTGAAGAGTTAAACGACCTAATGCAATTTAGGTCAGGGCTTACCGAAGGTCAAATTAGATATCGGCTAGATCGTCAGGGAACGATCTTGGCTCAAGCTCACGCGATCATCTCCAGTCCGGCTGGAAGCGCGGGACGGGTATTGCGCTTATTGGACGAGACACGCAAGCAGCTGACCGAACCATACTCATTCCACTACTTCGCTCCCAACAGCGTGAATTTCGGCATCCTGCTCACCTACCGTCAGAAGTGGGAACCGCTCACCTATCAGGTCGGCGATCTGGTAGGGACGATTCCCATGACGCCCGGTGAAGTGCGCAAATACTCCACCCAAACGATCATCAAGCGCACCCGCTCGCAAAAAGAGCTGGAGAAGGCGCTCTCGTCGAGGAGCGGTGAATCGTCCATGACCCAGCGGGCAGATGCTGAAATCACCGCCAAAGCATCGGCCTCCACAAATTTCAAAAGCACGTCCCAGGGATCGTTTGACATCGGGATCGGGTCACTCGCCGCGTCTGCGGAGTTCGTATTTAACCAGGCGCAAGAATCGGCGCGAGTGAAGAAAGACTTCCGTGAGGCGGTGGTCAAGGCGGCGCAAGAATACAAGCAGGAGCGGGCGCTGGAAATCCAGACTACTGACGAAATGACTACCGATTCGAGTACGTCGGGCGAGCTGCACAATCCCAACAATGAATTGACGGTCACGTATCTGCTCTACGAACTGGAGCGGCAATACCATATCTCCGAGCGCATTCATCGGGTCATGCCCGTGATCCTCGTCGCACAGGATGTGCCTGCGCCGAATGAAATCACCGAGTCGTGGTTGCTTGCAAATGAATGGATCCTCCGCCGAGTATTGCTGGACGATGGCCTGCAACCCGCGCTCGGCAAGTTGAAGGAAAGCTTCGCCGGAGATGAATTGGGCGTAAGCATCAAGCGGGCGAACTGGGAGACGCAGCGGCGCGTGGTGGAAAAACTTGAAGCGACCGTTTCGGATTTGCTTTCCGTGCGGGACACCCTGCGCGTCGGGTTGGTGAGCAGCGAAGAGTCTCGCGCCCGGGCTGCGGCCGCTGAGGATGCCCAAGGTTGGTTCTCCGATCTCGCGGAGGATCTGGTGAGCGGTGATCCCGATGAAATGAGCCGAGACGTGCTCGACGCGCGAGTAAAGAGTATTCAAAAGCAACTGGATTACTTGCAGGAATCGTTGACCGACTCTCAAAAGCAACTTGCGACCGCGCGTGAGGCTTTGGATTCCGCCACCAGGGCGTATACCGAGGCGATAGAGAACCAGACCAATCGGCGCGTGGCGATCGACCAACTGCGGGTGCATGTAAAGGAGAACATTCTCTATTACATGCAAGCCATCTGGGACCACGAACCGCCCGACCAGCGGTTCTTCCGGCTTTATTACCAGGATGTGGAGCTGCCCGAGACCAGTACCACGGACATCAGTGCGTTCGGCATCCGGCGGGCGACGCCCGAGGAGATCGCGCGCGGCGTGCCGACTGTGCGACGGGGCAGAGAGTTTTACGTAATCGAGGGTTGGACCCCGCCGGCGCCGGGCCACCACGGGGTGACAAAGAAACTGGTCGAGATTGCCGATCTGGATCGGCCGCTGGGCTACAAAGGCAACTACATCATCTTCCCGCTGAAGACCTGCGTCTACCTCACCGAGTTCATGATGCGGCAGTTCATCGACAACTACTTCGGAGTCCGGGACCCGGATGAGGATTCGAACTTCACAACGGATGAATTGCTCGACTATGTCGAAGCTGTCTGGCATGACCCGGCCATCAGCCTGACCGACGCCGAGCGGGAAGCGCTGCACGCGCTCGTCCTCGATCGCATCCGGGAACCCAGGCGCGATACTGACCTAGTCGTGGTGCCGACCGGGCAGATTTACATTGAGGCATTGCTGGGTAGCCATCCACTGCTGGAGCAGTTCAAACTCATCCATCGTGCCTACGACACGGGCAAGGCCCGGGCCGAGCTGAGGCAGGCGGAACTGGAGAACCTGCGTCGTGCGGCGCGGTTGCTCGCGGAGACGCCAGATCTGAGCGATCCAGATATTGACAAGCAAGTGAGAGTCGAGGGCGTGTCGAGTGTCGTGGTGGATCCGGACTAGCACCGAGGACTTTTGCCATGGGTGACGAGAGAGATCGCCAGCGAACCCGGATGAACCGGGAGATTGTCCCTACGGCGCGCGGTCGTGATGAGGAGCTTGACCGCGCACTCCTGGCTCAACTCCAACGCTTGCGCGCACCCACGCCACAACCGCCTTTGCCGCCTGTTCAGATAGCAGACCGTGCAACGGAGGGGCAGCGTGCGACGACTGCGGAGACCACCCCGATTGCAGGGCGCAGAGCGCGGCGCCCGACTCGCTCGCAGCAACCTGCATCTGCAGTTTCACTCGCATCGCAAAGAAGTGATTCCCAAGCCGCTACCAGCGGGGGCGAACTGCCTGTACAACCTCCGTCGTATTTCGATTCCCGAATCGAACAGTTGCGACAACAGATTAACGTCCAAAAAAGTCAGGCTCGGTTGGGTGCGCCGCGCTCCGAAGCGCGTGCAACCCCATCAAATCAAGATGAAGAGAGTAGCCGGTTGTCGGGCCAAAGGTCCATGCTTGGCGGTTTAACTCGTTCAGGAATCGCGCAGGAGCGACGACGCCTCATAGAAGCAAGGGAAACAGAACTCAGAGAAGCACTTGGGCAAGCGCAGGCCGCAGTGCTCACACAGCGAATGAGGGGTCTTGCCGGGATTCCAGTTCCGCGAGCACCTTCCCTGCAATTTTGGGGCGGATTCGGAGATGCTGTGGGCGCAGAATACATTCTGGGCCTAGTTGAGATGCTTGTCCCGTTAATTCCTTTCGCAGGAGATTTGATAGACGCGATTGAAGCTACATCTGGAAGAAGCTGGCTACTTCAAGAACGATTGAGCGTCGCTGATCGTGCAATGGCTGGCGGGGGAGTGGCGCTCACGCTCATTCCATTAGCCGGAAGAATTGTCAGAGCTGGCCGAACTGAAACCGAAATAACAGCAAGAATTGCACGGCGTCTTGGCCGCACTGATGAGACGTTGAGTGAGGTTTTGCGGCGACTCGCTCGCACCCATTCAGCCCCACACGTGGTGGAGGAAGCCCTTCGTCGGGCACTCGCACATGAACCGCTCACTGGGGCTCACATTCAAGCCTTGGAGGAATTCATTCATGCACTTGAGCCGCTCGCCACAACGCGAAGACTTTCCCGTCCCTCGATTCGCGCTCTTGCAAGGGGAATGCACAGAGGATGGGAAATAATCGAGGGGGTCAGGAGATTCAACACGACGGCGCTCTTTTCGAAACTTGAACGACTCTGGAGCAGGGGGCGCCATTCTGTATACCTAACTCGCGCCAACCAACTTGTTGGAACGCATGAGAGCTTGCTCGCTTTTCGCAGAGCTCATCCAGAGTATGCTGGTTGGCACAGTCATCACGTCATCGAGGAAGTACATCTAAGCAACCTGGGAGTTCGCAATAACTTCCCTGGTCGCGGCGAACTGCCGTGCGTCTTGCTACCTCCGCGACAACATTCGCAACGATTGAGAAGTATGCTGGGGCAGTTGGATAGTCTGCAACCATCTAGTGCGCGCGAGCTTTATATGGATTATGGGCGAGTCTATCGCCTCCTACTTGACGACTATTCCGGTGGGACAGGGACGGCGCAAGAATTGGTGGACATCGTTGCCGACATGCTGGAAATAGACTTAGTTCACCGCTAGAGAGCTTGCGCGTGCTTATGGGCGGATTCAGCAGAAATAAAGTGACAGATTTATTTTTTTGTCATTGATCGGCGTGCCGTACGGGGGGGCAATAAATCTGTCCCCTTTTTTGGGTCCGATAATTCGCGCGTCTATAACAGCTTGTGCCAGGAGGTGAACCATTTCAGTCTATCAGCCAATCAACATCCCCCACGGCGAAGCGATTCGTTACCTTCGGGAGCGCGGATACCTGCAGTCGCGCCGGACAAGTGAGGGATGGAGAGACACATTTGATCTGGAACATGATGATTTTGATCCGAGAGTTGTTCGCGCGTATGAGCTCCGGGGTACTCAGACCATTGAGCAAGTCGAAGCCACCACACGGCAAATCGAGGAAACGAGAGCGCGTCTGGCAGAAGTTGAGCGACAGCTTCGTCTGCAAAGACAATCCCGACGCCTGGGTGCCCGCGGGACGGATCGAACAGTGCACCCTCCAGTGACTCCCGCCGACCGTCTCGTCAACGACCGATTTGGTGGTTCTCCTGTATCACCTCGAAACGCCACCGATGAATTATCGCCTGACACTCTGCAACGCGAACGGCGAGCGCTCTTGCGCCAGTTGCGAGAGCTTGAAGGCGGCAGGGAGCACCGGCGTCAGGTACAAGAAGCGGAGACGTTCCGCGCGATCCGGCAAGATCCGAATCCGCCACCTGGAACTGGCGTTCATCAGATCGACATCACTCAGGGCGTACGGGTTAATTGGATGCATCCCGATTTAATCCCGATTTTCCGCAACCGTCCTCTTGCCGAATTGCAGCGATTTCGAGGGCGAGGATCCAGCAGAACTACTGTGGTTGCAGGCCGTGTTGATCAGATCCTCGACCCGGTTTTCGCTTACGCGGTCGTCCAGTTTGTCCTCCGAATCAAACGTTCCCCATTCAATATCTCTGCGCTCTACTCCGCCGGATTCCTGAGACATCCAAAGTCGCTCCGCGATCCGCATCCCGGCGGACAGGCGCTTGATTTAACCGGATATCACGTCGGGCCATTATTCACATCCGGCACCCATGTCCACGTGATCCACTTGCGTAGCGGCCGGCCGGCGGGCGATAGAACTTCAGATAATCGAGAAAACCTCCGCGGCAGCCCATCGGATTGGTTCAACATCACGGACCGCATCGGTTCCATCACCTATCGAGATTTCATGCGGCAAATCGCAAATGTTTTCCCTGAATACTTCGGCTCAGTCACTGGGCCCGGGGAGAACGCCGAACATATGAACCACTTTCATCTCCAACTGCGCGGCTATCATGGGCCACCGAATGAACAACGGAATTGGCCCGCCACACCGGAGAACCCGTATCCCTATCTCTCTCCGCCCACACAACAACATCCGCGCGGCGGTCCCCGTTCGCCAGTCCATTCGCGTGTGCGATGAATCCGAATTTTGTTCGTTTATCTCAGAAACGGCCCACAAGGTAAGTAAGATACGAAGAAGAGAAGTTTAAAGGGGACACGTTTAATTGCCTGGGGCTGGTCCACATTCTTTGCTAGTTTTGCCATCAAAACCGAATGGCAGCTAACCGTAGACTTCGGGACGGTCAACCACCACAGCTCGACCGTCAGTTCCTGGCACTGAGCTGTCGTACGCAGACCAAACCGGACTGACTCTTACCGCTGCAGAGCAGACCATCGCGCCCGGCAAAACTTAGCTATTCCCTCAAATGGAAGTTCAATCACGATCTATCAGATCACGTCTTTACTACATCACCTCAATACCACAATCCACTGACGTGATAGCGTGGCCGCTGTTCGATGCGCTGGCGATGCCATTGCAGCGGATTCATTCGGCAGGTCTCGATCCTGAATTATTATTAGTCTGGTAGCGGAGCAAAAATCTTTGTCTAACCTATACTTCAATTTAAGAATAATAGGAGAATTTAAAATGATAAGGAATCCACGCATCCGGCGCGCCAGTGCAATTATCCTGATCGTGCTCGGGGCAATGCTGATGTTTCTCGCGCCGGAAGTCTGGCAGGGCGCGCTGTTGCTTGCCTTGGGTGTGGTGCTGGAGTTGGCCGGCATCGCGCTGGAGCACAAGGCCAAAAAGACTTTTTATTGATCTTTACATAATTCATGACTTACCACCTTGGTCACGAAAATCCCTCCTAGCCTCCCTTTGCCTGCGGAAGGGTCGCTGCGTAGCAGCGGGGCACCCACCGGCGTACTCCTTGCGGGTAAAAAGGGGGGTAGGGGGGATTTGAAGCGCGTCAATTTATGTAAAGCCCAATAAGCTCCGCACATTCTTTTACCAAGATCAGGCACATCGGTTTATCCGCAACTCGATCGAATTCGCCGGGATCAACCAAGCGCGATAGTTTTCTTTTGCGCCTTCGCGCCTATACTTACGAAGAGAACGACATCTAATTTACGGACATAGCAATCTTGAGCCCAACTCCAACGAAAAAGAAAGCCGCGCCACGCCGCCGGCCGAGTCAGAAGCCAAGCCAGAAAAAAGTTAGCCTCTATAAGACCGGCTTGGGGCCGTTGCCGGTAGCTGACTTGTATACCCGTTGTGATCTATCCAGTTTGGCGTTTGCCACGACCGATGAATTGCCCGATCTGCCCGGCATGCTCGGCCAAGCGCGTGCGGTGGATGCGGTGGAGTTTGGTCTCTCCATCCAGCGCGAAGGCTATAACTTGTTCGTCATGGGGCCGCCTGGCATGGGCAAACGCTCGCTGGTGATGAATTTGCTGGAAGCAGAAGCGGCGCGCGGTCCGATCCCGAGTGATTGGGTCTATGTGCATAATTTCGAGCAGCCGCATAAGCCGAACGCAATCAAGTTTCCACCGGGCAAGGCGCTTGAGTTTAAAGACGATATGCGGCACTTGATCGATGATTTGCTCGCCGCGATCCCCGCCGTTTTTGCCAGCGATGACTATCATGCTCAGATCGAGAAGATCGATAACGAATTCAGCGAGCGCGAAGAAAAAGCGTTTAATCTGCTGGCCGACGAGGCGCAGCAATCAGAGATCGTGTTGCTGCGCACCCCGAGCGGATTTACCCTGGCGCCGGCCAAAAAAGGCGAACCGGTCACGCCGGAAGAATTTGAAAAGCTGCCGGATGAGGAAAAGACGCGCATCACGCAAGTGCTCGAAACATTGCAGGAGCAATTGGAGAAACTGATTCGCCAAGCGCCGCAATGGCGCCGCGAGAAACGCAATCGGGTTCGCGCCTTGAATCGCGAATTTTCCATGATTGCGGTAGAGCATCTGATCAACGAACTCAAAGAGAAGTACCAAGCGCTTCCCGAAACGATCGCTTATCTGGAGGCGGTGCAAGCGGACCTGATCGAAAACGCAGATGATTTCCGCAAGCCGCAAGATGGGCAAACTCTATTGGAGTCGCCACTGGGTACCCCGTTTCGCCGCTATCGGGTGAACGTGCTGGTGGATCACAGCACCACCCAAGGCGCACCGGTGATTGTGCCTGATCATCCCAATTACCCGAATTTGGTCGGGCGCATCGAACATATGGAGCATTTGGGCGCGCTGGTGACGGATTTTTCCTTGATCAAACACGGTGCGCTGCATCAAGCCACGGGCGGCTATTTGGTGCTGGATGCGCACAAGCTGCTGACCCAGCCATTTGCGTGGGATGGCCTCAAGCGCGCCATGCGCGCGCATCAAACGCGCATCGATTCGCTGGGGCAGATGCTGTCATTGGTGAGCACGGTTTCGCTGGAGCCGGAACCGATCCCGCTCGATGTGAAGGTGGTTCTGCTCGGCGAGCGCCTTTTGTATTACCTGTTGTACGAATACGATCCGGAATTTCGTGAGCTATTCAAAGTCGCCGCGGATTTTGAGGAGGAGATGCCACGTTCGAATGAAAACGCACAATTGTATGCGCAGGTGATCGCCACCCTGGCGCGCAAGGAGAGCCTGCTGCCCTTCCAGCGCGAAGCGTGCGGCCGGCTGATCGAGCAGGCAGCGCGCGAGACGGGGGATGCCGAGCGGCTTTCCGCGCACATGCAAGATTTGCAAGACTTGATGCGCGAGGCGGATTACCTGGCGCGTCGAGATGCGCAGAGCGCCGTGCCAGCCGCCGCAGTGCAAGCCGCCATCGATGCGCGCCAACGCCGTGCCGAGCGGCTGCGCTTGCTCATGCAAGAGGATATCTTGCGCGAAATCAAGCGCATCGACACTACCGGCAGCAAAGTCGGCCAAGTGAATGGGCTGTCGGTGATTGAAATCGGCGACACCGCTTTTGCCCATCCGACGCGCCTCACCGCTACCGTGCGTCTGGGCGAGGGCGAGGTGATCGATATCGAGCGCGAGATAGAGCTGGGCGGTGCGATTCATTCGAAGGGGGTGCTGACGCTGTCCTCGTTTCTCGCCACGCGCTATGCGAGCAATTTGCCGCTATCGTTGTCGGCGAGCCTGGCGTTCGAACAAACCTATGGCATGGTCGAAGGCGATTCCGCCTCCATGGCCGAGTTGTGCGCGCTGCTTTCCGCCATTGCCGATGTGCCGATTATTCAGTCGCGTGCGATTACCGGATCGGTGGATCAGTTTGGCCGGATGCAAGCGATTGGCGGGGTGAATGAAAAGATCGAAGGCTTTTTTGATATTTGTCAGGCGCGCGGCCTGAACGGCGAACAAGGCGTGCTGATCCCGCGCGATAACCGCAAGCATTTAATGCTGCGCGCGGATGTGGTGGCGGCCTGCGCCGAAGGCAAGTTTCATATTTGGGCGGTAAGCGATGTCGATGAAGCCATCGAGCTGCTCACCGGGCTGCCCGCCGGTGAGCCGGACGAGGAGGGTGCGGTGCCGGAGGGCAGCATGAATTATCTGGTGGCGTCGCGCTTGCTGGAGCTGTCTGCCTTGCGCCAGATGTATCGCGGCAAACCCGCGCCGCCGCGCCGCCCGAAAAAGAGAAAATGACGCAGATTTTTTAATAGCACTTGCAAAGCGATGGCATTGGTGGAAAATAAATACTCAGTTTATGAAAGGGACGCAGCATGACTCAGATCATTCCCGAAACGCAGCCGGACTTCGATAAAACCCGCATTATCGAGCGACCAGACGGGTTCTATTGGATGAACCAGGAGACCGAAGCACAATACGGTCCCTTCACCTCCCTAATGGATGCTGTGCAGGACATGGAATACAACGCCACGACCGCAATGGAAGTGGGCGAAACGCTGCACGAAGTCGAGGAAGAAATCGGCATCAACGACTGGATCGACCCCGATACCGGCGAGCCGGCGGAAGAAACCGTCACGCATATTGAAGATCATTGAGCGCCTGTTTAAAAGCCCGTCATTCCGGCGGAGCGTGGTTGTAGAGCCGCTAAAGCGGCAACACCAACGCTCCGCCGGAATGACGACAAGGTGAGGTGTTAGAGTGCGCCATATCGTCAAGGAACTGCTTTTCGAACCCGCCCTTCATTTCAATTCCTTCTAAACATGACGTCTCAAGTATCGCCGCATGCAAAAAGCTAAGCGCAACAGGGAATGACGGTTCCCTCCTTTGCAAAAGGAGGGACAGGGAGGATTTGAAAGAGGTGGATATTAGCTGCGTCACGACAAATCCCCCTTGTTCCCCCTTTTCCAAAGGGGGAGACCTGCTGCACCTCCAAGTGCGCCGATAAGTCGTCTGACTCTGTGCATGCGGCGTTACTTTTGTCATTACGTATAAAACACTACAAAGCCGCACTCACCCGCTTAGCTTGCGGCCCTTCGCTCGCGGCTTCTTCCAGGTAGCTTACCGGCATGCCGGATTCAAGCTGCTGGAAAGCGGGATGCACTACATTCTCCGCGCTAAAATAAAGCTCGCGCCCGTCCGGGGCCTCGATGAAGCCATAGCCCTCTTCCGGAAACAGGCTTAGCACCCGGCCGTGATTTTCCATCTCATGCGCTTTGATTTCGCCGCGCTGACGCCGCGCATAATCTTCCAGTTGCCGTTTCGCTACATCAAAGGCATCGCGCAACGCCACATAGACATCCACATGATGGTCGCGGTTGATGACGATTTCGCTTCCCGGAACGGTCAGGTCGATGCGCACCGTGAATTCTTTCCCTTTGTGTTTATGTTTGGCGGGCATCTCCACCACCACGCGGCAAGCCATGATGTGCGGATAGAAAAGATCGAGTTTTTCCGCCTTTTCGCGGATGGCCGCTTCCAAAGCGTCTGATTGGGGGATGTCACGCACGGTGATCTGCAAAGGCAATTTCATGATTTTGACTCCATGACTGATGTGAAGCGTAGGGAAAATGGTTTTGAGAAATGGCTGCTTAACAATTTAAATATAGATAATTTTTCCTGATTAGCCACGAAGTTCAGCAAGTTGTAGCCCACCGTGTTGTTTTCCCTCTATCCATCACACCCATCAGGACCGCGGGCCCGTGTAGCGCCGGCTTCCAGCCGGCATGCAAGCAGGATGCTTGCGCTAGTGTGCCCGGCTTAGTCCTCCCACCAGGGGAGGGAGCTGCGGAACTTTGTGGCTAATCAAGTAATTATTTTAAAAAAGGCGGACAGAAAAGACGGGAAGCTAAATCTCAAACCCCGTTACACCGCATTTCCGGCCCGCCAGGCGGCAGCCATGGGTGAGGGTTTCCGCCAGCGGAAGGCCACGCACCAAGCCGTCGATAATGCCGGCATTGAGCGTGTCGCCGGCGCCGACAGTGTCGATGACCTGGGGCGGCGGAAAAGCGGGGCTTTGATACAGCACGCCGTTACGATCCAGGGCAAATGCGCCCTGTTCGCCCCAACCCAGGAACAGATCGGCATTGGGCGCTTCGCTCCGCAGTGCCTGTAAGAAAGCGATGGGGTCGTCGAAGCCGCGCTGCTGGGCGAGCGCGCGTGAGAGGAGCAACACGCTGGGCAAGCTCAGCACCGCTTCCAGCTTAGTGCGCGGTTTCTCTGCTTCGAGGGAAATCTTGAGATCGGGGCGTTTGGCGCGTGCGTGCAGCAACATCTTTTCCAGCTCGGGGATATTGCGCCCCTCGAAGTGCAGCCAGTCGAACGGCGCGAGATCGATGCGTTGAAAATCGGCGTAGCCGAATTCGGCTAAATCGCGATAGTGAACGATGGTGCGCGCGCCCGAGGGCGAAAGCAGGATGGAGGAGGTGGGCGGCCGGCCGGGGCGGGTGACGCAGTGGGCAGTCGATACGCCAAAGCGCGCCAAGTCGTCGCGGATGATTTGGCTCTCGGGTGCTTCGGCGATCACCCCCGCCTAGTCGCATTGGTGCCCCAGTTGCGCCAGCACCACCAAGCTGTTGCTCGCGTTGCCGCCACGCGCGACGCGCAAGGTTTGAGCGCGCATTTCTTCATTTTCTTGCGGGTAGTGGTCGACTTCGAACACCCAATCCAGGGTGGCGATGCCCACACCGAGAATGCGCGCCATTAGTCTGTCGATCTCGTGGACTGCAAACGTGCCAGCAGATATTCGGAAGCTTGCTCGATGCCGGTGGGCACTATCGGAGCGGATCGTGCACTGCAAGCCAGATCCCAGATCGCTTCGCCAAAATTGCCATGCTCGAATTGCTCGCGGCTGATGCCGACTGCGCGCTTGTGTTGGTGCAGCCATTCCACCAGACAGGGTTCTTCCGGCCAATCCGGGCGCTCCACATACAGCAACGGCGTGCCGGCGGTGGCCGCTTCGACAAACGTGCCATAACCGGATTTGGTCATCACACAATCGCAAGAGGCGATGAGATCGCTGAAATCCATGTCGATGCCCTCCAGCGCAATGACATCCATGCGTTGCAGCCCGGCGCTCTGCGGTGCGACCCACAGCAGATCGGGGTGATGCGGCCAAGTCATCTGTGACAAGCGCAAATGCATGCCGCCCATTGCCACCAGCACTAGGCGGGCATTCACGTGCAAACCCAATGCGCGGTGCAATTCCGCACGCCGGCTCTGGCCCTGGCGCGCAATGGGGCCGATCGGAATGAGGTTGTTAAGACCCGGCATATCCATGCCGGGCGTGATGCGCAAAAACGCCTCGGCGCTACGGTAGGCGGCCAACATCTGCTCGCGCATCAGCCCCGCATCGGGCGCTTCCGCGCAGTAGGGATAAAAAATCTCCGCCCAGTTGAGCGAGCACAAAGCGGTGGCGGGGATATGGGCGCGTTCGGCGGCGGCCAAGGCGAGATAGGAAATATTCGCCAGCAGCCAATCGGGCTGATGCTGCGCGAGCAACTGCGCATAGTCGTTCACCTGCGCGTCCCAATCAGCATGGAAAGTGCGATAGCGTTCCAGGCTTGCCGCCCGATCTACATCCAGCGCGCTTTTCATGCTGAGCCCGAAATCGCTGGCGCTGGGGATATGTTCAAATTCACCCTCAATGCGCAGCGCCAAACGCTCGCGTGGCAAGCCGCTGCGAATGGTGAGTCGAAGATCGGGCAGCCCGGCGCGCAGCGCATTTAACACCGGCGCGGTTTGCGCCAGATGCCCGAAGCCGTGCGAGGAAATGTCGGCGAAAAGATGAGGTGGCAAAATAAAAGTGTCTTAAGCAGGGCAGCGAAAAAATTTAGCCATTCTACAGTGCGATGTAGAGTTGAGGATTTGTCAAAAGCTGACTTTGACGGTGGTTCCTTGATGCTGGCTGCTTTCCAATTGCACCTGCCAGCCGTAGCGGTCGCAGATACGTTTGACCAGGGATAGCCCGATGCCGGCGCCTTCGCTGGCCATGTCGCGGAAATGGCGGACAAAGACTTGTTCGATGGCGTGTCCAGGGATGCCTTTGCCGGTATCGGCTACGGTCAGGGCGTGGGCATCCTGCTGCACAGTAACCGTGCCGGACGCCGTGTAGGAGAAGGCATTGCGAACTAGATTGCTGACCAGGATTTCCACCAAGCCGACATCCGCCGGCAGGATCAATTCCGGATTGGTTTGCACTTCCACCGCGACCGGTTTGCCGGCGAGCAGGTGACGTTGTTTTTCCACTACTTCCCGCACCACATCGGCCAACACGCAACCGCCACCCGCGGCCAGGCTGCGTTCCTCGCGCGCCATCAATAGCAATGCGGTGCCGAGTTCGGCCATGTCGCGCGCGGCGCGCTCGATGCGGCTGATGCGGGCTTTCTGCCTGTCGGAGAGGTGTTCATCGTCGAGCAGCACTTCGGTCGAGCTGAGGATCACCGCTAAGGCAGTGCGCAGTTCGTGGCTGATGTCGGCGCTGAAGGCTCGTTCGCGCTCGATGAAGGCGCGCATACGCATCAGGTGGCGGTCGAACACTCGCGCCAGCTCACCCACTTCACCGGCGGGAAAGTCGTCGGCCAGCGGGTGATCCCATTCATCCGGGCTGCGGTGCCGCACCTTGGCCGCCAAGTCAGCCACCGGCGCCACCACGGTGCGCGACAGCCAGATGCCGCCCAGGGCGGACAACAAGGTCATAGCCACCGTCATCAGTCCCAGCATCCAGGCATAACGCTGTTCGCGGCGTGCTTGCAGCGAGGTGTCGTAGAGCAGGTAGTAGCTGGCGCCGCCGCGCTCCAGAATCGCGACCCGGTAACTCAGCTTGCCCAAGTGAATGTCGTGACGGCCGAGCGGCAGGTTTGCCAGGTAGTCCGGCACCTCGCCGGCTCCATCGGTGTCGCGTACGTAACCTTGCAAAATGACGGTGGAAGGCGGCAGCGATGCCGGATTGCGTTCGCGCCGGGCGATGTAGTCGTCCAATTCCGCCGACAGCGTTTCGTCGATCAAGCGCTGGCCCAAGTCGTGCGCGCTCTGGTACAGCACCACCGCCATGATCAGGCTGATCAAGGCGCCGAAGCCGGCGAAGAACAGGGCGACGCGCCCGCGCAGGTCAAGCCGGTGCATCGGGCGCTTTCAATTGGTAGCCGATGCCGCGCAGGGTATGCAGCAGCGGCGGCAATCCCGGCGGGTCGATGGCGGAACGCAGGGTGTGCATGTGCACGCGCAAGGCATCGCTGTCCGGCGGCGAATCGCCCCATACGGTCTGTTCGATCTCGCGCCGCCGCACCACGCCGGGTGTGCGTTTCATCAGCAATTCCAGAATCTTCAACGGTACTGCGGGCAGGGTGAGCGCTTGACCGGCGCGCTGCACGCTGAACGTGTCGAGATCGAATATCAGATCACTCACCTTGAGCTGATGTAAGTTTTCTCCGGCGCGTGTACGCCGCGTCAGGGCGCGCAGCCTAAGATCAAGTTCGCGCAATTCGAACGGCTTCACCAAGTAATCGTCTGCGCCTTCGCCGAAACCGGCGGCCTTGTCGTCCAGCGTGGCGCGGGCGGTCAGCATCAATATCGGTACGGCGGATTGCGCGTCCTGGCGCAGGCGGCGGCACAGGGTCAGGCCGTCGATGCCGGGCAACATCAGGTCCAGCACGATCACGTCATGCGGCTGAGTGACGGCCAGATGCAAGCCGGTGACGCCATCCATGGCCACGTCCACCAGATAGCCCTTGGCCTCCAGATAGTCGGCGATGTTCGCCGCCAGATCTTGACTGTCTTCGACGATGAGTACGGAAATGGCTGGGGCGTCGTGCATGGATGGACGGCATAGCGGCATGAGTGAACAAATCTCTTTTTACTGCAAGTGACGCGCCGCGTCCAGCCGGGACAAGTCCTCAGGCGTGGTGTGGCACGCCTTGTTGCAGTGTCTGCGCCAAGCGCCGGAACAGGTTGCGGCAGCCCACGGTGAGAATATCCGGGCCTTGCACCATGCCTTGCGGAAGCTGGCCGCAAGTGACGACGAGATCAGGCGCCCAATCGCGGATAATGTTGGCCAGCAAGACATTCGGCTCTCCCCACACCACTTTGGCTTCGGCCCAACTCAGCTTGTTGCGCGCCAGTTGCAGTTCGAGGCGCTTCATCGCTTCCGGCGCGCGCCGCGCGGCCATTTCTCCCGGTAGCGCGCCGGCCGGACCATCCGACGGAATGCCGCTTCGGGTATCCAGTACGCGTACCACCAGCATTTGCGTGCGTGAAACTTGGGCCAATTCGGTGACGCGTTGCAGCAGGATATCGCTTTGGCCGCCCGTTAAGATGGGCACTAGAATGCGTCGATAGGTTTTCATGACAGGGCTCCTTCGGTGATCGGTTGTGGCTGCGCGTCATGTGTCTGTTCGACAGACATTGGGCGCGGTACGCTGTGACAGGCGCGGAACAGCCGGTGCGGGCAACTCGCGCAAATGCTTTTGTCCAGGCGCGGGAATAGCGCTTCCGCCGGACGGGACTTGGCCGGATAGAGATTTTCTTCGCCGATGTCCTGCATGAAGCCACCCATGCGCAGGGTCTCGGCTACACTTTCTTTCATCCGATAAAAACTCAGGCTGCCGCCGGCGCGGGCATAGCGGCGGGCGGTTTCGGCAAGAAACTCGTCGCCCGCCAAGTCGACGAAGTTGATGCCGCTGGCCATGATTACCAGATGCTTGTGCATCGGTTCCTGTTGCTCCAATTCTTGAATTTGCTGCTGTAGATGCGACACCGCGCCGAAGAAGATGGAGCCGTTCAAGCGCATCATCTTGATCTGAGGGCATTCCGGATGGCCATCGACTGGCACGAAGTGGTAGCTCTCCGGATCGCGATCAGGCACCACGGGCTCCAGCGCCGGGCGCGAGGTGCGATAGAGGTACAAGGCCAAGGACAGGGCAATGCCAAAGAAGATGCCCTTTTCCAGGTCGATCAGGGTGCCGATCAGGGTGACCCACAACACCACGGTTTCCTGCCGGCTGATGCGCGGCAGCAGGCGGATGTGGTGGCTGTCGATCAGCCCCCAGGCCACCAGGAACAGGATGCCGGCCATGGCGGCATTCGGCAGGTAAGCCGCCAGGGGAGCCACCAGCAGCAGGATCACCACCAAAAAAAGCGAGGCATACACCGCCGCCAGCGGCGTTTTCGCGCCGGCGGCATAGTTGACGCCGCTGCGGTTGAACGACCCGGAGGCGGCGTAACCGGAGAAGAAGCTGCCGACGATATTGGAGAGGCCCTGGCCGATGAACTCCTGATTGCCGTCGATGTGCTGGCCGGAACGGATGGCAATGGCGCGAGAAATCGACACCGCCTCGGTCAAAGCCAGCATGGTGATGATCAGCGCCGGAAACGTCATCTGCGACAAGCCGTGGAATGAAAAATCCGGCAGCGACAGCGGCGGAAGGCCGGAAGGCAGCGCGCCCACGGTGAGCACGTGGGTCGTGTTTACGCCGTAGTGGGTGTTGATGCCTAGCGCGAACAAGCTGCCTGCCACCATCGCGACGATCATATAGGGCAGCTTGGGGGCATAACGTTTGGTCAGAATACCGGCCATCAGTGTGACCATGCTCACCGCCAGTACGTAGGGATTGATGCTACCCACCTGCAGCGCGAACAGTTCCAGCGTCTTGAAGAATGGCGTGCCGCGCGGGATGTCCACGCCGAAAAAATTCTTGATCTGGCTGCCGGCGATGAGCAGCGCTGCGCCGGCGGTGAAACCGATCACCACGGTATGCGAAATGAAATTCACCAGCACGCCCATGCGCGCCAAGCCCAGAATCAGCTGGAACAACCCGGTCAGGAAGGTCAGGGTCAGCACCAGGCCGATGAATTCCGGCGAGCCCGGCTGAGCGTAAGGGCTGACCGAGGCGAATACGGCGATGGAAATGGCGGTAGTGGGGCCGGACACCAGATGCCAGCTCGAGCCGAACAACGCGGCGACGATGGCCGGCATCATCGCCGCATATAGCCCATATTGCGGCGGCAGGCCGGCGATGGTGGCGAAGGCAACCGCTTGCGGCAGCACGATCAGCGCCCCGGTCAACCCGGACATGGCATCGTCGCGCGAGTTGGCGCGAGTCACCCGGTCGCGCCAGCGCAAGAAGGGCAATAGCCGAGCCCAATCGATAGAAAAACGTAAGGCACCCTTGAGGGCGTGTGCGGCAAACATGGCGAGAACTCCAACCGAAAGCGATGGTTGGAGTCTGCCGAATTACGCGTTAACCGTCGGTTAAGCGCAGGTCAAGGACAAGTTATTTTCGATTTGCGGCGCGACAGCTTGTCCTGCCGATTACGAATTCGCTTTCAACAGCGAGCGAAACGTTTCGCGAAACTTCACTACCTTGGGCGCGACGACGAATTGGCAATAGGGCTGAGATTCATGGCCGCGGTAATAGCCCTGGTGGTAGCCTTCGCCCGGATAGAAATGCGCCAGCGGCTGTAGTTGCGTCACGACGGGCGCGCTCCAGATACCGGCGTCGTTGATTTCGCGCATCACCTCTTGTGCCACGGCTTTCTGATTGTCATCGTGGTACAAAATAATCGAGCGGTATTGCGTGCCGCGATCGTTGCCTTGGCGATTCGGGGTCGTGGGATCGTGGATGGTGAAGAAAATCTCCAACAGCGTGCGGTAGGAAATCACTTGCGGGTCGAACGTGATTTGCACCACTTCCGCGTGGCCGGTCGTGCCGGTGCAGATGTCTTCATAGGCCGGGTTGCCGGTATGGCCGGCCGTATAACCGGAGATGACTTTTTCTATCCCGCGCGCTTGTTCGAATACTGCTTCCAAGCACCAAAAGCAGCCGCCGCCGAGGGTGGCGGCTTCCAATCCGAGACGGTTTCCGGTCATGGTTTGATCCTTATTTTTGAGCTTGCAGTATATGGATGATACAAAGGCAAATCCCCCCTACCCCCCTTTGCCGAAGGGGGGAACCTACTGCGCGCTGGCGTTAGCAGGTTCCTCCCTTTAGCAAAGGGAGGGTAGGAGGGATTTATCGGCGCCCAATCGGGCATGCATTTACTAAATCCTCAGTAGAAGCGCTCATTCTAGCAGCGCATGCCATTGCCTGAAGCCCGCTTGATAGTGCGCGCATAAGCTTGCGGCCAAAGCCTGCTGGCTTGCAGGCGCAAGCGATAGGGCGAGCTGGGCGGCGTGCGCCAGGCCGTTCATCTCGGCGAGCGTGGCGCGGTGATCAGGCTCCCAGGTTTCGATCATGGCTGCGATTTTTGACGCTTGGCCTGGGACGAGCGTGGGCGGCGGCACGCTCACGCGCGGCAAGCCGTAGGCCAGCGCGACGATGCGCCCATGCAAGCTGCTGCCGCAGAATAAGCGGCTATGTGCGATCAGTGTGCAAATATCCCACACCTGCAGCGACTCGAAGATGAGCGGCTTATGGTGCATGCGCGCGGCGAGGGAGCGATACATGGCCAGGTCGTCATGCAGCGGCGCCGCCCCGGCGCGAAACAGGACAATCGTGAATCCGGTTTGCAGGTGCAACTGATCGAGCGCGGCCGCGAGGGCGCGCAGGGTCGCAGCGTCGGCGAAATCGAGGCTGAATTGCGCCGCGACATATCCGGCTGCGCAGGCGGCGCGCACGCGCGCCGCTTCGCCGGTTTGGGCATGCAGCGCAATGCGCGCGCCAAACAAGGCCTGCACCATGACCGCGGCGTCCGGCATCAGCACGGCGGAGACGCCGTGTCGTGCGAGGGTGGCCTGGCTCATGTGGTCGCGCACGCCGACGAAGTCGGCGCTGCGCAGGCTGGCGGCGACTTCGGTTTGAAAATCCGGGCCGCGTTCGGCGAGCGCGATACCGCCCACCGCGTTATGCACAAACACACCTGGCCGATGAAAAAGCTGCTTGGGCAGAACATAGGGCGCGCGCAAGTCGATGCCTAATTGCGTTTTGGCCCAGCGCTGTTGTTCGTCCGGTGTCGCCATGGCATAGCGTGCGGCGGCCGCGCGCGCATCCTCCGGCGGCAAGAGCATGGCCGCCGCTTCCCACGCTTCGCAACTGAGCGTTTCGCCACCGGCGTGTATCAGATTGAGCGGCGCTTGATCTTGGATCAGTTCGGAAAGCGCCTGGGTCGCTACGCCGCCCAAGGCCCGTAGATCGCACCGCGCCAAGCCGGCATAGCCCAGATCCCGTTTGGGCAACAGCGCGCGCACGACTTGGGCGAACAGCAGGTCGCCCAGGTTGTGGCGATCGAAAGGGCCGAATAGAACGATGCGGGGGCGCGAGGTCATACCGCCATTTTAAGCCGAGCGGGCTGGCAAACCCGTGCAAAGCTCAGTACCATGAGGCATTAAAATAAGCCAATATGTCGAAGCCCGCCGCCATCCCAGTGCAACCCTATTTCAAGAGCCGCGGCTATGTGCCGGGCGGCATCGTCACCAACAGCAAAAACGAATCGCTGCATATGGAAGCGTTGCCGCCGTTTTTGCGCACGCTGCTGGTCGCCGATGGCACGGTGACCAAAAGCCTGGAAGCGTATTTTTGGGAGCAGGTCGAGGTGGAGAATTTGGGCCAAGCGCCGGCCGCGCTAAGCGAGGCCGCGCCTTGGCTTAATCTAACGGCGGGCGCGACGGTGTTGGAGCGGCGCGTGCGCTTGCGCGGCAGGGCGTCGGGCCGCGGCTCTGCGGATGCGCAATCCTTGATCAAGCTGGACGCGCGGCCCGGGCATTTGCGCGCGGATTAGCAGCAGGGCCGCATCGGCATCGGCGAGTTGCTGCGCGAGCGCGGCTTGGAGACTTATCGCGAGATTCTCGATGTGGGCCAATCCGTCGAGCCGCAACTGAAGGATGTATTCGGCTTCGATCCCGGCGATTTGATTTATCGCACCTATCGCATCGTGATTCAGCATCAACCCGCGATTCAAATTACCGAGAAATTTCCATGCAGCGTCTATCGATGAAACAAGCTGTGGCTTTTTGTGCCGCACTGACTTTAACGTGCCAGGCGTTTGCGTTTGAGGTGGATGCGTTCAAAAGCGGGCAAACCAAAGAGCAGGTCAAAGAAGCGCTCAAATCCTATACCTTCGACAAGGTGCAGGATTTTTCCGAGCAAACCTTGATCGCCTACGACCAGCCGGAGAAGGGCAGCAACCGCCAATTCGTGTTCGATTTTTGCAATGACAAGCTGGTGGGATTCCAGCAGGAGATGGCGCCGTCACCGCGCAATCTGATGATCATCATCAATAACTACCTCACCAAATATGGCCAGCCGATCAAAGTGAACGCGAATAGCAACGTGACCAGCATCGGCGATAAAAACGAGCTGGCCCTGTACTGGCGTAAGGGGCTGGATGTGGTGGGCGTGAGATACAGCGTCACCCAGCCGATCGAGCAATTGCTGCTGCAATACGATGTGCCGAACAATTGCTGGCAGACGCCGCGCTAGTTTTTGAATAAATTCCTTACCACGGAGTACACGGAGAAAATACAGCTTAATAACTCCGCGTCCTCCGTGTACTCCGTGGTGAAAAAGCCATCATGCAATCACTCACCGAGATGATTATTCAACGAGCACGTTTTGCTCTTCTTCTCTTTTTATTTTTTACCCCGCTCACCTGGGCAGAGCAATTCCCGAACGCCGCGATCGCCAGCGCCCATCCGCTGGCCACGCTGGCCGGCCGCGAGATGCTCGATCAAGGCGGTAATGCGTTCGATGCGGCCATTGCGGTGGCGGGGGTGTTGGCGGTGGTTGAGCCCTACAATTCCGGCTTGGGCGGCGGCGGGTTTTTCCTGTTGCATCGCGCACGCGATGGCCGGCAGGTGATGCTGGATGCACGGGAGAAAGCGCCGCTGGCGGCGCGATCGGATATGTATCTGGATCAAAAGGGCGAGCCGATCGCGCAGGCATCCTTAGCCGGGCCGCTGGCTGCGGCGATTCCCGGCTTGCCGGCCGGGCTGGCGCATCTGGCTAAACGCTATGGGCGCTTGCCCTTGCGCCAGAGCTTATCCGCGGCGATCCGCTTGGCGGAAGAGGGATTTCCGATCGATGCCCGTTATCGCGCGATGGCGGAATCGCAGCTGATGCTGTTGCAATCCCATTCCGCAACGGCGCAGCAATTTTTGACCGAGGGAACGGTGCCGAAGATTGGCGAGCTGCTTAAGCAACCGCAGCTTGCCGTCTCGCTACGCATGCTGGCGCAACAGGGAAGTAAAGGATTTTATCGCGGCCCGGTGGCGCGCGCGATGGTGGCGGCGGTGCGGGCGCAAGGAGGTATTTGGACTCAGGCTGATTTAACGCGCTACCAAGTGAAGGAACGCGCACCGATCGTTTTCGGCTACCGCGGGCTGCGCATTGTGAGCGCCGCGCCGCCTTCTGCGGGTGGCTTGACCTTGGCCGGGACGCTGAATATTTTGGCGCGTTACGATTTGGCGCAGCAAAGCCGGGCGCAGCAAATGCATCTGGTGGCGGAAGCGCTGCGCCGCGCCTATCACGACCGCGCACGTTACTTGGGCGATGCGGATTTTGTGCGGATTCCGACTGCGACCTTGCTCAGTCCCGCCTACGCCGAACAACGCGCCGCGAGTATCGATCTCAACAACGCCACGCTCAGCGCGAGCCTGGATGTCGCATCGAGGGTCAAGCAGGGCGATCACACCACGCATTTTTCGATCGTCGATCGGGCGGGCAATCGCGTGGCGGCGACCTTGAGTATCAATACCTTGTTCGGCTCCGGCTTTGTCGCAGGCAACACCGGGGTGCTGCTCAATAATGAAATGGACGATTTCGCGGCCAGCGAGCAGGCGCAGAATGTCTATGGCCTGGCGGGCAGCCGCGCCAACCGCATCGCGCCGGGCAAACGGCCCTTGTCCAGCATGAGCCCGACCTTCGTGGAAAGCCAGCGCGGCGTGTTGATGCTGGGCACGCCCGGCGGCTCGCGCATCATCAGCATGGTGTTGCTGGCGATTCTGGGGCTGGAGGCCTCGCCTGTGCCGGATGTGGCGGCCTTGGCCGGTGCGCCCAGGTTTCATCATCAATACCTGCCTGACCGCATCGAGGTCGAGCCCGATGCATTCAGCGCGGCAGTGCTGGATGAGCTCGCGCTCAAAGGCCATGTCGTTCACATCGCGCCGGGCAAGTGGGGCAATATGCAGGCGGTGTGGATCGATCGCGCCAGCGGCCGGGCATTCGCCGCCAGCGACCCGCGCGGCGCGGGCGGCGCGCTGGCTTGGTAAGTGCCGTTTGCGGTATCATGAGCCCGCTTTTTACACGAAATCCGCAGGGAAAATTGGAATGAAAACGACCTTTCTTGAGTTCGAACAACCGATTGCCGAACTTGAATCCAAGATCGAAGAGCTGCGCTATGTGCAGGACGATTCGGCGCTGGATATTTCAGAAGAAATCGAACGCCTGCAAAAGAAGAGCCGGACCCTGACCAAGGATATCTACGCCAAGCTTTCGCCGTGGCAGATATCGCAAGTGGCGCGCCATCCGCAGCGGCCTTACTCCCTGGATTATATCGGCGCGCTGTTTACCGATTTCGACGAGCTGCATGGTGATCGGCATTTCGCCGACGACCCGGCGATGGTGGGCGGCATCGCGCGCTTCAACGGCCAATCGGTGATGGTGATCGGCCATCAAAAAGGCCGGGACACGAAAGAAAAAATTTACCGCAATTTCGGCATGCCGCGCCCCGAGGGGTATCGCAAGGCGCAGCGCCTGATGAAGCTGGCGGAAAAATTCGGCATGCCGATCCTGACCTTCATCGACACCCCCGGCGCCTATCCCGGCATCGACGCGGAAGAGCGCGGCCAATCCGAAGCCATCGCCAGCAGCCTGTATCTG
Organism: Hydrogenophilales bacterium; assembly: GCA_016235775.1. Taxonomy (GTDB): domain Bacteria; phylum Pseudomonadota; class Gammaproteobacteria; order Burkholderiales; family Thiobacteraceae; genus RBG-16-58-11. The sequence goes on from JACRIU010000052.1 coordinate 35,928, forward strand.
ATGGCGGCGCTGCGCACCCCGATCATCTGCACCGTGATCGGCGAGGGCGGTTCCGGCGGCGCGCTGGCGGTAGGCGTCGGCGATGCCACGCTGATCCTGCAATATTCCACTTATTCCGTGATTTCTCCCGAGGGCTGCGCTTCGATTTTATGGAAGAAGGCCGAGAAAGCGCCCGAGGCGGCGGAAACGCTCGGCATCACCGCGCCGCGCCTGAAGTCGCTGGGCTTGGTCGACAAGATCGTGAATGAACCGCTGGGCGGCGCGCACCGCGATCCGGAGGCGATGATGCTGACCATGAAAAAAGCGCTGACCGATAGTCTGCGCCAATTGCAAGACCTGTCTCTCGACGAATTGGTCAAAGCGCGCTTCGAGCGCTTGATGAGTTATGGCAAGTTCAAAGAAGCCCGCGTCAAGTGATCTGCTCCTGTCTGTTTCTGATCGTCTCCATTCCCAACTGACGCCGGGCCGGCACGTCACCGTTGCCTTGAGCGGCGGCGTCGATTCGGTCGTGCTGCTACATCTGGTGCACCGCTTGCGGCGCGAGCGGGAATTTTCACTCTCCGCCATCCACGTCAACCATCAGATCAGCCCCCATGCAGCTGATTGGGCCGGCTTCTGCGCCGCGCTCTGCGCCAAACTGCACGTTCCCTTGGCGGTAAAAACCATCCGCGTGCCGCGCCGCTCTCAAGCCGGTCTGGAAGCCGCCGCGCGCTCGTTGCGCTATCGCGCCTTCGCCGAACTTGATACCGATTGCTTGCTGCTGGCGCATCATTTGGACGATCAGGCCGAGACGGTGTTGCTGAATTTGCTGCGCGGCGCGGGGGTGCGCGGTGCGGCGGCGATGCCAGAAGTGCGTGAGGGGGAAGGGGTGAGGGGTGAGGGGTGGGTAATTGTGCGGCCCTTGTTGGATGTGCCGCGCGCCGCTTTGGCCGCCTATGCGAAGAAGCATCATCTGGCGTGGATCGAGGACGAGAGTAATTTGGATGCGGCTTTTACGCGCAATTATTTGCGGCATGCGGTGCTGCCGGCGATCGAGCAGCGCTTTCCGGCATATCGTCAAACCCTGGCGCGCGCGGCGCGGCATTTCGCCGAGGCGGATTCGCTGCTCGATGAGCTGGCCGCGATCGATATGGCGAGTGCGGTGCGGGAGGGCAAATTGAAGCTGGCGCTGCTGCAAGAATATTCTCCGGCGCGCGCCAAGAATCTATTGCGCGCGTATTTTGCCGCGCAAGGCATGCCGGCGCTGGATGCGGAGCGTTTGCAGGAGTGGCTGCGCCAACTTATCCAAGCGCGCGGCGATAGCCGTGTGGAATTAGGCGTAGCGGGACTGGTGCTGCGGCATTATCGGGGCGAAGCTTGGGTCGAGCCTGCTACGCCTGGTCCTGCTGCGGATTGGCAGATCACTTGGCGCGGGGAGCATGAGCTGGCGCTGCCTGAGTTGGGCGGCCGCTTGTTGATGATTCCGGTGCAAGGCGAGGGTTTGAGCGTGGCCAAACTGGGCGCAGCGCCCCTGACGCTGCGCCTGCGCCAAGGCGGCGAAAAGCTTAAACCCGATTGTGGCCGCCCGCGTAAAACACTCAAGCATTTGTTGCAAGAGGCCGGCATCCCGCCCTGGCAACGCGAACGGCTGCCCTTGCTCTACTGCGGCGAAACCTTGGTGGCGGCGTCCGGCATCGGCGTCGATTGCGCCTACCAGGCCGCGCCAGGGGAGCCCGGCTTGCGGCTCGCTTGGGTGCTTACTTATACTGAATGAACCTAAAAACGGCTTTTGCCACAGAGGTCACAGAGGCCACAGAGAATACATTCCGGTTTTACTGGCATTCCACCCACGCCCAAAGGGAAAATCAAGAACCATGAGCCTGCCGTGTTTTTCTCTGTGTGCTCTGTGACTTCTGTGGCAAATCTCTTTTTAAAGAATGAATTACATCACCCTACGTAGGAGCCAGACATGAATCGCTTCCGTTTTATCCTTGCTGCTTGGGTATTCGCGTTTTCCCCGCTCACTTTTGCCGCGGATCAAATCATCATCAAATTCAGCCATGTCGTCGCGCCCAGCACGCCCAAGGGCAAGGCGGCGCTGAAGTTCAAGGAGCTGGCCGAGTCGCGCACCAAGGGTCAAGTCAAAGTCGAGGTCTATCCCAATAGCCAACTCTACAAGGATCGCGAGGAGTTGGAAGCGCTCCAGCTCGGCGCGGTGCAGATGCTGGCGCCGTCGCTGTCGAAATTCGGCACCTTGGGCATCCGCGATTTTGAAGTATTCGATTTACCGTATATTTTTCCGAACAAGGATAGCTTGTATCGGGTGATGGACGGCGACATCGGCAAGAAGCTGCTCACCAAGCTCGAAGCCAAAGACATCATCGGCCTGGCCTACTGGGACAATGGCTTCAAGCAGATGAGCGCGAACAAACCGCTGCGCACGGTGGAAGACTTCAAGGGCCTCAAATTGCGCATCCAATCCTCCAAAGTGTTGGAGGCGCAAATGAAGGCGCTCGGCGCTAATCCGCAGGTGATGGCTTTCTCCGAGGTGTATACCGGTTTGCAGCAAGGCGTGGTGGATGGCACCGAGAACCCGGTGTCGAACCTCTATACGCAAAAAATGCACGAGGTGCAGAAGCATCTGACGCTGTCCGATCACGGTTATCTCGGTTATGCGGTGATCGTGAACAAGAAATTTTGGGAAGGCCTGCCCAAGGACCTGCGCGCGACGCTGGAGCAGGCGATGCAGGAGACCACCGAGTACGAGCGCGTCATCGCGCAGCAGGAAAATGATGACGCGCTGGCCAAGGTGAAAGCGGCGGGCACGACCGAGATTTATGTGCTGCAACTCAAAGACCGCCTGCTTTGGCACAAGGCGCTGCTGCCGGTGCACAAGGAATTCGAGAGCATCATCGGCAAAGAGTTGATTTATGCGATCTACAACGCCGCAGCCCAGATAGAGAAAGACAAAGCGGCGAAGAAATAAAGCCGCAATGTTCAACCGTGCGCTGGATCATATCGAGGAATGGCTGATCGCTAGCTTCATGGCGGTGGCCACCCTCATCATCTTTCTGGCGGTGCTGCACCGCTACGCTTTAGGCATCCCCTGGCTTTGGGAATATGCGCGCCAGTTGAATTTCAACTGGGCGCAAGAGCTGTGCATCTATCTCTTCATCTGGATGGCGAAATTCGGCGCCGCGTATGGCGTGCGCAGCGGCATTCATGTCGGGGTGGATGTGCTGGTGCGCAAGCTTTCCGCCGACAATCAAAGCTTCTTCATCCAGTTGGGCCTCGGTCTCGGCGCCTTCTTTACCTTCATTGTCGCGGCGCTGGGCATCCGGTTCGTGCTCTTCGTGCACGCCATGGGCCAGATTTCGCCCGATCTGCGGCTGCCGATGTGGATCGTCTATCTCGCGGTGCCGCTCGGCTCCTCCCTCATGTGTTACCGCTTTCTGCAAGTGCTGGCGGCCTATCGCCGCAGCGGCCAATTGCCGGCGCATCACTATGACGTGGCGGGGGCGGCCGAATGAGCGGCGTGATCATTTTCTCCGTGCTGTTCCTGCTGCTGCTCACCGGCACGCCGATTTCGATCGCGCTCGGCATGACGGTGCTGGTGTTTCTCGCCTTCGTCTCCACCTTGTCCATCGACACCATTTCGATCGTCTCGCAGAAGCTGTTCACCGGGCTCGACAATTTCTCGATCATGGCGATCCCTTTTTTCGTGTTGTCCGGCACTTTCCTCGCGACCGGCGGCGTGGCGCGGCGCATCATCCATTTCGCGACCACGCTGGTCGGCTGGATGCACGGCGGGCTGGCGATGGCGGCGGTGCTGTCGTGCGCCTTTTTCGCGGCGATATCCGGCTCCAGCCCGGCCACCGTGGTGGCCATCGGTTCCATCATGCTGCCGGCGATGCTGCAAGGGGGTTACACCAAGAAATTTTCGGTGGGCGTGATCGCCACCTCGGGCGGCATGGGCATCCTGATCCCGCCCTCGATCGTGATGGTGATCTACGGCGTCTCTACCTCGGAGAGCATCGGCCGGCTCTTCATCGCCGGCATCGTGCCCGGCATCCTCATGGCCTTGGCCTTGCTCGTAGTAACCTACGTTGTCGCACGTATGAAAAAATTTCCCACGCTGCCGCGCGCCAGCCTGGGCGAAATGTGGGCCGCTTTTCGCGCTTCGGCCTGGGGTTTGTTTCTGGTGGTGATCGTGATCGGCGGCATCTACGGCGGCCTGTTCACGCCCACCGAGGCGGCGGCGGTGAGCGTGGTGTATGCGTTCTTCGTCGCGGTGTATGTGTACAAGGAATTGCCGCTGAAAGCCGTGCCGAAAGTGCTGCTGCAAGCGGGGAACATGAGCGCGATGCTGCTCTACATCATCACCAACGCCATTTTGTTTTCGTTCTTGCTCACTACCGAAAATATTCCGCAGCAACTCGCGCAGTGGATCATCGAGCTCGGCTTGTCGCCGTGGATGTTCCTGCTGTTCGTCAACGTGCTGCTGTTTTTCGCCGGCGATTTCATGGAGCCGTCGTCCATTATTCTCATCCTCGCGCCGCTGTTTCTGCCGGTGGCGGTGAGCCTCGGCATCGACCCGATCCATCTCGGCATCATCATGGTCATCAACATGGAACTCGGCATGATCACCCCGCCGGTGGGGCTGAATCTGTATGTGGCGAGCGGCTTGGCGAAGATGGGCTTGACCGATGTGACCAAAGCCGCCGCACCCTGGATTTTGGTGGTGACGGCGGTGTTGCTGCTGGTGACTTACGTGCCGCAGATTGCGCTGTGGCTGCCGAATTTGTTGTACGGGGTGAGCAAGTAAGCCGTAACGCTGTCCTTCAGTTTCCCTGCGTACCTCAACGCGCAATCAAGGTGGCGCTAAGCCCTTTTTCCTTCATCTTGGCCAAGGCGGCTTCGGCTTCGGCCTTGGTTTTGAAGGCAGGCAACTGCACCCGCGTTTCGGTTTGGGCTTCTATGCCGATTTGTTTGAGGCGCTCCACCAGTTGCAGCGCATTCTGCGGGTTGGAGAACACGCCGAATTGCACTACGTAACCACTCGGTGCGGGGGTGGGTTTGGCGGCGGGTGGTGCGGCTGGCGCGGGTTGTGCCGCGGGCGCTGGGCTCGGCGCAGGTTTGGCCGGCTCGGCCTTCACCAGAGGTTTTTGTGGCTCGGGACTGGCTTTCCTCGGGCCGGGGCCGGGCGGGGGAAGCGGTTTGGTGCTGACCGACGGCGGTGGCGGCGCTGCGGGGAGCGGTGTTGGTGCGGCTAGGGGCGCAGGCGCATCGGCGGGAGGCGGCTCGGGTAAGGGTTGAGCGGTTTGGGCCGGTTCCACCGCTTGGGGCTCGGGGCCGGTGACGATGGGCGGCGGAGGGGGCGGGAGGGCTTCTGCCGCGGGCTTGGTGACGACCTTGGCGGGTTTGTAGTAGCTGAGGTAGGTGAGGATGCCCACCGCTACCAGAACCAGTCCCACCGCAACAATCAGCCGCCGGATGGCGCGCCGCTTGATTTCATTATTTTCCAGCACTGGTTCCGCCATGCGCCGTTCCCCCTTTTAATTCGTTGGATTTTCCAAAGATAGTAGCATTTTCCCGTAGGCATCAACAGGGCGGAAAAGTGCACAGAGGCAAGCCGATTGTTACGTTCGGAAACAAGGGGCTGGGATGAAATCTTGGTTATCCGGTTTATTTCCGGGTGCTAACACGGTATGATTGTAACTTTATGTTTATTCTAAGTTTCTGAAAAAGGGAGAGTACGAAATGGCTGTCGAAAGAACCTTGTCCATCATCAAACCGGACGCCGTGGGCAAGAATGTCATCGGTAAGATTTATTCACGCTTCGAGAGCAACGGCCTGAAGGTGATTGCCGCCAAAATGAAGTGGTTGTCCAAGAACGAAGCCGATGGCTTTTATGCGGTGCACAAGGCGCGCCCCTTCTTCAATGATCTGGTCGCTTTCATGATTTCCGGCCCGGTGATGATCCAGGCGCTGGAAGGCGAGAATGCGATTGCGAAGAACCGCGAGCTGATGGGCGCCACCGACCCGAAGAAAGCCGAAGCCGGAACCATCCGCGCCGACTTCGCTCAGAGCATTGACGCCAACGCGGTGCACGGCTCCGATGGCCCGGATACGGCGCGCGTCGAAATCGCCTACTTCTTCCCCGAGATGGAAGTTTATTCCGGAAGATAATGACCAATCTGCTCGATTTCGATCTCGAAGGCTTGACCCGCTATTTCGCTGAAATGGGGGAGAAGCCATTTCGCGCCAAGCAAGTGATGCGCTGGATGCATCAGATGGGCGCGGACGACTTCGGGCAGATGAGCGATCTGGCGAAATCGTTGCGGGAAAAGCTGGTGTTGTCGGCGGAGATCCAGCCGCCGCGCATCCTGTCCGAGCATCGCTCGGAAGACGGCACGGTGAAGTGGCTGATCGACACCGGCACCGGCAATGCGGTGGAGACGGTGTTCATCCCCGAGAGCGATCGCGGCACCTTGTGCGTGTCTTCGCAAGTCGGCTGCGCGCTGGCGTGTACTTTTTGTTCCACGGGCTACCAGGGTTTCAATCGTAATTTGTCGGCTTCGGAAATTATTGGTCAAGTCTGGCTGGCGAATAAAGCCTTGGGGAAAGACCCGAAGGGTGAACGCATCATCTCCAACGTGGTGATGATGGGCATGGGTGAGCCGCTCACGAATTTCGACAACGTGCTCACCGCGCTGCACATCATGCTCGACGATCACGCCTACGGCTTGTCGCGGCGGCGGGTGACGGTGAGCACCTCGGGTGTGGTGCCGGCCATGGATCGGCTGGGCGAGGCGTGCCCGGTGGCGCTGGCGGTTTCACTGCACGCGCCGAATGACCGGCTGCGCGATGTGCTGGTGCCGATCAACCGGAAATACCCGCTGCGTGAATTGATGGCGGCTTGCCAACGATATTTGAAGGTTGCACCGCGCGATTTCATCACCTTCGAATATGTGATGCTGGATGGCGTGAATGACAGTGCAGCGCATGCCAAGGAATTGATCGCGCTCACGCGCGATGTGCCGTGCAAGTTCAACCTGATTCCGTTCAACCCCTTCCCGCAAGCCGGCTATGCGCGTTCCAAGCCCGATGCCATGCGGCGTTTCCGCGAAATTTTGCAGGAAGCGGGGCAGGTGGTCACCACACGCAAAACGCGCGGCGACGATATCGACGCCGCCTGCGGCCAGCTCGCGGGCAAAGTGCAAGACAAAACCAAGCGCACGCAGCGCAAAGAGGAAGTCACCCTATGATGCGCATCGCACTCCTCGTTGTGGGAATGTGTTTCACATTCAATGTTTTTGCGGCGCAAACGGTGCCGGGGCTGCCGCCGGGCTATGTGCCCTCCACCGAAGAGGAGCAAATTAGCTTTGAAAGGGCGAGGGTGCACACTGATTTGGGTGCGCAGTACTATGCCGCCGGGAATATCGGCGTGGCGCTGGATGAATTCAGTATCGCGGCTGCCATTGAACGCCGCTATGTTCCCGCGCATTACATGTTGGGCTTGGTGTATATGGAGCTTAAAGATGATGCGCTGGCCGAGGAGCATTTCAAGCGCGCGCTCGATCTCGACAGCAACAACTCCGAAGCGCGCAACAACTACGGCTGGTTTCTTTGCCAGCGCGGCAAGGTTGAAGAGTCGATCAAACAGTTCATGGCGGCGTTGAAAAACCCCTTGTATGAAACGCCTGACAAGCCTTATGTCAATGCCGGCATCTGTACCCTCAAACTGAAGGACGACAAAGGCGCGGAAGAGTATTTTCTCAAAGCGCTCAAGTTGCGCCCAAACCAGCCCCAGGCGCTGTTAGCCCTGGCGGATATTTACTTCCGTGCGAACGATTTGCCGAATGCGCGTGCGCAAATGATCGCCTTCATGAAAGCACACAATCCGACACCGGACGCGCTGTGGCTGGGCGTGCGCATCGAGCGCAAGCTTGGGGACAGGGCGTCTGAATCCAGTTACGCGCAAATGCTGCGGCAACGCTTCCCCGCTTCCAAGGAAAATCAGGCGTTGTCAGCCGGCCGCTACGAATGAACGAAGAAGCCCAACCCTTGCCGGATACGCTGCCGGAGGTAGCCCCGCTTGCAGCGGAAGCCGCGGAAGCCACCGCTGCATCCGCGCTTTTGCCCACCCTGGGCGAGTTGATGATTGCCGCGCGCGAGCGTTGGAACTTGAGCGCGGGTGATGTGGCGCGCCAGTTGCGTTTGGGCTTGCGCCAAGTCGAAGCGCTTGAGGCAAATCGCTTTGACACCTTGCCCGGCAATACCTTCGTGCGCGGCTTTATTCGCAATTACGCCAAAGTGGTGCAAATCGATCCGGCGACATTCCTCGAAGCCTATGAACGCAGCCGACCGCAAATTCAGCCCCCTGAAATTGTGGCGCAGACGGAACAAATCGATTTTACCAAGAAGCCAATTCCGAAATGGGTGTGGTACATCGGTGGCGCGGCAGCGGCGGCGGTGCTGTTGCCTTTGGCGATCTATTTGGCGTTGCAAGATGATGAGGCGCCCGCCAACGCCGCGCCGCAAGCCGTTGCGCCCAAGGCTGCGGTCGCGCAGCCCGGGCAAGCCCACGAAACCCCCTTAACCTTGCCGCCGCCACAAGCGGTGTCACTCGGCGAAGCGCCCGCGCCGGCGGAAGCAAAGCCGCAAGGTGCGCTCATTCCCCCAGCGGCTTTGCCCGGTGCGGCGGGCTTGGCGAAGGCGGCCGGCCCCGTATTGAAACTGAAATTCGAGGGGGATGCCTGGGTCGAGATTCGGGATAAATCCGGCAAGAAGATTTTCTCCGAGTTGAGCCGCGCCGGCAGCGAGAAGACGGTACAGGGTGAGCCGCCGCTGTCCCTGGTGGTGGGTGATGCCGCGAAGGTGAGGATTACCTATAATGGCAAGCCCGTGGATCTCACGCCTCACGTGAAGAAAACCGTCGCGCGCCTGACTTTGGAGTAAGCATGTTTCACGTCACTATCCCCCGCCGCAAAAGCCGCCAGATCATGGTCGGCACGGTTGCCATCGGCGGCGATGCGCCGATCTCGGTGCAAACCATGACCAATACCGAGACCACCGACGTGGACGCCACCGTGGCGCAAATCGAGCGCGCCGCCAAGGCCGGCGCCGATATCGTGCGCGTGTCGATCCCGAGCATGGAAGCGGCGGAAGCATTCGGTGAAATCAGGAAGCGCTCGCCGGTGCCCTTGATCACGGATATTCATTTCGATTACAAGATCGCGCTGCGCGTGGCCGAGTTGGGCGCGGATTGCCTGCGCATCAACCCCGGCAATATCGGGCGCGAAGACCGCGTGCAAGCCGTGGTGCAATCGGCCAAGGATCACGGCATCCCGATCCGCATCGGCGTCAACGCCGGCTCGCTGGAAAAGGATTTGCAGAAGAAATACGGCGAGCCCACGCCCGAGGCGCTGGTGGAATCCGCGCTGCGGCATGTGGAAATTCTTGACCGGCTCAACTTTCCCGATTTCAAAGTGAGCGTGAAGGCATCCGAAGTGTTCATGGCGGTCGAGGCGTATCGCTTGCTGGCGCGGAAAATCGAGCAGCCGCTGCATCTGGGGATCACCGAAGCCGGCGGCTTTCGCTCCGGTGCGGTCAAGTCCTCGATCGGCCTCGGCATGCTGTTGGCGCAAGGCATCGGCGACACCATTCGCATTTCGCTCGCCGCCGATCCGGTGGAAGAAGTCCGCGTCGGCTTCGATATTTTAAAAAGCCTGCACTTGCGCAATAAAGGCGTGAATATCATTGCCTGCCCATCGTGCTCGCGTCAGGAATTCGATGTAATCAAGACCGTCAACCTGTTGGAAGAACGGCTCGATGACATCATGGAGCATCTGGATTTAGCGGTGATCGGTTGCGTCGTCAACGGCCCGGGCGAGGCGCGCGAGGCAGATATTGGCCTTGCCGGCGGTCAGCCCAGTTTGCTGTATGTCGGCGGCAAGCCGAGCCACAAAGTGACCGAAGCCGGGATGGTGGATGAGTTGGAGCGCCAAGTGCGCGCCAAAGTCGCGGCGATGAAAGAAAATGCCGCCACGACCGGCAAAACCATTCCCATCAAGGCAGTCGGTTAAACCTTTCCAATAACAACCCAAACCCTATTTAAGGCACGGTCTGCGCCGTGCACCGCATTCATGAGCAAGCCCCTACAAGCAATCCGCGGGATGAACGACATCCTGCCGGCCGCCGCCCCGCTATGGCAGCATTTCGAGCAAATCGTGCGCGACTGGCTGGCTGGCTATGGCTATCGCGAAATTCGCATGCCGATCGTGGAGCAGACCGGCCTGTTTAGCCGCGCGATCGGCGCCGTGACCGATATCGTCGAGAAGGAGATGTACACCTTCACCGACCATCTCAACGGCGAGAGTCTCACGCTGCGTCCGGAAGGCACCGCCTCTTGTGTGCGCGCGGTGCTGGAGCATAATTTATTGTTCGGCAGTCCACAGCGCTTGTTCTACACCGGCCCGATGTTTCGCCACGAGCGGCCGCAGAAGGGGCGCTACCGGCAGTTTCATCAAGTCGGCATCGAGTCGCTGGGCTACGCCGGACCGGACATGGATGCCGAACATATTCTGATGACCGCGCGCTTGTGGAAGCAGCTCGGGCTGAATGACATCGAGCTGCAGATCAACACGCTCGGCACGAGCGAAGATCGTGCGCGGCATCGGGCGCGTCTGATTCATTATTTGCAGGCGCATCAAGATCAGTTGGATGATGACGCCAAGCGCCGCTTGCACACTAATCCGCTGCGCATCCTCGACAGCAAAAATCCGGCGCTGCAAGCGATCATCGCAGCCGCGCCCAAGCTGTTGGATGATCTGGACGAGGTATCGCTCAAGCACTTCGAGGCGCTGCAAGCGCTATTGCGCGCAGCGGAGGTTTCGTTTTCGATCAATCCACGCCTGGTGCGCGGCTTGGATTATTACAACTTCACCGTGTTCGAGTGGGTGACGGATCAACTGGGCAGCCAGGGCACGGTCTGCGCCGGTGGCCGCTACGATGGCCTGGTGGAGCAACTGGGCGGCAAGCCGGCGGCAGCCTGCGGTTTTGCCATGGGGGTGGAGCGTTTGCTCGCCTTGATGGAGGCGCAAGGCATTGCGCCGTCGCCGCCCGTGCTGGACGTCTATCTCGTGCATGTGGGCGAGCAGGCCGATGCGGTGGCGATGCAGGTAGCAGAGCAATTGCGCGACGCGGGTTTAGGCGTCGTGCTGCATTGCGGCGGCGGCAGCTTCAAGTCGCAAATGAAAAAGGCCGATGCGAGCGCTGCGCGCTTTGCCGTCATCCTCGGCGAGGATGAGGTGAAGGCGGGCGTCGTGAGCTTGAAGTCCTTGCGCGTCCAAGCCGAGCAGGTCTCGGTAACGGTGGAAGAAGTCGCGCCTTTGGTGCGCGGTTAAATAAATCAAAAACGGCAGTTCTTGCCACAGAGGTCACAGAGTACACAGAGAAAAGCGCGGCAAGACGGTGAAACCACTATATTTTCTCTGTGACCTCTGTGTTCTCTGTGGCGATTCGATTTTTTTAGGTTAAATTTTGGTGGAGAATTAAGATGGCATTGGATCTGGAAGAGCAGGAACAGGTAGACGCACTGAAGGCTTGGTGGAAAGAACACGGCAATAAAGTCATCGTCGCGGTGACGGTGTTTGTGCTGGCCGTCGCCGGTTGGCGTGGCTGGGAGGCGTATCAATCCAAGCAAACCGGCGAGGCCGCCGCGTTGTTTGATGTATTGCGCAAGGAGCTTGCGAGCAACGACCCTAAAAAGATTCGCGATGTCGCCGGCCAGTTGATCGACAAGTTCCCACGCACGGTCTATGCGACCGATGCGGCGATGATCGCGGCAAAGGTCAATTTTGAAGCGGGTGACGCCAAGAGCGCCAAAGCCCAATATCAATGGGTGATCGAGCACGCGAAACAGCCCCAGTCAAAAGACCTGGCGCACTTGCGCCTCGCCGTGGTGTTGTTGGACGAGAAAAACTATGCGGACGCGCTGAAGCAATTGGAGGGCGCGCACGATGCCGCTTTCGCCCCCTTGTTCAACGACCTGAAGGGGGATGTGTACGCGCTGCAAGGCAAATCGAAAGAGGCGCGCGGCGCATACCAAGCCGCGCTTGAAAAGCTGCCCAAGGATAGCCCGTTCAAAAATTATGTGCAGATCAAGCTCGACGCCTTGGGAGAGCAGGGATGAAACGCACGCTGATTGGGGTGGCGCTTGTCGCCTTGCTCGGTGGCTGCCAGACCGTCACCCAGACCGTCACCGGCTGGTACGACGATATTTTCAGTTCCGGCAGCAAGAAAACGCTTCCCGCGCCGCTGGTCGATTTCAAGCCCAGCGTCGAGGTGAAGCTGCGCGCGAGCGCTAATATCGGGGGCGCCGGCGGTTTCGTGTTCGCGCCCGCGCTTAACAAAGAAGGGCTGTTCGCGGCTGGGTTTGACGGCAAGCTGGCGCGGTTCGAGGCGGACACGCTGAAAGAACGCTGGCGCACCGAGGCGGGTAAAAAGCTTTCCGGCGGCGTCGGCGCGGCGGAAAGCCTGGTGGTGGCCGGCACGCAAAAAGGCGAAGTGCTGGCGTATGACTTCAACGGCCAGCCCTTGTGGCAAGCGCGGGTGACGAGTGAAATACTGAGCCCGCCGCAGATCGCCGGCGGCTTGGTGCTGGTGCGTTCGGGCGACGGCCGCATCTTCGCGCTGGATGCAAAGGATGGCAAGCGCAAATGGCTCTACCAGCGCGCGACACCGGCGTTGACCGTGCGCAGCTTCGGCGGCCTGATGATCGATAAAAACGGCGTATTCGCCGGATTTGGCGGCGGCAAGCTGGTGGCGCTGGATTTGGAAAGCGGCAACGTGGGTTGGGAAGTATCCGTGGCTTTGCCGCGCGGTGTTTCCGAGCTGGAACGCATTGCCGATGTCACCAGCAACGCGGTGACCGACGGGCGCATGGTATGCGCGGTGGCGTTTCAAGGGCGCGTTGCTTGCTTCGAGATTCAAAGCGGCAATGTGATCTGGGCGCGCGACCTGTCCAGCATCGCCGGCTTGGCGATGGACGCACGCAATGTCTATGTGGCGGATGTGAACGGCGCCGTGCACGCGATGGATAAAACCACCGGCGGCTATGTGTGGAAGCAGGACAAGCTCTTGCATCGCCAGCTTTCCACCCCGCTGATTTATCGCGGCTATGTCGTGGTGGGCGACTTGCAAGGCTATGTGCATTTCATCTCGCGCGAGGATGGCGCCTTCGCGGCGCGCATCGCCACCGACGGCAGCCCGATCCGCGCCCAGCCGCAGGCGCTCACCGACAGTGTGTTGGTGCAGACCAAAAACGGCGGCTTGTTTGTGTTGGGCTTGAATTAACCCTTTGTGCCACTTCGCTTTACTTCGCGGCTAAAATCCAATGAAACCCACCATCGTCATCGTCGGTCGCCCCAATGTGGGCAAGTCCACGCTTTTCAACCGCCTGACCAAGACGCGTGACGCTTTGGTGGCGGATTTGCCGGGCTTGACCCGCGACCGCCACTACGGTCACGGCGTGGTCGGCGGCAAGCCTTATCTGGTCGTGGATACCGGTGGTTTCGAGCCGGTGGCGAAGGATGGCATCCTGCACGAAATGGCGCGCCAAACGCTGTTGGCCATCGACGAGGCGGACGCCATCGTATTTCTGGTCGATGCGCGCCAAGGACTGACCGCGCAGGACAAGGCGATTGCCGGCACCCTGCGCAGGTCTGGCCGTCCGCTATGGCTCGCCGTCAACAAAGCCGAGGGCATGAATCGCTCCGTGGTGACGGCGGAGTTCTTCGAATTGGGTCTGGGCGATCCCCTGGCGATTTCCTCCAGCCATGGCGAGGGCGTGCACGATCTGATGGAATTGGTGCTCGAAGCTTTCCCGGAAGAGAAAGCGGACGAAGCAGCAGTAAACCATCCCAAGATCGCCATTGTCGGCCGCCCGAATGTGGGCAAAAGCACGCTGGTGAACAGCTTGCTGGGCGAGGAACGCATGATCGCGTTCGATGCGCCGGGCACCACGCGTGACAGCATCTATGTTGATTTCGAACGCGACGGCAAGCAATACACCTTGATCGATACCGCTGGCGTGCGTAAGCGCGGCAAGGTTTTCGAATCCATTGAAAAATTTTCCGTGATCAAAACCTTGCAAGCGATCGAGGACGCCAACGTGGTGGTGCTGGTGGTCGATGCGCAACTGGACATTTCCGAGCAAGACGCCCATATCGCCGGCTTCATCCTGGAAGCGGGGCGGGCCTTGGTGGTCGCGGTGAATAAGTGGGACGGACTCGACAACTATGCGCGCGAGCGGATCAAGGCTGAGTTGCTGCGCAAGCTGAATTTCTTGAGCTTTGCCAAGTTCCATCACATCTCGGCCCTGCACGGCACCGGGATGGCGCCGCTGTTGAAATCGATCGATGCGGCGTATCAGGCGGCGATGGCGAAACTGCCCACGCCGCGTTTGACGCGCATTTTGCAGGATGCGGTCACCGCGCATCAGCCGCCCAAATCCGGCCCCTTCCGCCCCGCGCCCCGTTATGCGCATCAAGGGGGGCAAAATCCTCCCGTGATCATTGTGCATGGCACCGGCGTGATGCATATTGCCGATTCCTACAAACGCTATCTGGAAAACGCATTTCGCCAGGCGTTTAAACTGCAAGGCACGCCGCTGCGCGTCCAATTTAAGCAAGGCGGAAATCCCTTCGCGGATAGAAAACCCAAGCCGCCCACGCTGAGCGAGGAGAATGCCCGGCGGCGCGCTAAACGGGTCTCGAAAAAGCGCTATGGCGGGTAGGCTAAGGCATTGAGGTAAACCAACGTGCGGGGGCGCGCCAAATCATAAGTATATGTTTTTAATACGCTTAATATTTGGCAAACGCAGCCGTTAATATAAGGGATATAAAAACATTTTCCCGATGCCCGATACTCAAATTACTCGTCCCGTTTCCGCCACGCCTTCGCTGATCCAGTTGGGCCGCCGCGGCTTGTGGATAATGGGTTTGACGGCATTGCTGCTGGTCGGCTTGTGGTTGTGGTTGACGTGGAACAATGTGCGTCAGATGCAGCTCCAGCGCATGACCGTGGCGGTTTCGCTCGCCGCCAATCATTCCCAAAGCTATCTCGACAATGTGGGTGGCCACCTTGAGGCGCTCGCCATCCTGATGAGGCAGAAAAATGCGCTGAATCATCCGCGCGTTGCGCAAACCTTGCTCGATGATTTCAAAGCCAGGCATGCCGATTTGGGCGGGGCGACGCTGATTCATCCCTCTGGGCAGATGCTGGCGTCAACTGCGCTAAAACCGGGCGCGCGGCTGCCGAATGTGATGGAGAACCCGGATTGGCGCGCGGATTTCGTCAATAATTTGAACGCTACCGGTTTATCCATCAATCGTCCGCAGCACGGCTATTTGCTGGGGACTTGGCTCATGCCGCTGCGCTATACCGTGCGCGACTCCGCGCGCCGGGTGGAATTTTTGGTTCAGACCTCGATCCTGATGGAGCGGCAGCAAGCCTTGTGGGCCAACCTCGGCCTGCAGCCCGGCGCGCAGATCGGCTTGATGCGCGAAGATGGCCTCCTGCTTTCCATGTGGCCGATGCCGGGCGGCAAGTTCGATCCCCGATCCTTCCAGATGAAGCCGCTGTCGCAGTCCTTGCAAAAGAATGTCGCCAATGGTTTTTTCCAGATACCGGCGCAAAGCTGGAGCGAACAGCGCGAAGGCGTGTATCAGCGTCTGCGCGCCTATCCAGCCTATGCGTTCTTGTCGGTGCCCAACCGCTTGCTGCTGGGCATGTGGTGGAAGAACGTGCAGTTGCCGATTTATTTGCTGCTGGTTTTGTTTGCTTTCGGCGCCGGGGCCTACGCTTTATTGGCGCGACGCTTCGCGCTTCGCATGCAAACGATTCAAGCAACCCTCGCACAGGGCAGTAAACGCGATTCCGTGCAGTTGCCCAGCAGCGGCGTGCGCGAGATCGATGAGTTGTGCGCGGCATTGGCCGATACCCAGAGCAAACTCAAATCGGCGGCGAAAAATCGCGAGCATCAGTTGTTGTCGGCGGCGGATGCCGGGACTTATACCCTGCGCCTGCGCGATGGCGTCTTGCTGCAAGCGGACGATGCTTTCGTGTCCATGCTCGGGCGCAAACGCGAGGAAGTGGTCGGCCGTACCTGGGCCACCTTGTTTGAGCAGGGCGATGGAACCGACGGCGCCAATTCCGGGTGCTTTCCGAGCCAGGAATTATCGCTGCGCGTATTGCGCTTCCAGCACGGTAACGGCCGGCCGGTGTGGCTGTCCCTGGCGGAATACATCGATACCTCGGAAGGCGAGCCGCTGCGTCAGGGCTTGGCGATCAATGTCAGCCAGCGCGAGGAGTTGCTGGCCAAGGTGCAGTCGCACTCTGATCGTCTGCGCGCCCTATGGCGGCTCGCCACCGAACGCGATTCGCTCGATATGGACAAGGTCAAGCAAATGCTGCGCTTGGGCCTGGATACCCTCGGACTTGAAATAGCCTTGATCGGCGAGGCCGAAACCGGTTTGTTGCATGTCCGCTATCTGGTCGGTAATGCCACGTTGTTCGAGTTCGAGGAGGGGATGTCCGTTCCGGTGATGGATACCCTGTGCCACGATACGCTGCGCGAGAAGCGCAGTCTCTTCATCGACAATATAACCACGCATCCGGTCTATCGCACCAATCAAATGGCGATGCAACACGGCGTCCGCGTCTATGCCAGCGTGCCGATTTGGGCCGGCGATCAAATCTACGGCACGCTGGTGTTCTTGGGCCGGACATTACGCGACCAGCCCTTGAGCGAAGAAGACAAGGCCTTCGTCGAATTGCTCGCGGCCTGGTTCGGCAAGGCCTTGTTCGAGCAACGCCAGCGGCAAATGCTGGAAACCATGGCGATGACCGATAGCCTGACCGGCTTGCCCAACCGGCGTGCCGCGGATGCGCGTCTTACCGTCGAGCTGGCGCGCGCCAAGCGCGCGGAAGAACCGTTCACCATCGTGATCTGCGATTTGGACCGGTTCAAGCTCATCAACGACCACTTCGGCCATGATGTGGGCGACGAGGTGTTGCAGCATGTGGGTGCGATCCTGCAACAGGCGCTGCGCGAAAGCGATTGGGTCGCGCGCTGGGGGGGCGAAGAGTTCATTTTGTTCTTGCACCGTTCCACCGGACAGGAAGCGTTTAACGCCATGGAGCGCTTGCGCGAGGAAATCAAGACGCATCCCTTGGTGACGCCGCACGGCAACTTGGAGCTGACCGCGAGCTTCGGCATCGGCGCCTACCGTGACAGCGAAGCCGATATCACGCAAGTATTGGCCGAAGCCGACGGTTGCCTGTACGAGGCGAAGCGGCATGGGCGCGATCGGGTGATGATGAACGAGGCTGCGGCCAAGGGCTTGTTATGGCAGGCCGGCATGCTGCAGCGCGCGCTGCAGGAGCAGCGCATTGTCGCGGCCTACCAAGTCATGGTTGATCTCAATAGCGGCAAGGTGGTCGCGGATGAAGCGCTGGCGCGGCTGATCCAGCCTGACGGAAAGGTATTGCCCGCCGCCGATTTTGTCGAGGCGGCCGAAGGCATCAATCTGATCCATGTGGTGGACGACATTATCGCGCGCGGCGCGCTCGAGCGCTGCTGCGAAAGGCGGACGTGCGATCCGCAGGATGAAGTCGTGCATTTCATCAATCTGTCGCCGCAATTTCTGGCGCGGCGTGATTTGCTCGATGCGCTGCTCGCCGATGCGAAAACGATGGTGGCGCGCACCGGGATGAAGTTCGCCACGCGCCAGCCGGTGGTGTTCGAGATTACCGAGCGTCAATTGCTGGAAGACTTCGGCGCCATGCGCGAGGACTTGAAGCATTTGCTGGAATACGGCTTTCGCCTTGCGCTGGATGATTTCGGCAGCGGCTACTCGTCTTTCCTTTATCTGGCCGAACTGCCGATCAGCTTCATCAAGATCGAAGGCTGGATGGTGCGCAATATGCAGTACAACGACCGCATCCTCAGCATGGTGAAAAGCGTGGTCTTGCTCGCCAAAACGCTGGACATCACCACCATCGCGGAATGCGTGGAAGATGCCCGCACGGCGGAAATCCTGCGCGATATGGGGGTGGATTGGGGGCAAGGCTACCATTTCGGCTATCCGGCGCTGGAACAAAAGGGAACTTCCCGGCGGCTGGTTGGGTCTTAATTCCGCGTTTATCTTCAAATACAACGGTTTTTTACTATTATTAGCTTTTATGCCTTGCCTGACCCCAAGGGGACGGCTGGCATCAAGGGTTGGTCCAAGTGCTGTGGCGGCGAAATTGCCATTGGAATATACTGGACCGGCAATACATTATTCACTCACAAGAAAAGGGAGAAGCCATGAGCGGGAAAGGGCAATTACTACAAGACCCGTTTTTAAATACCCTACGCAAAGAGCACATTCCGGTGTCGATCTATCTCGTCAACGGCATCAAGCTCCAAGGTCAAGTTGAATCCTTCGATCAATACGTAGTGCTGCTAAAGAATACCGTCACGCAGATGGTATATAAACACGCCATTTCCACTGTGGTTCCTGCGCGGCCGGTCAGCATTTCCGTCGATACGCCTGATGATTGATCGCCCGCAAGGCGGGGATCAGCCAAGCAGCGACAAGGCGGTACTGGTTGCCCTCGATTTCGGCGAACCCGATGCCGAGGAAAGCCTGGAAGAACTACGCCGTTTAACCGAAAGCGCCGGTGTGTCGGTGCAGGCGGTAGTGCAAGGCAAGCGGTCACGGCCGGATGCTGCCTTGTTTGCCGGTAGCGGCAAAGTGGATGAAGTCGGCCAAGCCCTGTGCGATACCGGTTCTGGTGTAGCCATTTTCAATCACGATTTATCGCCCGCCCAGCAGCGCAATCTTGAGCAGCGCCTACAAAGCCGGGTCGTGGATCGCACCAGTCTCATCCTCGATATCTTTGCCCAGCGCGCGCAATCCCATGAAGGCAAGGTGCAAGTGGAGTTGGCCCAGTTGGAGCGCCTCTCGACCCGCTTAGTCCGCGGCTGGACCCACTTGGAGCGGCAAAAAGGCGGCGTCGGCTTGCGCGGCCCCGGTGAAACGCAGTTGGAAACCGACCGCCGCTTGATCGGCAAACGCGTCAAATCGCTCAAGGAAAAACTGACCAAACTGACGCGGCAACGTCACACCCAGCGTCGCGCCCGCACGAAAAACTCCGTTTTCTCGGTTTCGCTGGTGGGTTACACCAACGCCGGAAAATCGACCCTATTCAACCGCCTGACCCATGCCGGAGCGTATGTGGCGGATCAACTGTTCGCGACCTTGGATACCACCTCCCGCCGGGTATTTTTACCCGAAGTGGGGCAGTTGGTGCTGTCCGACACAGTGGGTTTCATCAAGCATTTACCGCACGGCTTGGTGGTCTCGTTTCGCGCCACTTTGGAAGAAGCGGCGCAGGCGGATTTGCTGCTGCATGTGGTGGATGCGGCAAGCCCGGCCCGCGACAGCCAGATCGAACAGGTCAATAGCGTGTTGGCCGAGATCGGCGCGGGGCATTTGCCGCAAATATTGGTAATGAATAAGATCGATGCGGCGGGCCTGGCGCCGCGCGTGGACCGCGACGAATATGGTAAAATCTCGCGCGTTTGGATCAGTGCGGCAAGCGGCGACGGCCTGGATTTAGTGCGGCAAGCCTTGATCGAGACGGCCAAACTGGCTCAAGAACAAACTATCCAGCCTGAAGTACTCACGGCTTAAATTTCACGGGAATCAATATGGCTTGGAACGACCCGAATTGGGGCAAGAAAAACAATAGCGGCGGTCCACCCGATCTGGATGAGTTGTGGCGCCGTTTTAACGAGCGTCTGTCCGGCCTGTTCGGGGGCAAGCGCCGTGGCCCCAGCCTGCCATCGGGCGGCAATCCCCCGGTAAACCGCATAAACGGCGCGCTGTTGCTGATCGGCATCATTCTGGTCATCTGGATCGGCAGCGGCTTCTATATCGTCAATCCGCGCGAGAGCGGCGTGGTGCTGCGTTTCGGCAAGGCTTCGGAAATTACCCTGCCGGGGCCGCGCTGGCATATCCCCTATCCGATCGAGAGCGTGGAAATCGTCGATACCGCACAAGTGCGCGTGACCGAGGTCGGTTACCGTCAAAATGACAAAACCAAGCAGCAGCACGAAGCGGCCATGCTGACCAAGGACAAGAACATCATCAATGTGCAATTCGCCGTGCAATACTCGGTGACCGACCCCAAGAACTTCCTGTTCAAAAACCGCGTGGGTGAAGATGCCGTCTATGTGCGCCAAGTCGCGGAGAGCGCGATGCGAGAAATCGTTGGCAAAACCATCGTGGACGATGTCTTGAGCAAAAGCACCGAAGTGGCGAATCAAGCCGGCAAGCTGATGCAGTCGATGTTTGACCTGTATGAAGTCGGCGTGACGGTCGCCAATGTCACCATCAATCAAGTGCAGCCGCCGGAGCAAGTGCAAGACGCCTTCAACGATGCGATCAAGGCCGACCAGGATCGCGAACGCCAGAAAAACGAAGGCGAAGCTTATTTGAAAGATATCGTGCCTAAAGCCGAAGGCGCCAAACAGCGCCTGCTGCAAGAGGCGGAAGGCTATAAACAAAGCTTGATTGCGCGCGCCGAAGGTGATGCCTCACGCTTTAAATCACTGGTCGGTGAATACAATAAGGCGCCCGGGGTCACCCGCGACCGCTTGTATATCGACGCCATGCAGCAGATCTATTCCCGCACCACCAAGGTGCTGGTCGACCAAAAGGGCGGCAACAATTTAT
The DNA here is from genome assembly GCA_016235775.1 of Hydrogenophilales bacterium. Lineage (GTDB taxonomy): Bacteria > Pseudomonadota > Gammaproteobacteria > Burkholderiales > Thiobacteraceae > RBG-16-58-11. Next base: position 56,699 of record JACRIU010000052.1, read on the forward strand.
TGTATTTGCCGCTGGATAAGTTGATGCAGCGCGTGCAGGAAGGTCAAGTCGCCGCGCCAGCAAAAGCAACGGGCGAAACACCGCGACCGAGTGAGCCCGAATCTGGCCGCGATGCCTTACGCAATCGGGAGGGCCGATAATGCAACGTAATTTAGCCGCGATCATGATGCTCGCCCTCGCCGCCTTGGTGCTGATGAGCTTCATGTTCTACACCGTGGATCAGCGCCAACAGGCGATCGTGCTGCAATTGGGCGAGATCACTTCGATCAAGGAAAAGCCCGGTCTTTATCTCAAAGTGCCGCTGCTGCAGAACGTGGTATTTATCGATACCCGGGTGCGCACGCTGGATACGCCCGATTCCGATCTCATCATCACCAAAGAGAAGATCAATATGCAGGTCGACTCGTTCGTGAAATGGCAGGTGATCGACGCCAAGAAATATTACGAACGGGTGAGCGGCGACGAGCGTCGCGCCGAACAGCGCATCATGAACGTGGTGCGCGACGGTCTGCGCGCCGAATTCAATTCGCGCTCCGTCGATGATGTGGTGTCCGGCCAGCGCGATCAAGTCATGCTCAATCTGCGCAACAACGCGGATAAGGACGCGCGCTCGATCGGCATCAAAGTGGTGGATGTGCGATTGAAGCGCGTGGATTATTCCGAGGACAACGAAAGCTCGGTGTATCAGCGCATGCGTTCCGAGCGTACCCGGGTGGCGAATGAGCGGCGTTCCACCGGCGCGGCGGACAAGGAAAAGATTCAAGCCGACGCCGAGCGTCAGCGCGATATTACGATTGCCGGCGCCTATCGCGACGCGCAGCGCATCAAAGGCGAGGGCGATGCGAAGGCGGCGGCAATTTATTCCTCCGCCTATTCCGCCAACCCCGAGTTCTACGCCTTTTACCGCAGCATGGAAGCGTATAAGGAAAGCTTCAAGGGCAAGGAAGATCTGCTGGTGGTCGATCAGAATTCCGATTTCTTCAAGTACTTCAAACGCGCCGGCAAGGGCGGCAAGTAGGCGTCCATGAACAGCCTGTTGGCGGCCTTGGGGCTGGTGCTGGTATTGGAAGGCGCGCTGCCGTTTCTTGCCCCCAGCCTATGGCGTGACACCTTTCGCAAGCTGCTGGATTTGTCCGACGGCCAGTTGCGCTTCATGGGCCTGATCTCGATGCTGATGGGCCTCGGCATCGTATTCGCGACACGTTAATCATGCATACCTGGCTGCTCCCCGAATATCTCGAAGACATCCTGCCGCCCGGCGCGCAGCACATCGAGCATGCGCGCCGCACGGCCCTGGATCTGTTCGCGGCGCACGGCTACGAGTTGATCATCCCGCCCCTGTTGGAATACCTGGAATCATTGTTGACCGGCACCGGGCGCGACATGGAACTGGATATTTTCAAGTTGGTGGACCAGTTGAGCGGGCGCTTGATGGGCGTGCGCGCCGACATCACGCCGCAGGCGGCGCGCATCGACGCGCACCTGCTGAATCGCCAGGGCATGACCCGTTTATGCTATGCCGGCAGCGTGCTGCACACCCAGCCCGGCAATTCGCATTTCAGCCGCGAGCCGCTGCAAGTGGGGGCGGAGCTGTTCGGCCACGCCGGTTTGGAAGCCGACCTCGAAGTGCAGCAACTGCTGCTGAAAACCCTCAAGGCGCTGGGATTGACGGCGGTGCACTTGGATTTGGGCCATGTCGGCATCTTCCGCGCGCTGTTGCAAGCCGCGCACGCCGACGCCGAACTGGAAGCCGAGTTGTTCCGGGCATTGCAAGCCAAGGATGTGCCGGCCATCGATGAATTGACGCGCAATCTGGATGCCGGCTTGCGCGCTGCCTTGCTCGCGCTGCCCACGCTGTATGGGCAACGCGAGGCGTTGACGCGCGCAGCACTTGTGCTACCCAAGCTGCCCGAGATTGGGCATGCCTTGGATGCCCTGCAAACCTTGGCGGACGATTTGGCGGCGAGCGGCGCCGAGCTGTATTTCGATTTGGCCGAGCTGCGCGGCTATCACTACCACAGCGGCGTGGTGTTCGCGGCCTATGTCAAAGGCTCTGCTTACGCGGTGGCGCAAGGCGGGCGCTACGACAATGTGGGCAAGGTATTCGGCCGGGCGCGCAGCGCGACCGGCTTTTCCATGGATTTGCGCACGATCGCGGCGCACCTGCCGCAGGCTGGGGGCAAACGCGGCATCTTCGCGCCCTATGGCGGCGATGCGGCGCTGGCCGCCAAGATTGAAGCGTTGCGCAGCGCAGGCGAGATCGTGGTGGTGGAGCTGCCGGGGCAAGAGGCCTACCGCAGCGAAGCGAATTGTGACCGGATGTTGGTCAAAACCAACACCGGTTGGGAGGTAAGACAACAATGAACATAGGCGGAAAAAAATGAAGAACGTCGTAGTTATCGGCACCCAATGGGGCGATGAAGGCAAAGGCAAAATCGTCGATTGGCTGACGGATCACGCCCAAGGCGTGGTGCGCTTCCAAGGCGGCCACAATGCGGGCCATACCCTGGTGGTCGGCGGCAAAAAAACCGTGCTGCATCTGATCCCTTCCGGCATTTTACGCGACAACGTGCGCTGTTATATCGGCAACGGCGTGGTGGTGTCCCCCAGCGCGCTGATGGAAGAACTGGACATGCTGGAACAGGCCGGCGTGGATGTGCGCAGCCGGCTCATCATTTCAGAAGCTTGCCCGCTGATCCTGCCGCACCATGTAGCGCTGGATCAGGCGCGTGAAATCGCCAAGGGCGCGAGCAAGATCGGCACTACCGGGCGCGGCATCGGGCCGGCCTATGAGGATAAAGTCGCGCGGCGCGCGATTCGCATGCAAGAGCTGTTCTACCGCGAGCGTTTTGCGGCCAAGCTGGGCGAAGTGCTCGATTATCACAACTTCGTACTGAAAAATTATTTCAACGCGCCGATCGTCGATTTTCATAAGACGCTGGACGAGACCATGGCCTTGGCCGAGCGCATCAAGCCGATGGTGGGCGATGTGCCGCGCCAATTGTATGAAGCGAACAAGGCCGGCAAGAATCTGCTGTTCGAAGGCGCGCAAGGCACGCTGCTCGACATCGATCACGGCACCTATCCCTTCGTCACCTCGTCCAACTGCACCTCCGGCGGCGCCGCCACCGGCGCGGGCGTGGGGCCGCACACTTTGCATTATGTGCTGGGGATCACCAAGGCCTACACCACGCGCGTCGGCTCCGGCCCGTTCCCCACCGAGTTGTTCGATGATACCGGCAAGCATTTGGCGGAAAAGGGCCATGAATTCGGCTCCACCACCGGCCGCGCGCGGCGCTGCGGCTGGTTCGATGCCGCTGCGTTGAAGCGCTCGATCCAGATCAACGGCGTATCCGGGCTATGCGTGACCAAGCTCGACGTGCTGGACGGCATGGAAACGCTGCGCTTGTGCGTGGGCTATAAACTCAAAAGCGGCACCAGCGACATTCTGCCGGTGGGTGCGGAAACCCTGGCCGAGTGCGAGCCGATTTACGAAGACATGCCGGGCTGGACTGACAGCACCGTGGGCATTCAGCGCTATGAGGAGTTACCGCAAGCGGCGCAAAATTATCTCAAGCGCATGGAAGCCTTGTGCGAAGTGCCGGTTGATATCATCTCCACCGGCCCCGATAGAGAAGAAACGATCGTGCTGCGCCACCCGTTTAAATAATCAAATGAAAAAGGGCGGTTCAAATGAACCGCCCTTTTAACTGGTGCCCGGAAGAGGACTCGAACCTCCACAGTGTTGCCACCGCATGGACCTGAACCATGTGCGTCTACCAATTCCGCCATCCGGGCTGGAAGAGCGCGAATTTTAAAGGAAATACTTAATTTGTCAACGAAACATAAAACACCGAAGCTGGCCGCGATCCGTTTAAAGGACCCGCATTTTGAACGTGAGCAGGCTAAATACGGCGATGCCTTACCCAGCCGCGAATACATGCTGGAGCTGCTTGCGCAGCAAGGCGTGCCGATGCCGCCCGAAGATTTTGCGAAGCTGCTCGCGATTCGGCCCGATGAAATGGAATTTTTTGCGCGCCGAATCGGCGCGATGGAGCGCGCCGGACTACTGATGCGCAACCGCAAGGGCGCCTTGTGCATGGTCGAAAAGCTGCATTTGATCCCCGGCATCGTGCAAGGCCACCCCGACGGTTTCGGCTTTTTGGTTCCGGATGCCGGGGGAGATGATCTGTTCCTTTCCTCGCGCGAGATGGAGAGAGTGCTGCATGGCGACCGGATCGTGGCGCGCCAAATCGGCCTCGACCGGCGCGGACGGCCCGAAGCGGCGATTGTCGAAATATTGCAACGCGCAAACAGCAAAGTGGTCGGGCGTCTGGTCGAGGCGCGCGGCATCGCCTTAGTGGTGCCGGAGAATAAACGCATCAACCAAGACATTCTGGTCGAGCCGGGTGCGAAGCACAAAGCCAAACCCGGCCAAGTTGTGATCGTTGAAATCATCAAGCAGCCGGATCGCCATGCGCAACCCATCGGCCGCATCGTGGAAGTGCTGGGCAACTATGCCGACCCCGGCATGGAAATCGAAATCGCATTGCGCAAACATGATTTGCCGCATGCGTTCTCCGCCGAGGTCGAGCGCCTGGCGAAGAAATTCCCCAAGGGGGTGCGTAAGCTGGATTTGGAAGGGCGCGAAGATGTGCGCGACTTGCCGCTGGTCACCATCGACGGCGAAACCGCGCGCGATTTCGACGACGCCGTGTATTGCGAGAAAAAATTGCGCGGCTGGCGTTTGCTGGTCGCCATCGCCGATGTGAGCCACTATGTCACGCCGAATGACGCCTTGGATGTCGAAGCCCTGAGCCGGGGCAACTCGGTCTATTTCCCGCGCCGCGTGATTCCGATGCTGCCGGAAGAGTTATCCAACGGCCTGTGCTCGCTCAATCCCCTCGTTGATCGGCTGTGCATGGTGTGCGATATGGACATCTCCGCCAGCGGCGAGATCAGGGGCTATCGTTTCTATCCGGCGGTGATGCATTCGCACGCGCGGCTGACCTACAACAAAGTCTGGGATATGTTGCAGGAGCCAAAAGGCAAGCTGGCGCAAGAATACGGCGGGGTGCTGCCGCATGTGCAAAACTTGTACAAGCTGTATCAAGCCCTGGCCAAGGCGCGCGGCAAGCGCGGCGCGATCGATTTCGAAACCATCGAAACCCAGATGATCTTCAACGAGCAGGGCAAGATCGAGCGCATCCAACCCACGCAGCGCAACGACGCGCACCGCCTGATCGAAGAGTGCATGCTGGCGGCCAATGTGTGCGCCTCGGATATTCTGCAAAGCAACAACCATCCCGCCTTGTACCGCGTGCATGCAGGCCCCAAGCCGGAAAAACTGGTCATGCTGCGCGACTTTCTCAAAGGCTTCGGCTACAACCTCACCGGCGGCGACGAACCGCACGCCAAGGATTTCGCCAAACTATTGGAACAAATCAAAACGCGGCCCGATGCGCAGTTGCTGCAAACCGTGATGTTGCGCTCGCTCAAGCAAGCGCAATACAGCCCGGAAAATGTCGGGCACTTCGGCCTGGCGTACGAGGCTTACACCCACTTCACCTCGCCCATCCGGCGCTACCCGGACCTGCTGGTGCATCGCGCGATCAAGGCGGTCGTGCAAAAGAAAACCTACAACCCCGGCAATTGGGTCTCGCTCGGTGCGCATTGCTCCATGACCGAGCGCCGCGCCGACGACGCCACACGCGATGTGGAGCAATGGCTCAAGTGCTACTTCATGCAGGATAAGATCGGCGAGGAATTCGACGGCACCATCGCCGGCGTCACCAACTTCGGCATCTTCGTCGCCCTCGATGGCGTGTACGTCGAAGGCTTGGTGCACGTGACCGAATTGGGCAACGATTACTACCAATTCGACCAGGCGCGGCACGCCCTGATCGGCGAGCGCACGCATCATCACTATCGCTTGTCGGATCGCTTGCGCGTCAAAGTCGCGCGCGTCGATCTCGAAACCGCGCGCATCGACTTTACCCTGCCCGGCGTGAGTGAAGCAGCGGCGCCCGCAAAACCCAGTAAGAAGCGGACAAGAAAATAAACAAATATACTCCCTCTCCCCTCGTGGGAGAGGGCTGGGGAGAGGGGTAGTGACTATTCTTCACCCTCTCCCCAACCCTCCCCCATCGAGGGGGAGGGAGTTTTTAGTATTCACAATTTTCTGATCTGATCAGTAATTCGTGATTAATCACATTTTTGAAAGCGCCCCAAGTGTCCACCGAATTCATCTACGGCTTTCACGCCGTGCAAAGCCGTCTGCGTAGCCATCCCGAGAGCGTAGAAGAGCTTTACGTCGATGCCGAGCGCAAGGATCAACGTGCGCGCAATCTGCTGCAACTCGCAGAAGAACAAAAAGTGCGCGTCTTGCCGGTCGACCGCGCGCGTCTTGCCGGCATGAGCGGCTTTGCCAATAACCAAGGCTGCGTGGCGCGCGTCAAGCAAATAAAACTCGCCGTGAGCATTGATGATGTGCTGTCGCAACTCACCGAGCCGGCGTTGCTGCTGGTGTTGGATGGGGTGCAAGACCCGCACAACTTGGGTGCCTGCATGCGCCTGGCCGATGCCATGGGCGCACATGCAGTGATTGCGCCGAAAGATCGTGCGGTGGGCCTCAATGCGACGGTACGCAAAGTCGCCTCCGGTGCAGCCGAGGTGCTGCCCTTCATTCCGGTGACCAATCTGGCGCGTTCCCTGCGCGAGCTAAAAGATCAAGGCATCTGGATCGTCGGTGCAGCGGGCGAGGCCGAGCAAACCCTGTATCAAGCCAAGCTCACCGGCCCCATCGCCTGGGTCATGGGCGCGGAAGGCGAGGGCCTGCGCCGCTTGACGCGCGAGCACTGCGACGAGCTGGTGAAGATTCCCATGCTGGGCAGCGTGGATAGTTTGAATGTTTCCGTCGCGAGCGGGATTTGTTTATTTGAAACGCGACGGCAGCGGCAGGCGGGCGCATAAAAATTTCCCTCCCCGACCCTCCCGCCCTGCGGGAGCGGGGCTATCTATACAAGCGTGCAATCTGTTGAGCTAGCGTCTCCCCCTTTGAAAAAGGGGGAACAAGGGGGATTTAGATGTTGCGCCGACGCTTCAAAATCCCCCCTAACCCCCCTTTTTTAAAGGGGGGAAGTGATGTGCAGATACCCATGCTGCGGGAGCGGGGCATTTCTTACCCTCAATCCGCAATCGCCTCATATCGAATCTCAATCACTTCCAATTCCTGCGCGCCGCTCGGGGTGCGCACAATCACCGTGTCACCCACTTGTTTCCCCAGCAGTGCTTTGGCCAGCGGCGATATCCAGCTCACGCGTCCGCGTGACAAGTCAATTTCATCCATGCCGACGATGGAGTAGGTATGTTCCTCTCCGGCTTCATCGTTGACCACCACTGTAGCGCCAAAAAATATTTTGTCCTTGGGCTGTTGGGTGGGATCGACGATCTCGGCATAGCCGATGCGTTTGGTGAGGAAGCGGATGCGCTTATCGATCTCACGCAGGCGCTTCTTGCCGTAAAGATAGTCGGCATTTTCCGAACGATCACCCAAGGCCGCAGCCCAGGAAACGATCTTGACGGTTTCCGGGCGCTGCACGTTGAATAAATCCTTGAGTTGCGCCTGTAGATTGGCGAAACCGGCAGGCGTGATGTAGTTTTTGCTGCCCTTGGGCGCGAGCTGTTCTTCCGGCTCCAGCTCGTCATCCGGGTCGTCGTCCATTTCGCGGGTAAAGGCTTTGCTCATCAGGTTTGGATTGATCTTTAAGAGCAGTGATTGTACCTGGATGCCCTGCACGTTTGCGGCCAAGATCGGGCGCACCCAGCGCTGGTGGATAAGCGTATAGAAAATGTTGAACTCATCTCACCCCTTCACCACGCGCTTGAACATTTTTTCCACCGCTGGCGTCATGTGGGTCGGCAATAGGGCAGTCGCTGGATGCGCCTGATGGAACACGCGGAACACCTCATCGGCAAATGCCTGCCCGATTTCCTCCACCCCGGCGAAATCCAGCACCACGGTTTGAAAGCGTTCGAAGCGCATGGTCAGCCGCTTGGCCTGCGAGCGCGACACCAGCTTCTCGCCTTCATGCTGTGCCAACCGCACCGGCACGATCGTCTTGGCGAAGGTGTATTCCTCCGGCGCGGCAAACTGATCGAACACCTCCTGCAAGGTGCGCCCGCTATCGTTGGCCAAGCGCATCAGCACCAGTGTGCCAGGCGTATTAGCGGGGCGCTCCAGCAACACATCCGCCTCCCACTCGTCGTGCATGAAATGCAGCGTGCCGGAACGAATATCGAAGGCATCCATCACCTTTGACGAAAAAAAGATGCCTTCGCCGGTATGGTTGGCCGGATCGGTAGTCAGCTTGCCCTTGGCCAATTCCAGAATCGCCTCGTGCGGGTCGTACAGATTGAGTGCGCGCTGAATCTTCAGGAAGATGCCCTCGCCCTCATCCGCGACATACACCGTGGTGTTCAGCGCATCGCGCAGCAATTCCACCGTCACTCGCTCCGAACCGGAATGGTCGATGGCATTGTTCACCATCTCCGTCACGGCGTAGTGCCAGATATCACGCACGTTGGCCGGCAGATCGCGTAGCGCGGGGGCAATGGCTTCACGCCACACCCTGTCCTCGCTTAGCCCCGCGCGCGGATAGACCTGCCGCACCTGCGCCAGTATTGCCAGATGATAGCGAACCCCGCGCCCTACCCCGATCGATGCAATCTCGCCTGCCTGTTTCAGCTTCGCAAGCCAAGCACTGGCCGACTGGCGCGACACCCCATACTGCTCGGCTAAACGAGCGGCGGCGTTGCTGCCATCCTGAACGATGGCGGAGAGAATGGAGCGGCGGAGTTCTGGCGTCATGGGGAATTAAACGTAAAGATGGTTACGGTTAATTGTAAAGCATGATTGAATGAAACGTAAAGCGTTGATGCAATATGAGCTTGATTTACAATGACTTTAACCTATCACAAATGTCTGCCAGCCCAACTCGGTAAAAATTCGGATGGCAGCTTGCTCGACCAGCCTATCCTCGGTGCAGCTCGTTGATCTCCCGCTCCAGCGTTCGCAAGGTTTCAATGATTTCGTCGAAACCTGGATAGCGGCCAAAAATCATGTTGCGCATCTGCGCATAATCCTTTGCGAGTGCAGTCAGCACATACCCTGATGGCGCCAATTTCAACGTTCCCGGTTTTGCCAGATCGTATCGCGCCCAGCCGCGCGGATAAAATCGCTGCTTGAACGACACCACATCCTCAAGCAGCGCAAGATCAGCCAGCGCCATACCCTTTACCGGCGAAGCCGCCATCATCGCCAAGTCGTAATAGTGCCGGGAGTAGCGCGGCGGCTGTTGATTCGCTTCAGCCCGGTGAGCTTCTTGGTGGAGGATAGTCGCCTTCTCCCAAAAGGTACGCTCGGCGCGGATGGCCTGCACCGCGCAATCCGCTTGCGCGAAAAGCTGTGGAAACACCTCGGCGGCGTAAGGCCGGATTTTGTAGCTGTCGTAGGGCAGCCAAGCGGCGAGCGGCCCAATCTCAAGACGTACCTCTGGTCGCAGATACTCATCGGAAAAGGCCGCCGGATACCCGACGTTCAGCGCATGGCGATCATCAACCGCCAGTTCACAGCGGCAGACTGGCGCAATAGCCTGCGCTACAGCCACCAGTAATTTCCCAGCGATGTGATCCAAAGCCTTCGCATCGATCGCCTTGTTCAGCACCTCCTGTTGCGTGTTGGAGCGCGTTGCCAGCGGATCATCTGCTCCAGCCACCACCCGCCAATCCAAAATCAGATCAATATCCTCGGAGAAGCGTTCGATCAGATTGAACACCTTGGACAAACTGGTGCCGCCCTTGAACATCAACAAGCGCGACAAATCGGGATGCGCGAATAACCTGCCCAACGTCCAGCACACCCAAAAATCCTTCTCCACCACAGCGGGCGTCATTCTCTTGCGCGCGGCCGTTTCGGCAAACAACTCACGGCGTTCAGCGGATGACAGACGGGCGACCGACTCCATCAGCCACGCTCCCCGCAAATCCGCTTGATCGCTTCATACACCCAACCGGTTGCTGTCACCGTATCTTTCAACACCCGCTTGCATGCTGTTTCATCCAACTGATTGCGCAACGTGGCGATCACCGGCTTTTCCAACCGCTCCTGCCCCAGCGCCTTCAATGCCTGCACCAGCAACCCGCTCTCGCGGTATTTGAAGCCGACATCTTTCAACGCCGACTTCTTGAACGCCAGCGTGTAATTCGCGATGTCGTACTGACGGTTCGGCCCATCAGAGAGATACACCAGACGACCGGGCACTTGTGTGGAAAGCCCCAACAGATTCAGCGCCGCATCGCCCGATGGCTGGATGCGCCAATTAAACTTGCGTGCGAACGCCTGCGCTACCTGATCGAAATCCGGGCTCAACTCCTGCTGCAACAACTCACTGAATTTCGGGTAGTCGTAAATTCCCCGGCAAACGCGGCGTATCTTGCCCTCGCGACACAACTCCGACAACGCATAATCAACCTGGCTACGGCTGAAATCCGCGACAAAATCATTCGACGCGAACGCCCAACCCCTGCCGCGCCCATATATTCTGGAAATCACTTTTTTATTAATTGATTGCATAACAATATCGCCAGCTATTTTCCTAGAAAAAGATACTACTTTTTCTAGGTGAAAAAAGAAAGCCCTGGCTTGGCATTCCCGCAGTGTGCGGTTGTTGTCGCTTTAGTGGCTTTACAACCGCGGCCTGCCCCTAGCGGGTGGCGGCGGGAATCCAATTGAATAAAATCTTAAAGGGGAGGAAACAACAAAGAGATGCCGCCTCATGTGGGTACACTGCCACACCAGCACTTGCCCGACCGGCATTGCCACGCACAACAAACGCCTACAGCGCGGCTTGGTGGCGGAAGAAAAATATCTGCGTGTGGCGAATTACGCCCAGATGATGAGCAAAGAGATCGAAATGATCGCCCACGCCTGCGGCCTCAAGCATGCACGCGAATTGACGCGCGAGGAGTAAATAAGGGTATGCGTCGGCAGACTCGATTTATTCCGAAGTTATATCGCTGCGCTCAACCCATCCTACAAATCCGCCGCAGCCAAGCCTTTCGCACTTCTTCCAACACCCACATCAGTACCGCGAAGCAAATCGCGAACAGCCAGACCTGTGGCCCGATGGGCGCGGTGCCGAATAGCCAGTTGCCGGCCAGGGCGTAGACGATGAATAGCAGCAATCCGATTTCCGCCGCGATGCCGAGCAGGATGAGCGGGTTGCTAAATAGGCCGAAGCTGAGCGAGGACTTGAGCGGGTGGCGGCAGAGAAAGACATTCACCACCTGCATCATCACGATCGTTGCCAGGCAGGCGGTAGTCGCTTGCAGATAAGCGGGATCCAACCGGGCAAGGGTTTCGCCGTATTGCCAGCCGGCTGCATTAAGCACGAAGAAAAATACCGCCAGCGCTGCCGCTGCTTCCAGCACGCCGAGGAACAGGTAGGCGCGTGCGAGCAGTTTCCACGATAGCAGGCGTTCGCCGCGCGCGCGGGGCGTGCGGTTCATTACGGCTGGGTCGGGCTTTTCCGCACCCAGGGCCAGCGCGGGCAGCATGTCGGTGCCGAGATCGACCGCCAGTATCTGGATGATGGTGAGCGGCAGCGGGATTTTGAATAGCACGAAGGCGAGATAGGGCACGAGTTCGGGAATGTTTGAGGTGAGGATGTAGGTGAGGAATTTGCGGATGTTGTCGAACACCGCGCGCCCTTCCTCGATGGCGGCGACGATGCTGGCGAAGTTGTCGTCGAGCAGGATCAGGTCCGCTGCTTCCTTGGCGACATCGGTGCCACTCACGCCCATGGCGATGCCGATGTCGGCGGTCTTCAGCGCCGGTGCGTCGTTCACGCCGTCGCCCGTCACGGCGACGATCTCGTCTTTCTTTTGCAGTGCTTCGACGATGAGCATTTTCTGCTCGGCGGCGACGCGGGCGAAAATGATCTCCGGCGCATCCAGCGCCAGTTGCAAAGACGCGGCGGACATGCGGCGCAGCTCATCGCCGGTGACGATGACTGGTTGCTCAGTCTTCACCATGCCGATCTCGCGCGCGATGGCGCGCGCCGTGTGCGGATGGTCGCCGGTGACCATGATCACGCGGATGCCGGCCGAGGCGCAGCGTGCAACGGCGTCGGGCACTTCGGGGCGCGGCGGGTCTTCCAGCCCGGCCAGCCCGGAGAGGACCATGCCGCTTTCCTCGGTGGGCAGGCCGCCGGATATTGGGCAATGCGCGAAGGCCAGCACGCGCAGGCCGGCCTCGGCCATCTCATCCTGCGCGGCGAGCAGGCGCGTCTTGGCGGCGGCATCGAGTGGTGCGATCCCGGCGTCGAACTGCACCGAGTCGCAGGCCGCGAGCACTGTCTCCAGCGCGCCTTTGCAGTAGAGCACGCGTCCCTGTGGCGACTCGCACAGTACCGACATGCGCTTGCGGTCGGTGTCGAAAGGTATTTCGCCGATGCGCGTGTAAGCTTCGAGCTCACCTGCCGCCTGCCGGCCCATGCCAGCCAGTGCCACTTCCATCGGGTCGCCCAGCCATTCGCGCTTGCCCTTGTTCTGCGCTTCCTTCAGGTTATGGCACAGCGCGGCATTCACGAACAGCGCGCGGTGATCCAGCGCCAAGCGCGGCTGCGCCGCAAGATCGTTCGGAGAATAAACCCCGCCGCCCAACCACAGACGTTGCACCGACATACGGTTTTGCGTCAGCGTGCCGGTCTTGTCGGAGAGAATCACCGTGGTTGAGCCGAGCGCCTCCACCGCAGGCAGGTGGCGCACCAAGGCGTTGCGCTTGGCCATGCGCTGCGTCGCCATGGCAAGCGACAGGGTCACCGTCGGCAGCAGACCCTCCGGCACGTTGGCGACGATGATGCCGATGGCAAACAGCAGGCTTTCCCAGAACGGCAGCCCGAGTAGCTGGCCGATGGCAAAAAAGACGACGCCGATACCTGTGGCGAGAAAGGCGACGATGCGCGAGAGCCGCGCGATCTCGCGTTGCAGCGGCGAGGCGCCCTTGCCAGCAGTTTGCGTCAGATGGGCGATCTTGCCGAACTCGGTGCGCATCCCGGTGGCGTACACCACGGCGCGCGCCTTGCCCGACACCACCGAGGTGCCGGCCAGCGCAAGGTTCTTGGCGAACAGCGGCGACTCCTCCGAGCTGGGCTCGGCATTGCGCGCCTTGGGCAGTGATTCGCCGGTAATCGTCGCGGTGTTCACGCGCAAGCCGAAGGCCTCGATCAGCCGGCAGTCGGCGGGGACAAAGTCACCTTCCTCCAATAGCACGATGTCGCCGGGCACCAGCTCGGTAGCGAGAATTTGCACGACCTCGCCGGAGCGGACTGCCTTCACCTGTTGCGGCAGCAACTGGCGCAGCGCCGCGATCGCGCGCTCGGCCTTGTATTCCTGCCAGAAAGAGAAGATGCCGTTGATGAGGATGACGCCGACGATGGCCACGCCCAGCCGCGCCATGCCCTGGCCGGGATCGAAATACTCGGCGATAAACGCCAGCGCCGCGCCCACCCACAGGATGATGGCGAAGAAGTGTGTGAACTCGCGCGCGAATCGGAGCAGCAGATTCTCGCGGCCCACTTCCTCGACATGGTTTGGGCCGAACTCCGCTAGCCGGTGCGTGACCTCGGTTTGGACGAGGCCGGCGGGGGAGGTTTTAAGGCTGGCGAGCGATTGCCCGGTGGTGAGGGTTTGGATGTGCATGGGGGCGGGTGATGACACAAAGGTAAATCCCCCCTACCCCCCCTTCGCCGAAGGGGGGAACCTACTGCGCGCTGACGATAGAAGATTCCCCCCTTTGAAAAAGGGGGGGTAGGGGGGATTTGCCTTTATGTCAGCCATATACTGAAAGCCTCACTAGCGGCGATGAAGAAAAATTAGCCCACCTTGCAGATATCAACCGCCGTCACTTTATATTCCGGCGTAATCGCAATCGGATCGTAATACGAGCCGGTCAAGATATTCACCGGCGTCTCGCTGAAATGAAACGACATGAACACGGTGCCGGGCGGGCAGCGCGGGGTGATGTGGCAATTCACTTTGATCTGGCCTCTGCGGCTCTTCACCTCGACCCAGTCTTCTTCTTGCAGCGATAGTTTCTCGGCATCTTCCGGGTTGATCTCGATGCGCTCGTGTGAATACAGCCCCATCAAGCCTTCCGTCTTGCGCGTCATGGCGCCGTTGCAGTAATGCTCCAATCTACGCCCGGTGGTCAAGAGATAGGGGTAGGCGGCATCAACGGATTCTTCCGGCGGTTCGAACTCCAGCGCGTGGAAAACGCCCTTGCCGCGGGTGAAGGTATTTTCGTGCAGGGTGCGTTGCCCCGTGTCATCCTGGGTCGGGCAGGGCCATACCAGTTGTTCGCCGGCAGTCAGGCGCGCATAGCGCACGCCGTACAATATCGGCGACAGTTCGGCTAGCTCCTCCCACACTTGCGCCGGGCCGTCATAGTGCATGGCATAGCCCATGCGCCCGGCCAGATCGCAGATGATGTCCATATCCGTGCGGCACTCGCCCGGCGCTGGTAGCACGGGTTTGAAATGTTGAATGCGCCGGTCGGTATTGGTGAAGGTGCCTTCTTTTTCCAAGGCACAGGCGGCGGGCAGGATCACATCCGCGAACGAAGCGGTGCGCGTGAAAAACAATTCCTGCACCACCAGGCAATCGAGATTGTCCATGGCCTGTGCAACCAAATGGCTATCCGGATCGGTCTGCACCGGGTCTTCCGCAATCAGGTAGAGGCCTTTGACTTGGCCGTTCTTCGCGCCATGAATCATCTGGCAACTTTTCAGGCCGGTGCTGGTGGGCAACGCAACCTGCCAGTGCTGTGAAAACTTGGCGATGACAGACGGGTCATTCAGCTTCTGATAGCCGGGCAGCACATTGGGCAGCGCGCCCACATCGCAAGCGCCCTGCACATTGTTTTGTCCACGCAGAGGGCAGACCCCCGCGTGCTTGCGGCCGATGTGGCCGGTTGCCAGCGCAAGATTGGCGATCGCCATCACGTTGCTGCTGCCGTGGATGTGCTGGGTGATGCCCAGTCCATAGATGATCATGCCGTTTTTAGCATTCGCATACAGCCGGGCCGCGCGGCGGATGTCCTCCTGGGCTACGCCGGTGATCGACTGCACGTGATCCAGTCCGTAGTAGTCCATCACGATTTTTCGCGTCGCTTCAAAGCCGCTGGTGCGCGCGGCAATGAACGCTGCGTCGATCAGGTTCTCTTCAATCAACGCGCGCAGGATGCCGTTGAGCAAGGCGATGTTGCTGCCTGCGCGCAGTTGCAAATGCACATCTGCAATCTGCGTAAGCCAGATGGTGCGCGGGTCGATCACGATCAGCTTGGCGTGCTTGTGCCTAACCGCATGCTTGATTTTATGGCCGATCACCGGATGCGCTTCGGTGGGGTTGGCGCCGATGAGCAGGATGCAATCCGCGCCCTCAATCTCATCCAGCGAATTGGTCGCGGCCCCGCTGCCGAAGGCGGCGGTCAGCCCTGCGACTGAGGGGGCATGACAAATGCGCGCGCAGTTGTCGATGTTGTTGGTGTTGAAAACCGCGCGCGCGAATTTTTGCGCCAGATAATTCTCTTCATTGGTGGCGCGGGCAGAACTCAGCACCGCCAGTTTGTCGCCGCCATCCTGATCGCGAATCAGCTTGAACTCGCGCGCCGCATAATCCAGCGCCTCATCCCAGCTCGCTGCGCGGAAGCAATCCAGTGTTCGCCCCTCCCGCTCGCGGATCAGGGGTTGGGTGATCCGATCCGGATGGCTGACGAAATCCAAGCCGAAGCGCCCCTTCACGCACAACTGTCCCTGGTTTACGCTGTCCTTGGCAAAGACGGGCTGCGCGCCCAGCGGCACGCCGTCCTTCACCTGCACTTGCAAGGCGCAACCGGTGCCGCAATAGGTGCAGATCGAAGGCGCTTGATAATCCGCCGGGCCGTGGGTGACGCGCCATTTCTCCACCAGGGCGCCGGTCGGGCAATGATCGACGCAACCGCCGCAGTGATCGCACTGGCCCTCGGCCAAGGGCATCCCCATGGCAAACGACAGTTGGCGCGCACCGCCCATATCCAGAATTTCGCTTGGATGAAAACCATGCAGGTACTCGCAATAGCGGAAGCAGAGATTGCATTGGATGCAGCGCTCCGGCGAGATCGCCAGCAAGGGATCGTGGCGGGTGAGGTAATGCGCTTCTTGGGTTTTGATATCCGTTGGAGACAAACCCGCCGCTTCGGCCATGCGGCATAGGGTGGCGTAGTGTGCCTGGGCCGGATCGTTGCGGCCCGCCGTGCCGAAATTTTGCAGCACCATCCGCAGAATCTGACGCTGATTTTCCCGCACCTTGTCCGTGGTGGTATGCACCTGCATGCCTTCATGCACGGCAGTCGTGCAGGAGGAGACCAAGCCATGCATGCCGTCGATTTCCACGCAGCACAAACGGCACACGCCTTCGGGCGTGAGCAGGGGGTCGAAGCACAGTGTGGGGATGTCGATGCCGAGTTGTTGCGCCGCCTGCAGGATTGAAGTGCCAACGGGAACGGAAATCTTTTCTCCGTCAATGCTGACCTGGCACAGGGTTGGGCTCATGGATCGGCTCATCTCTTGAAGAAACTATTGAACCACGGAGTACACAGAGTACACGGAGTAAACCAAATGCATACTGAAACGGGCACACTCACTAGCAGGCGAAGTGCTAAAACAGCCCCGGCTGTGCTTTTCCTCCGCGTCCTCTGTGTCCTCCGCGGTGAAAAGATTTTTTGGGTTCATGCGACGCTCCCGCATACCGCGCATCTACCGTGCATATGCCGGTTAAAGTCCTCGGGGAAAGCCTGCATCAAAGCGGGCGCCATCGCCGTGCCGGACGAACACAACCCGCACTTGCTGCTATTCAGCAACAGCGCATGCAACTCGCCATAGCGCTTTTGCAGCGGCGCCAAGCTGGGCTCTCGTTCGAGATTATCCATCAGCGCTTTGGCCTGCTTCATCGATTCGCGCCCCGGCAAACATTGGCCGCAGTGTTCAGTGAAAAAGAAATCGGTGACATGCCGCGCCAGATCGGCGGCGCAGCGCGTGTCGTTGAAAACGACTACCGTGCCGTTGCCGCAACCGTTCTGCACCGTGAGCGGTTTATCCAGATCGTCCGGCAGAAACAAACTCCCGGAAGGTCCGCTGACCATGGCGCCCTTGAAGGCGCCGATGGCGCCGCCGGCCCAGGCGATCAGATCGCGCAAACTGGCATCCATGGCAGCTTCAATCACGCCCGGATTTTTTATATCACCGGAGAGGCAAAACAGCTTGGGCCCATGGCTGTTCACCGGCCCCAAAGTAGTAAACCACTTGCTGCCTTTTTCCAGGATCAGCGCGACGCAGCTGAGCGTTTCAATATTGTTGATAATCGTGGGCTTGTGCCACAAGCCTTGCTCGGTGGGGTAGGGCGGGCGGCTCGATGGTTCGGCGCGCCGTCCCTCCAGGGCGCGGAACAAGGCCGTTTCTTCACCGGAGATATAACGAGATGGGCCGCGCCGCACCTGGATATCAAAATCGAATTGCCGCTTGAAAATGTTGCCGCCCAGGCGTTGATCTTCGCGCAGCCAGCTTAGCAAAGTTTGCAGCGCCTGCTCGATCTGCCGGTAGCTGTGATTCAGGTAAATGTAGCCCGCGCGCGCCCGCACCGTATAGGCCGCAATAATCATCGCCTCAAGCACCGCCAGCGGATTCCGCTCCAGCAAGACGCGATCCTTGAAGGTTCCCGGTTCGCCTTCCTCGCCGTTGGCGACAACATAGCGCACCGGCGCGGGCTGTTGCAGCACGCACTCCCACTTCCGGCCCAGCGGGTAGGCGGCGCCCCCCCGGCCGCGTAAGCCGGATGCCTTGAGTTCGGTAATGATGTCGTGGGGGGAGAGCGCGAGCGCCTTTTGCAAGGCATGAAAAGGGTAGTGCAGGTAATACTCGCGCAAGCGATCGGCCACAGGCGCATTGCCCGTCAGCACAGGGGGCGGCAAGGGCCTCATGTCAGCTCCGCCTGAATGCGTTTCACCAAGGCATCCCAATCCGTTGCAGCAACGTGCTCGCCGTTGATATGCACCGCGGGGGCGCGGTCGCAATCGGACAGACAATCCACCCGCGCAATCAACAAGCGGCCATCGTCAGACACCTGATCGGGCTTTGCACCCAAGCTATCGCATAGATGGCGCAGCACCGCGTCCGCGGATTTTAAATGGCAGCTCAAGGCGCGGCAGACTTCCACGTGGCATTTGATCGGCGCATCCAACACCGGGTAATGATAAAAACTCAGCACGGATTGAATCTCGGTTGCGGTCAGCCCAAGCTGCTGCTGCATCAGCGGCAAGGCGGCCGTGGGGATGGCGCGATAGCGATCCATCAACTGCTCGGCTAGCACCAGCAACTCATCCGGTTTGCCGGCGTGGGGGGCGATGATTTGTTCCAGGGTTTGCGACATCAGCTAGCCAAACTCTCTCAGAATTTGTAAACATCTGCACAAGAGAAAAACTCCCCTCTCACACTTGTGGGAGAGGGGGCGGGGGAGAGGGCGAGA
>JACRIU010000050.1 GCA_016235775.1 Hydrogenophilales bacterium
ACTTTGTTACAGATATTGTCGGTCTCAATTTTTGAGAAAACCCCTATTTCATGCGCCTTTCAGCCACTGGGTAACAGAAGCATCGTGCAGCCAGTCACTAACCAATTGATGTTGTTTTGAATTTAACCGGACACTAGTGGGAAAAGATAGTAATGAATCAGTAGATCATGATATTTGGCTTCTCAATGAGGAATACCATTACTTCCAACACATCGCGTCCGACAAATCACTTGCGTCCATTCCTTGGAATGATACCGGAAAGCTTTTTGATTCCGATGTTGATTCAAGCTTGGAAGCTTTGTTTGCCAAGAACAATCAAGAACACAGCAAAAAGCGTCCTGATATAGCGATCTTCAATCAAGAGGGCTCGGCGATAATTATTGAGTTTAAGGCGCCAGGTGTCGAACTACAGGATCACATAAATGATTTGTACCAATATGCGCGATTACTAGCGGCAAAATCGAATGGGAAAATCAAGAAATTCTACGGATATTTGATTGGTGATACTTTAGATGAGACAAGAATGCCAGGGTCTTTCAAAAAGTTTCCTAGTAGTCTTGGTTATTTTGATACCGGCGGTATATCAGACTTGGTAACAAATAAACAGTACGGTGAGTTATATATAGAGGTGTTGTTCTATTCCCAATTCGTAGAGCGCGCGGAGGGACGATTAAAAGTCTATAAAAATAAATTGAATATAGACTTATAGGCGTTTAGCTAAACCACTCGAATGTGGGCTTAGCTCTCGGCTCATAAGGGGATACTGCATGACCATCGAACGCGTTTGTTCATCCTGTTTTGATGACGATGATTTGCGCTCCTGGATACGCGAGACAAATGGTCCTAGAGGCTGTGATGCATGCGGAAAGTTCGACTCCCCGACTTGCGAACTCTCTAAACTATGCCAGCACATACAGTCCTGTCTGGAGAAATATTGGGGATTCGCAGTCGAACAGCTGCCTTACGAAAGTGCCGAAGGTGGATATCAAGGTAAGACATGGGATACCACAGAGATTCTGTTTGACGAGGTTGGCCTGTCGCTTCCCCGTGACAACAAGGATCGCCTCTTCTATGCACTCTTGGGCGAGCTGACTGATGAGACGTGGTGCGAATACGACTGGCTCACGTTAGACCATGATGTCGCGCTCCGAACAAGTTGGGAAAGGTTCTGCGAAACAGTCAAACACAAGCGGCGCTTCTTCTTCCACTCTGATGGAACCGATGATCGGGACTCGTATACGCCTGCTTCCCTTCTTGAAACGATTGCGCGCATTAGCCAGCGTTTGGGACTTGTCCGAGAATTACCTGTAAATACGAGGCTTTGGAGGGCTCGACCAGGTATTGATCGAGGGAGGAAAGTCAGCGCTGTCGACTTTGGGCCACCACCGGTGCATCTAGCCCTGCAAAGCAACCGGATGAACCCACCAGGTATACCGATGATGTATCTCGCCTCGACTGCCAAGACTGCACTCGTTGAGACTCATGCGAACACAGCACGCGTCGGACAGTGGAAGATCGCACGCCCGCTACGAGTGCTCGACCTGCGGCACTTGCCAGATGTGCCCGGCTTATTCTCCGATGCTGAAAGAACAGACCGGCTTGCATTGCGTTTTCTAATTCGCTTTGCCGATGACGTAATGACACCGGTCGCCCGCGACCAGCGCATCCATGTGGACTATCTGCCATCGCAGGTTGTGACGGAATTCTTCCGAGACTTCGAATTTGAAGAGGGGCGACTCGACGGCATCGCGTATGGAAGCACCGTTCACCCCACAGGGTGGAATGTCGCGCTATTCGCAGGCCAAGTCGACCTAGGTTTTGAGGTGCCTGAGTGGGGAACGTCGCCAGCACCGTGGCTACACTTCGTGCGCTCAATTCAAGTCCAGCTATGAATAGTTCAAGGGGCTAGGCTCAAAATATTTTCCGGAACACTATGAGTCAAGTGATTTTAGAAGCGGACTTTCGTGCAGATCGAACTAACGGCTTTTCAATACATCACCGAAGTCCGCTTAGGCCGAGTAAGAGACGATCGCACAACGGTGCTTGAACTTCCACTTTCAGTACGAATGCGCTAGAAGGCTGTATCGGTCGAGATGGCGCATGGAGTGCAGCGGAAAAACAGCGCAAGCCCCTTTAAGCTGCCTTGCGGATCATGATCCGCGGCGAGAGTCCCGCCACGGTGGCCATATCGATCAAGGTATCGAGAGAAAAAAGATCCGCTTTGCCGCGCATCAAGTCGGAAATGCGCGGCTGCGTCACGCCGAACCGCTCCGCCGCCACTTTTTGCGTCCAGCCTTCGCGGCGAATCAACTCGGCGAGTTCGATCATGAGATGCGAACGCGCGCGCATGCTCGCGACCTGCTGCGGTGTGTCCTCGATTGCATCCCACACGCTTTCATATCGGTTTTTTTTCATCGCTTGCTCCTTATCAGCGCCTTGTATCGATCCGTGGCCAAATCGATATCGGCCTTGCTGGTGCGCTGGGTTTTCTTCTGAAAACAGTGCAGCACGTACACCGCATCTTCCAGCTTTGCCACATACACCACGCGAAATGTTCCGGCTTCATCCCGGATTCGGATTTCTTTGATTCCCTTACCAACTGCCGCCAAGGGCTTCCAGTCACCCGGCGCCAAACCCCGTTGCACACGATCTACCTTAGGCTATTTAGGGACAGAGCATGGTTTTCGGTTTTCCGGCTACATCACCTTGCAATTATGTAACTTATAAGCTACATTAGTTTAATGATCGAAGTCTTTCGATATCAGGCCAATGATGGTACGGAGCCGGTCACCGAGTGGCTCCAATCGCTGCGAGACAAGCAGGCGCAAGCCAAGATTCGCATCCGCCTCAAGCGTTTGGAGGCGGGTATTTTCGGTGACTGTGAGCCCGTTGGCGACGGGGTTCTCGAATTGCGCGAACACCTCGGTGCGGGTTATCGGGTTTACTTTGGCCGCCATGGACAGCGTATCGTGATCTTGTTGTGCGGCGGCACGAAGAAGACGCAGAGCACTGACATCAAGACCGCCAAAACATATTGGGCGGATTGGAAACGGAGGCAAGCATGAGCAAGAAACTAGTTGGCGCAGTATCGCACCACGAGCGGGAAATCGCGGAGCTGCGAGCGGATCGGGAGCTTGCAGTCGAATACTTGAAAGCCGCGATGGAGTCCCTGGATAACCCGGACGACCGCGCGGCAGGTTTGCTTGCGCTTCGCACCGTCGCCGAGGCATACGGCGGGCTGGGCGCCGTGGCCACCGAAGCCGGCATCAGCCGCGAAGCCCTGTATCGCGCGCTGTCGCCCAAGGGAAATCCGACACTGAAGACATTGCTCGCTGTGCTCAAAGCAGTAGGAATGAAACTTTCCGTCGAACCAGAGCGGCGCGCTGCCGCTTAACGCTCAATGAATCGGCAGCCACAACAACGCAGGCCGCTTACGCTGCCTTGCGGATCATGATCCGCGGCGAGAGTCCCGCCACGGTGGCCATATCGATCAAGGTATCGAGAGAAAAAAGATCCACTTTGCCGCGCATCAAGTCGGAAATGCGCGGCTGCGTCACGCCGAACCGCTCCGCCGCCGCTTTTTGCGTCCAGCCTTCGCGGCGAATCAGTTCGGCGAGTTCGATCATAAGATGCGAACGCGCGCGCATGCTCGCGGCCTGCTGCGGCGTGTCCTCGATTGCATCCCACACGCTTTCATATCGGTTTTTTTTCATCGCTTGCTCCTTATCAGCGCCTTGTATCGATCCGTGGCCAAATCGATATCGGCCTTGCTGGTGCGCTGGGTCTTTTTCTGAAAACAGTGCAGCACGTACACCGCATCTTCCAGCTTTGCCACATACACCACGCGAAATGTTCCGGCTTCATCCCGGATTCGGATTTCTTTTACTCCCTTGCCAACTGCCGCCAAGAGCTTCCAGTCACCGGGCTCCAAACCTCGTTGCACACGATCAACCTCAAACCCCGCCGCGCGCCGCGCCTGTGGCGGGAAGCTCCGCAAGGCATCGAGCGCATCGCCCAGGAACTCCACGGGTTTGATTTTTATTCCAGAAATATACAAGTATTTGTATTGAGCGGCAACTGCAAAATAGCAACGAGGGACAGACCACGATTTTCTTAAAAGCCAAGAACAATGAATCAGATACACACAACAACTGCACCCACCATGGTCTATCGCATTCCCAATTGTGCGGAAGGCTTAGCCGATCTTGCTCTCACTCATTTACCGCTCCCCGCCGTTTCTATCGCAGCTGAATTTGGCAGGGCATACCACGTTCCTTTACCCTGACCATGCTGTTCCAGCAAATGACTGCTGACCAATTCTGCCAGCCGATTCTTGATCGTGGCGCGTTTGGCTTGGGTTGCCAGCAGGATTTCGCCGGTGGTGATTCTGCCGTTTTCTTTGGCTAGTTCCAAAATATCCGCCGCCAACTGCGGCATGGCTTGCAGGAAATATTGTTCGCGTTCGACTTTTTTCAGCAGATTATCTTTTTGTTTTTTCAGCGTCCGCAGGAAAAACAGCAGCCAGTGTTCCCATTCGGGTTCATCCTGCTGCAAAGTTGTTTGGGTTCGGCGCAAGGCCAGGTAATAGCCGTCTTTGTTGGCTTCCACCACACTTTCCATCGAGCTGTATGGCACATACACATAGCCTGTCTTCAGCAGGAGCAGCGTGGTCAATATTCGCGACAACCTGCCATTACCATCCTGGAACGGGTGAATGGCCAGAAAGCGCACCACAAACATCGCTACCACCAACAATGGATGCAGAAATTTATCTGTCAGCGCCTGGTTGGCCCATTCCACCAACTGCTGCATCTGCATGGGTGTTGCAAATGGGGTAGCGGTTTCGAAAATGATGCCGATCTCTTTTCCGTTTTGATCGAACGCTGCCACGCTATTGGATAGCGTTTTATATCCTCCCCGATGACGTTCATCCTTTTCACTGTGCCGGAGTAGCAGCGCATGTAGTTGCTTGATGTGGTTCTCGGTCAGCGGAATGGTGTTGTGGGAATCAAACAATAACTGCATCACTTCCGCATAACCGGCCACCTCCTGTTCATCGCGGGTGGTGAATTTTTGCTGTTCCAGATTTTGTAGCAGGTGTTCAACTTCCCGGTCCGTCAGTTTTGCCCCTTCGATTCGGGTGGAAGAGGCCACGCTTTCCACGGTCGCTACTCGGCGCAGTGCCTCCAGCCGCTCCGGAGCAAGATTGCGAAAAGCCTTCCAACCACCTTTGAACTCATCGATTTCAGCAATGAGATTCAGAATTTCAGGGGTGATCTGTGGTTTGACTATTTGCATAGCTAATGCCTATCTCCATAAAAGTAGCCGTATTTAGCCATATATCAAAACACTTTAGCAAGCAAAGACAGTTGCACAGGCCGCCGCTTATTCTGCCTTGCTGGTGCACTGGGACTTTTTCTGAAATTTATTTTTCATTCGAAAAACATATAAATAATTGTATTGCGCGGCAACCGCATTTGGTTGCGATGATCGGTTGCAGAAATGGCGAATCGAAAGGATCGTAGCGAGCGATTTTCAAGCCCATCTGAAACTGAACGCCGTCGCGCGGTCCCGTTGCCAGACTGCACCGTTTGCCGTGACGCTGAGATACCAGGTTTCCGCAAGCGGCTCCTGCCCCGGCACGAACGCGCCCGGTGAAAGCACGGCGGCACAGCCGCCCCGCTCCGGGTCGCGCACCGACTCGTACAAGATAGCGCCGGCGCCGGCTTGCCGCGCCTCCTGGCCGATGGCTTGGGTAGCGGCATAGTTGACGGGATCCGTCCACTGCAAACGCTGCGCATCGTAAGGCGACGCGCGCAAATCCAGCGCCGGGGACTGCACCTTGGCGTCGAACAGGCTCATGGGGTGAGCATCCATCCGCGACAAGCCGGCGCTGTCCTGCACAAAGCGCCAGCGCCAGTATCCGCACTCCGCACAGGCCGTGCGGCGCTGCAGCGCGCCATAAAAAACACCGGTATCCAAGGCGGCGCGAAATCGGCTTCCGCCGGGGGGCGGGCTATAGCGGAACGGCGCGGCCAGCAGCCAGTGCAAGCCTTCGGTACCGGCCGCGAGCGGCGGTTTGCCGGTTTCGATGAGGCTCTCCAGCAGCGCCTGTTGCTGGAGATCGTTGTCCACCAAGCGCATGGTCGATACTTTGTGCTGCGCCTCGACGGCGCGCCAAACCTCGCCCGCGAAATGAAACAGCTCAGACGCGACCACGGACGGCGTCAAGATAATCCACAACCCGGAGCAAGCCCTGAATGGATTCCATGATGTCGGCCGGAACGCCCGCAAGCGCTGCATTTTTGCTATGGAGCCATGCCCGCGCGTCGTTCTCGCGGCCGCCCGTGATGGAATCAAGGGAACGGAACAGGCGCAGGAACAATACGCTCAGCTCCCACTCCTTGCGGCCTTGAGAAAGCGCGTAGTGGCCGCCCGACATGCGGGATACCGTCGAGGCGCTCAAACCCAGGATTCGGGCCAACTTGGCGTGACTAAGATCAAGCAAGCTCGCAGCCTTTAGCACCGCTTTTGACAGTACTTGGCTTCCTTCAATTGTCGGCGCAGCTTCGGCGATAGTCATAATACCCTCCGGCTCATTGGTTTCTGATAAAACTATAGTTAATAAATATTTCTATAGCAATACTAATTTCGCTATCCATGAGAAATAAGCGGCCAGAGATTTAGAGAAATATCCCCCGGCTTTCTGTTCAAACAAAAACAAACTAATTTTATTAAATATATTTATCAATTACTTATAAAAAGCCATCCAGTTCTTCGTTGACTAAATGATAAATATGATAATAATGATAACAACGTTTCATTTTTGGAGTTCCCATGCCAACACAAATCCCTCCCCCCATGCTCTCGGCCCAACTGGAGCGTTTCGCCGTCGATTTGCAACTGGTGGTGCGCGAGCGCAATCAGGCGCGCGCGGCGGTACGCAAGGCGCGGCTGGGCACGCTGCTGCGGCTGGCCGCGGCGGCGGAGCTGAAAGACGACGACACCGGAGTGCACATCCTGCGAATGGGGCACTACGCCGCGTTGATCGCCGCCGCCTATGGCATGCCGCCCGACTATTGCGAAAACATTCTGTACGCCTCGCGCATGCACGACATCGGCAAGATCGGCATCCCGGATGCGATTCTCAAAAAGCCTGGCCCGCTCACGGACGAGGAGTGGGTGGTGATGAAGACGCACCCGGAAATCGGCGCGGCGCTGCTGGACGATTCGGATGTGCCGCTGTTCCAGATGGCGTCGCAGATCGCACTCACCCACCATGAAAAATTCGACGGCAGCGGCTATCCCTCGGGCTTGCGCGGCAGCGAAATTCCGCTGAGCGGCCGCATCGTGGCGGTTGCGGATTATTTCGACGCGCTCACCATGGATCGTTGCTACCGCCCCGCGCTACCAATGGAAAAAGCGTTCAACATGCTGCGCGCAAACGCTTGTGTCCATTTCGATCCGAGCGTGGTGCAGGCTTTCTTTGAAGCGAAACACAAAATTCTCGACATCCGCACGCGCATCAATCGCGGCGAAGAAGTGAGCGCAACATGATGCCGCTGCCGATTCACGAGTTGCTGCTGATGTTCGCTGTGCTGCTCGCCGGCGCGGCCTTGATGGGCGCGCTGGCGGGCCGTCTTGGCATCCCGCCGGTGGTGGGCGAATTGCTCGCCGGCCTGCTGCTGGGCCCTTCCCTGCTCGGCTGGGTGGAGCCCGCGCCCACGCTAAAGGCCATGGCGGAAATCGGCGTCGCGCTGCTGCTGTTCGAAGTCGGCATGGATACCGATCTCTACCGCCTCACGCGCGCGGGCAGCAAGCCGGTCGCGGTAGCACTGGCCGGGTTTGTCTTCCCGGCGGTGGGCGCTTATGCCGCCGCCTATTGGCTATTCGACCTGCAGCAACTGGTGAGCCTGTTCATCGCGGCGACGCTCACCGCCACCAGCATCGGCATCACCGTGCGCGTACTGAAGGATCTGGGGCGCAAGCATTCCGAAGAGGCGCGCATCGTGCTCGGCGCGGCGGTGCTGGACGATGTGCTGGGCGTGATCGCGCTCGCCTTTCTGTATCAGATCGCGGTGAAAGGCGAGGCGAGCTTCGCTGCCATCGCGCCGGTCACGCTATACATTCTATTGTTCATGTTGCTCGCACCCATCGCGGCGAAGGGGGTGGCATGGATCATCGGTGCGCTCGATCGCCGCAGCGATTCGCCCGCTTTGCTGTTGACGCTGGTGGTGGCGCTGGTGCTCGCCTTCAGCGCGCTGGCGCATGCCGTCGGCGCGCCGATCCTGCTGGGCGGTTTCGCCGCCGGCATCGCGCTCGGCCGCACCTTCCGCGTCGAGCTGCCGTCGTCAATCCGGCTGCCATTCCGCGCGGCGCTCAGCCGCATGCTGGCGGCCGATCCGGACATCGCACATCGCGTGCAAACCGAAACGCGGCCACTGGTGCATCTGTTTGCGCCGGTGTTCTTCGTGCTGGTGGGCGTCAGCATCAATCTGCGCTTGGTGGATTGGCATTCGCCGCGCATCTGGATGTTGTTCGGCGTGCTGCTCGCGCTGGCGCTGATCGGCAAGTGGCTTTCCGGTTTCGTCATCCGCGAAGCGCGCCTGCGCCAGCACGCCATCGGCCTGTGCATGATTCCGCGCGGCGAGGTCGGCCTGATTTTCGCGCAGCTCGGACTGACCCAAGGCATCCTCGACGATGGCCTGTATGCGGCGCTGCTGCTGGTGATTCTGTTCACCACTTTCCTGCCGCCGTTCCTGCTCAAGGGCTTTTACGCGCTGTGGGGCAATCATCCGGCACTGCGCCTGGATAGCCCCGCACGTTCGCCACAATCCATTTCGGAGTAAACATCATGAACACCTATCCCCTTGCACAGCGCGCCCAACAAATTTGGCGCCAGCATCTCGTCGGCATCGAGCCCGAGCGCATTCAGGCAGAAGTGGAAAAGAGCGGCGGGCTGAGCTATCCCTTCGTTTTCCTGACGCTCGCCGCGTGCGCCATCGCCACGCTTGGCTTGCTGCTCAACTCCACTGCGGTGATCATCGGCGCGATGCTGATCGCGCCGCTCATGGGCCCAATCGTGCTGTTCGGCTTTTCCATTTCGCATACCGACGCCGCCATGGCGGCGCGCAGCGGGCTCGCGCTGCTGGTGGGCATATTGGTGGCGCTGGCGACTTCCGCCGTGATCGTGAAGCTCGCGCCTTTCATCCCGGCCACGCCGGAAATTTTGGCGCGCACCAGCCCGAATCTGTTCGACCTGCTGATCGCGGTGTTCTCCGGCCTCGCCGCGGGCTATGCGATTATTCGCGGCCAGGGCGGCGTGGTGACCGGCGTGGCCATCGCCACCGCGCTCATGCCGCCGCTCGCCGTCGTGGGCTATGGCATCGCCACCGGCAATGCGGCGATTTTCAAGGGTGCTTCATTACTCTTTCTGACCAATATGCTGGCCATCGCTTTCAGCGTCGCCTTCATCGCGCTCTGGTATGGCCTGGGACGGCTGCACGCGCCAAAGGAACTGCTGTGGAAAACGCTGCTGGCGGGCGTCATTCTCGCGCTGCTGTCGTTGCCGCTCGCACGCACGCTCAAGGACAGCGTGCGCGAAACCTGGCGCGCGAAACAAGTAGAGAACATCATGCGCCAAGCCGCCGCACCAGCCGAGGCATCGCTTGATCGCCTGGATATTCGCAGCGACGAGGATGACGCGACGCGTGTGCATGCTGTGATACTCACTCCCGCTTACGACCCTAAGCTGGAAGCTTCAGTTAAAGATGCGCTGGAGCAGCGTCTGAACGGCACGGTACGCCTGAGGCTCGATCAGATCGAAACCGCGCACGCGCGACCAGCGGCGCGGGAAACCACACTTTCCCCGATCGCCGTCCAATCGGTGGCGCACCCGCTCAGCGCCGTGCGCGACTGGCTACCGCTGCCGCTGCTCGCCGCCGAAATCGACGCCGATGCGAAAACCGCGCGGCTCGCAATCGCACCCGCCTTCAATGGACAACCGGGCGCTTTGCGCGACATGGAAAACATGCTGCGTAAACGCTTCGACGACTGGACGATCGAAATCATCCCGCCGCTCGCGCCACTGCCCTACATCAATTTCACCACCGGTGAAGCAGCGCTCTCTAACGAAGCGGCGGCGCAACTGGAAACCACCGCCTGGGCGCTCAAGCGCTGGCGCGTGCGCCAGGTTCAGGTCAGCGGCTTCGCCGCCCGGGCGGAAGCAGGCAAGTCATCGAAGCGACTCGCCGCCATGCGCGCCGATGCCGCGGGGAAATATCTCGCGCACCAAGACATTGAAGTAAGAATCGGGGGCAAATATCCCATTCCAAACCAATCGCGCGTCGAGCGTGAGAAAGGTAATGCCGCATTTCGAAAGGTGATGATCGCGCCAATAACGGAAAATCAGTGACGCAGATCCGAGCCCCCTATATGGCGGACTGGCAGGTCGTGGGTAGGTGCGAGCATCGTTTGGCGCTCAGCAGTGCCGCCTTGGTGAGCGCGCCTTCTAAAAAAGTTTCCCAGGGCCAGCTGCCCGATCTTGGCGTACCGTGTCTTGATATCCACCGGCGGTACGGCTTGCCCACCCGCCTCGCCGAAGACCTGCGCCGCCCGCTCCAGCAACTGGCTCTTCCAGCCGGTACTCTGGTTCGGACAGGGTCTTGTCGCCTTTGAGGGCGGCGAGTGATTCCACCATTTGCGTTTTGCCATGCTCTTGCTCCTTTTGCTGGCCCGTGAGGGCCGGTTATGGGGCAAGGCTACCGCTTATCGGGCTGTCCAGATTTCCGGGGCCGGTAGGCTTGGGCTTGGGCTTGGGCATGTGGCGTACCCCAAGAGTACTTCCTAGGACCAACTTCGTTGGACATCAGGGCGCTTTTGGTGGGCGCTTGTGGGTACGTTTGAATGACTTTTTGTCGCGCGCGCCATTGTTGGGCCTGTTTTGGTTGGTGGGTGCGGCGGTGTTTTGCCGATTGCCTTGCTCTGGCGCCGACACTCGATTGGCGGAGGTGAGCGATATCTCTAGCTCGTTGATCTCGTCCCACTGCGAATCGGTGCGCTGTCTTTCCGGTATCGCCAGCAGCGCTTGCAGGCGACGGCGCGGGGAATTGGCTTGAGGTTCATTCATGGTATCTTTCCTGCGTTGGTTCTATTATCGGCCTTTTCACAAATTATGGCTGGCAATACTTTTCTGTTCGCCCAAGCGCTTTTTCTATTAGTACCCGCTATCTCCCGATAGGGCGGCGGGAGTTGGACAAAATCTTGAACAGTGGTTTCAGCGGTTTAAGCAAAGCAGCCATCACCGAAAGCGGTTGGGGCGAGGCATGCCTCGCCCGATGTAATTAGCGGGCCGGGCATGCCCGGCAAGGATGCCGGCGCTACAACTTCACTCCCCTTGTCACATTGACGGTACATGTCGATTATTTGTTATTTTATCGACACATAATCCGGTTGTGTCGATGGCGTCAAGCAGTTTGATCGGGTTAAAAAGCCTGGATTTCTTTACACATCATGGGCGAGTCAAACACAACCGCAATGCCCTTTACTCATCCAACACAATCTCAAACATAATGCGCTGCCAATGGCTGCGGCCGGGCTGCAAGTGCACGATGCGGCCGGAGACTTTCACGCCCTTGTCCATCAGTTTCGCCACCGAGGTATTCCCGGCGCGCGGGACATGGCCGAGCATTTCGCCGCGCCATTCGATGCGGATGGCGTTGGCGTCATGCGGGTTGCCGGCGTCGCGCACCAGGGTCAGGGCATCGCCCACTTTCAAGCCCTCCCACAAGCGCTTGCCGGCATAGTATTGAAACCCGGCGACGGGCTGCGCGCCCCACACCATGCGCGTGGTGACTTCCGCTTGCGCGGCCCCCAGCCCGAGCAGCGCGATCAGGAATGCGCTAGCCCAGCGCATGCGTTTGCACCGGCGCGGGGGTGTCGAAGAATTGTTCGACTTCAAGCAGTTCGCGCGTGCGCCGCATCGGCGGCAGGCTTTGCCAGACGCGCTTGCCATAGGGCTTGCTGAGCAAACGCGGGTCGCAGATCATCAGCACGCCGCGATCGGTTTCGTCGCGAATCAAGCGCCCCGCTCCCTGTTTCAACGTGATCACCGCCTGCGGCAATTGATATTCCATGAAGGCGTTGCGGCCCTCGCTGTTCATTTTCTCGATGCGCGCGGAGAGCACCGGGTCGTCGGGCACGGCAAACGGCAGGCGATCGATGATCACCAGCGACAAGGCCGAGCCGCGCACGTCCACGCCTTCCCAAAAGCTGTGCGAGGCGACCAGCACCGCGTTGCCCAGACGGCGGAAGCGCTCCAGCAACTCGGTGCGCGAACCCTCGCCTTGCAGCAGCAAGGGGAAATCGAGCTTGGCTTTTTCAAATGCATCCCGCAGCAGCCCATGCGCCTCGCGCATCGCGCGCAGGCTGGTGAAGAGTAAAAAGGCGCGCCCGCCGCTGGCTTGCAACACCGGCAGCGCAGCCTCGACCACCGCACGCGTGTAGTCCGGCGTATTCGGTTCGGGCAAGTGTTGCGGCACGTAGAGCAGCGCCTGGTTGGCGTAATCGAAGGGGCTATCCCAATACGCGGTCTTGGCCTCACCCAGTCCCATCTCTTCCTGGTAATGGCGGAAATCGCCTTTCACCGCGAGCGTGGCCGAGGTGAAAATCCAGGTGCGCGGCGCTTCGAGTTGCGCTTTGAAAGTTTCGGCGATGGACAGCGGCGTGGTGTTGAGCTGCACGGCGTGGCTATACACCTCGACCCAGCGCACGGTATTGCCGGCGGCCGCCACTTCACGCCACGCTTTGAGTTGGGCGTTCAAGGCCTGCGCACGTTGCCAGCAATTATCCAAACCCGGTGCGCGCTCGGATTGCGATTCCAAGGCATGCTCCAGATCGGTCAGCCTTTCTTTCACGCCGGTCAGCGCGGGCTCGAATTCCTTGAAGCGCTGCGCCCGCTCATAAGGCAAGCGCAAGCCTTCTTGCGGGAACACCAAGCGCAAATCGCGCACGGTCTTTTCCAGCGCGCTCGCCGCTTCGGGCAAGGGTACAAAGTCTTTGGCCGAGGTGATGCCCTCGGCGCGGGAATCGCGCGCCAATTCCATGAGCTGCCCGGTACCCAAAGTGGTGCCGAAAAATAATCCAGCGGTACTGGGCAACTGATGCGCCTCGTCCAGGATGATGGTGTTGGCCGCGGGCAGCAGCTCGGCCATGCCCTCGTCTTTCAGCATCACGTCGGCAAAAAACAAATGGTGATTCACCACCACCACATCCGCCGCCAAGGCCTGCTTGCGCGCGGCCATGACGAAGCAGTCTTTGTACTCGGTGCAATCCTGGCCCAGGCAATTATCGCGGGTGGAAGTGGCATAGGCCCACACGCTGGCGCTCTCCGGCACATCGTTACAGCCTGATTTGTCGCCGCTGGGGCTGGTGGCGGCAAAGCGCACGATGTTTTGCAAATGGCGCACATCTTCCTGGTGATACAAGCGCGCATCGAGTTGCGAACGATCCAGGTGATAGCGGCACACATAGTTGGCGCGCCCCTTCAAGATCGCCACCGTCACCGGCAGTTTCAAGGCATCGCGCAGCGCCGGAATGTCGCGCAGGAACAATTGGTCTTGCAGCGTTTTGGTGCCGGTGGAAATCACCACCTTGCCCCCCGCGAGCAGCGCCGGGACCAGATAGGCCAGCGTCTTGCCGGTACCGGTGCCGGCCTCGACCACGAGCTTGTCTTGCTGCTTGATGGCTTCCAGGATCGCCTGCGCCATCTCGATCTGTTGCGGACGCAGCTTGTAACCGGGAATGGCGGCGGCCAATGGGCCTTGGCCGGAAAATATTTGATGTATATCTGGAGTCAAAACAAAACCTTTTTACAACGGACTGCATTCTTCAAAAAAACTTTTGCCACAGAGGTCACAGAGTACACAGAGAAAAACAGGGCTGGCTCACTGCGCCTGGCTCATCCCATGAATGTGCAGAGTATGCCAAGAAACCAAAGTTTTTCTCTGTGGCCTCTGTGACCTCTGTGGCAAAAAGCTTTTTAAACTTATTTCACTTCCTCAACTTTCACAAAAATGGTGCGGTTATCCGATGACGTGCTGCGCGTGGAATAGACCGTACCGCTGCCGCCGCCAGTGGATTGCCCGCCCACGCCGCCCAGCTCGATCCACTCGCCCAGCCGGCCGGATAGCGTCGTGGCCGCTTGCTGGATATTGACCGAGCCGCTAGCGCCGACGGTATTGCGCTGCGGGTTGATTTCCAAAATGACTTGCTCGCCGCTGATGCGCGGCACGACGTAAAAACCGCTGGTCACATCGCGATAAGTCGTGCCCTCGGTCACCGTGACATGGCGCCCGTTTTGGATAACCGTCTGCGTGGTATAGGGCACGGATTGCCCCGCGCGGATGAACGCATGATTGCCTTCCAGCACTTGAATCCGCTGCGTATCGCGGCTGTCTTCGAGATCGCGCGTGGAAACCACTTTACCCCCGATGCGGTTACTGCCGCCGCCTGCTTCGACTTTCAACCCGCCCTCGGTACCCGTTTCAGGTATTGTCATTCGGCCACGGCTAAACACGCTCGCTTCCTGCTCCAAAGCCTCGCGCGCGACATTCTGGCGCACCGTAATCATCAATTTTCGCGGCGCCGTATCCAGCCCGGCAATAACGCTTTTCACGTCCTTCATGCGCGACGCCGTCGCTCGCACGATGAGCTTGTTCTGCATGCCCGTCACCGCGCCCTCCTTACCGACCAGCGGTTGCACGAGCGGAATCAACTGCTCGGCCGTGCGGTACTTGAGCACGATGACTTCGACGCTGTCTTGTGCAAAGACCAGCGCGCTGGCGCTCGTCAAAAGAAAGAGAAGAAAGAATCGTTTCATGACAAACCCTCGAATCGTTGATGCGCCACCGGTGTTGATCTTGGGGCCCCTGCGAGCCGCCGAGTAGCGCAGCCGGGCCGGGGGAAGTCGGCGAGGACTGTCTGAGCGCGTAGCGCGAGTTCCGCAGCCGCCCGGCCCGGCGAGCAACGCAGGGAAGTCGCCCAACAGGGCGACCGGCGAACGGGGTGTCCTTCTTTTTGGTTCCTTTTGCTTGGACAAGCAAGAAAAAGGAACTGCCCCGCCGGGGCATGACCGGCCCTAAAACAAAATGCGCCTTGGCGCACAATACTCACGAGTATTTGACCGTAACGTAAACGAGCAGAATTACAAAGGCTAAAACTAACAGCCCATTAAACATCTTCAAAATACGTGCCCAACGATGACGCTTGGCAGCCTGATCGATGGCTATGTCTGTGGCCGCTGCAGCAGTCAATCCAACTAGATCATCAATCATTTGATCATCCCCCTATTCCTTCCCCGAGCGCCAAATCGAAAACACAATCCAAATACTATTCACCACCGCGATCAAGAAACCAAGAAACCCCAAAAAAGGCATGCCGAAAATTTTCGGCCCACCCGGAATGGTCATCACGATGGAAGAGCCGATCACCAGCGAGGCGGTCATGATGCCGAGGGTGAGGCGGTTGGTGCTGCGGTCGATCTGTTGCCCGAAACGTTCCAAGCGCTTGACGTCGATATCGATGCGCACCCGGCCACGGCGCAGCTCCTTGAAGAATTTCGCCAAATCGCGCGGCAGGCCGGTCAGTACTGAGAACATGTCCTTGACGCTATGCGCGCCGCGCTTCATCACGGCTTCGGGCGAATAGCGCAGGCGCAGCACTTCCTTCACGAAAGGCTCGACGTGCTCGGCCATGTCGAATTCCGGGTCGAGCTGGCGCCCCAGGCCTTCGAGCGTGATCAAGGTTTTGAACAAGAGCGTCAAATCGGACGGCATGACCAAATGGTGCTCGCGGATCATCGCAGTCAATTCATTCAGCAGATTACCGAAGCTGATGTCCTTGAGATGCACGCTGGAGTAATTGAAAATAAATTCGATCACATCCGAGGCGAGTTTGGCTTCGTTCACCACCGAATCGCCGGTCCATTCCAGCAACACGTCCAGCAAGCCCATCTCGTCCTTGGTCAGAATGGAGATGAGCAAATCGGAGATTTGGTTGCGGCGCTCATGGGTGAGCATGCCGGTCATGCCAAAATCCACTAGCGCGATGCGGTTGCCGGGCAGATAAAACACATTGCCGGGATGCGGGTCGGCGTGGAAGTGGCCATGCAGCAATATCATGCGCAGCACGATGTTGGCGCCGCGATCGGCCAGCAGCTTGCGATCCAGGCCCGCCGCATCCGCATCCAATAACTTGTTGCCGGGGATGCCGTCGATGCGTTCCTGCACGTTCATGGTTTGGCCGGTGTAGTCCCAATACACTTTTGGGATCAGCACGGTTTCGTCCTCGGCGAATTTTTCGCCGAAGCGCTGAATGTTGCGCGCCTCGGCCGCGAGGTCCAGCTCGCGCCGCAGCGATTTGGTGAATTGCTGCACCACTTGGCGCGGCTGATAGCGCCGGGATTCGGGGAATTCCAACTCAACCAGGCGCGCGATGTGCGACATGATGCGCAGATCGGCCTCGATCTTGGGCTCGATGCCGGGCCGGCGCACTTTGATGATGACCGGCGTGCCGTCTTTCAGATTCGCTTCGTACACCTGGGCGATGGACGCGGCGGCGCGCGGCGTGGTGTTCAGGTTGTCGAAGACGGCGTGCGGATCAAGCCCCTTGAGCGCCGCTTTCATTTGCGGCAGAAGCTGCTCGAAAGGCAAGGCCGGCGCGCTGGCTTGCAGCTTTTCCAGTTCGCTAATCCAGTTCGGCGGAAATAGATCGACCCGCGTCGCCAGGACTTGGCCCAGCTTGATGAAGGTCGGCCCCAATTCCTCCAAGCCCTGGCGAAAGCGCTGCGAAGGATCCAGGTGCTCGATCTCGACCGATTCTTTCCAGTGCAGTACGCGACCCGCGCGCTCCAGCATGCCGCCCACGCCCAGGCGGCGCACCAAATCGCCGCCCCCATAGCGGATTAAAACAGAGGAAATCTCGTGCAGGCGCGGGAGGTCCCGCACCAGACTGATGGTTTCAAGCAGCAATTAGTGCACCTTTTCGTTGTCGCCGGGCCGGGTCTTTTCATGCAAGGCGTCGGCCATGCCCGACAGGATGCCGCTCCCGACTTCTCCCAGACGCTGCTTGAGCTCGCTCGCCGCACCGGCGGTATCAAGCACCCCTTCTTTGACTGTGGAGAAAAAGCGCTTGTTGAAATCGGCGACGGTATCCGCCATGACACGCCCGGAGTCGGTTCCCGCACGTTTGCCATGGCTGACGAAGGCTTGAAATTCCTCCTTGATACGCCCGCCCGCTGCATTGGTCACTTGCGACACCGTGGACAAGAAGGTCTCTTCCAGGCGTTTCATTTCTTCCAACGCAGGTTTCAAGTCCTCCGCATGAAATGCCCGGCCCTGCGAGGTTGCTTGCTGCATGGTCAAGCGCGTCACTTCGGCCAGCTTTTTCAGTGCCTCATCCAGGCCGCCCAAGGCCTCGCGTGCGGCCTCTTTCACTTCACCGCCGCGCCGGCCGAGTCCGAGACTCACGCCCTCGGTCACCGCGCGCACGACTCCGCCCACCTCGCCCAAGGATAAGGATCGGCGCGACAAGGCGCGTAAGGTGATATCCCGTACTTGAGTACGCAGGTCTTTGCCCTGTTCCACCACGGTGGCGGCTTCGGCTTTGATCGCTTCGTTCTGCTCTTCGCTCATGATCTTCTCCTTGGTTGAATTTCAATGTTTCACAACACTTTAAGTGTAGCTGAATACGCCCCCGCCCGAAGCGGCTGTCATTATTTTCACTTTACATCGGCTTTAAATTCTTTTTAAATGTGGCACATGTGTTTCATTTCCCCAGCCATTTTAGCCATTTTGCTTGCAATCAGCGGCTTTGTGCACGCGGAATCGCACGCGGCTGACCCGGTCGCGGCGGATGCCCCAGCCCCCGCGCCGGCGACGGAAAAATCCCAAGACCTGCTGCTTTATGCGCTCAGCCTGAACGGCACATCTTATAAATACGGCGGACGCAGCGCCGACAGCGGTTTCGATTGCAGCGGTTTCGTGGCGCATGTTTTCCGTCAAGCAGCCGGCTTGGCCTTGCCGCACAACGCGCGCGCCATTAGCCAAAACGGCGAGCAAATCACCAAAACCGAGCTCAAGCCGGGCGATTTGGTGTTTTTTAATACGCTGCGCCGCGCATTTTCGCATGTCGGCATCTATCTCGGCGACAACCGCTTCATCCACGCCAGCAGCTCCTCCAGCGGCGATGTCATGGTCTCCGATTTAACCGAAAAGTACTGGTCCAAGCGCTTCAACGGCGCGCGCCGCCTCGCTCTTTCCGAATAGCTTTTTCCTGTTTGACACCTCCGCCCGGCCGGGCCATAGTAATTCCATCTTTATCAGTTCGAGGAATGTCATGGCTCGCCTGATGCTCGTCCTGCTACTCTTGGCTTGCGCTTTTAACAGCCCCGCCCGCGAATACACCCAGCAGGAAATGGACGATTGGTTCAACGCGCCGCCCGACCCCAGTGCGGCGGACGTCAACGAAGGCGAGTTGGTGTTCCTCACCCGCCCACCGGCCAAACCGGTTCACCATCACCACAACGTGCTCACTCTCAGCGATCAAACCGTGCTCGACGGCTGGGGAGAATTGCGTCAATGCCATGAGAACCTAGATCGGGTGCCGGCCACCCAAATCGTGTTCCGCGAAGATCGCGTGCGCAAGTTGCGCATCCTGTCCACGCGCGGCATCGAATCAGCCTGGGTGGAAGGCGCAACCGTGCAACTCAAGCAAGTGGGGGCGGACGCGAAAATCTGCGTCGCACTGCAAAGCAAGGTGCTTTACCCGCAGCCGGATGGCACTTATCACATCAGCAACGGGCCTTTCATGCGCAAGTTTCTCGATGGCTACTATCCCATGCATGTGAGCATGGAAGTGATCGTGAACAGCAAGAAGCTGAGGTTTTACGACATCACCCCCAATCAGCAAGACGGTTTCAAGGTTTCGATCAAGCCCAAACAAGTCCTGTTCGACGCATGGTTTGAAGGCCGGCTGATCACGCTGATTCGTTTCAAAGCCGCGCCTTTGTCCTAAGCAATCTTTTCCCCCACATTCGCAATTGTTTTTAGTATTGCGAATCGTTCTCGTTTGTGCCAGGATAATGCCTGGCTCTGAAAATCTCAAAGCAGCACATTTTTATTAACTTTCTACATTAGGTTAATCTTGTATGTTATTAATTATTAGGTTGTTATTAATTGCCTCATTGGCGCTGACCAGCTTCATCGGCACCGCGCAAGCCGATGAAGTCGTGGTCTATTCCGCCCGCAACGAGCAGCTCATCAAGCCCTTGTTCGACGCCTATACCAAGGAAACCGGGGTGCAAATCAAGTTCATCACCGACAAGGAAGGCCCGCTGATGCAGCGCCTGAAAGTCGAGGGCGCCAATACCCCCGCCGACCTGCTGTTGACCGTGGATGCGGGCAATCTGTGGCAAGCCGCGCAGGAAGGCCTGCTCAAGCCGGTGCAGTCCAAGGTGTTGAGCGGCAACATTCCCGGCTATTTGCGCGATCCGGGCAATCAGTGGTTCGGCCTCTCGGTGCGCGCGCGCACCCTCGTCTACAACACGCAAAAGCTGAAACCGAGCGAGCTGACCACCTACGAAGACTTGGCCAACCCGAAATGGAAAGGCCGGCTCTGCCTGCGCACCTCGAAAAAAGTCTATAACCAGTCGCTGGTGGCGATGATGATCGCCGAACACGGCGAAGCAAAATCCGAGCAAATCGTGCGCGGCTGGGTCGCCAACCTCGCGACCGACGTGTTCCCCGACGACACCAAGATGATGGAAGCCATCGCCGCCGGCCAGTGCGACGTGGGCATCGTCAACACCTACTACTTTGGCCGCCTGATCGAGAAAAGCCCTAAATTACCGCTTGCTCTATTCTGGCCCAATCAATCCGCCAATGGCGTGCACGTGAATGTCTCCGGCGCGGGGGTGACCAAATACGCAAAGCACGAGCAAGCTGCGGTCAAGCTGCTGGAATGGCTATCCTCCAAGCGTGCGCAGAATCTATTTGCCGACGTGAATCTGGAATACCCCGCAAATCCCTTGGTAAAGCCCGATGCGGTGGTCGCCGCTTGGGGCAGCTTCAAGCAGAACCCGATCAACGTCACTAAAGCGGGCGAACTGCAAGCGGCGGCCGTGAAACTGATGGACCGCGCAGGGTATAAGTGACGCCTCCTGCGTCCACATCTATCGGAGCAAAAGCGCCATCTGGCGCTTTTGCGCTTTTGCCCCCCAGCACATGGGGTTTCTGGCGTCTGGCCGCACTTTCGATTGCCCTGTTCACGCTAGCCCCCGTCATCGTCGTCTTCACTTATCTCGGCGCGCCTGACACCGATGTCTGGACGCACCTCAAACAAACCGTCCTGTTCGAATACATCAGCCATACCCTGCTGCTCGCGCGTGTCGTCGCCGCCGGCACGGCCTGCACTGGCGTCTCGCTGGCCTGGCTCACGGCGGTATGTGATTTCCCCGGCCGGCGTTTTTTTTCCTGGTCGCTGATGCTGCCGCTTGCGCTGCCCGCCTATGTCACCGGCTTCGTCATGATCGGCGTATTCGATTTCACCGGCCCGGTGCAGACTGGGCTGCGCGAAGCGTTCGGCCCGATCTGGTTTCCGCCCATCCGTTCCGGCGCGGGCGTGGCGTTCGCGATGACGCTCGCGCTCTATTCTTATGTGTATTTGCTGACGCGTAACGCTTTTCTCACCCAAGGCCGGCGCGCGCTGGAAGCCGCGCAGTCGCTCGGCTTGAATCGCCGCCAGGGTTTCTATCGCGTGGCGCTGCCGCTCGCCCGCCCGTGGATCGCCGGCGGGGTGGCCCTGGTCATCATGGAAACGCTGGCGGATTTCGGCACGGTTGCGGTGTTCAATTACGACACCTTTACCACCGGCATTTACAAAGCCTGGTTCAGCTTGTTCTCGCTGCCCGCCGCAGCGCAGCTCGCCTCGCTCTTGATCGCCGGCGTATTCGTGCTGCTCGTGTTCGAGCAATACTCGCGCAACCGCATGCGCTACACGCCCACCGGCCGCGCCAGCGGCCATGCGCGCATCGCCCTGCACGGCAAGACGAAATGGCTGGCGGCGGCATGGTGCACATTGATTTTGTTGTTCGCATTCGCGCTGCCGGTCGGCATGCTGGTGAAATGGGCGTGGAGCGTGTGGGCGCAAGATCTGGATACGCGCTACTTTTCGTATGCCTATCACTCGCTGCTGTTAGGCGCGCTGTCTGCCCTGCTCTGCGTCTGGGTCGCCACTTGGCTTGCCTACGCCGCGCGCCAGCACCGCGATGCCGCAATGAAGCTCACCACGCGCTTGGCCACGCTGGGCTATGCCGTGCCGGGCGCGGTGCTCGCCATCGGCAGCTTCAGCCTGATCGCCTGGTTCGACAATAGTTATATCGCCCTCATGCAATCCATCGATATGCCCGCCGGGCAAATTCTGCAAGGCACGCTCGTGGCCATGCTCGCCGCCTATCTCGCGCGCTTCCTGGCGGTGGCGCATCAGCCGGTAGACGCCGCCATGCAGCGCATCACGAAGAGCCAGGATGACGCCGCGCGCAGCCTGGGCTTGAGCACGCGCCAAGTGCTGACGCGGATTCACCTGCCCGCATTGCGCGGTGGACTGCTCACCGCCGCATTGCTGGTGTTTGTCGATGTGATGAAGGAAATGCCCATCACCCTGATGACACGCCCCTTCGGCTGGGATACGCTCGCCACACGCATTTTTGAAATGACGTCGGAAGGCGAATGGGAGCGCGCCGCGCTGCCGGCCGTGGCGCTGGTGATAGCCGGCCTGATCCCGGTCGTGATGCTGGTACGGCATTCGGAAAAATAACATGCTGCTCGAAGTCGAAAATTTAGTAAAACGCTTTGGCGACAAAACCGTGGTCGATGGTTTGTCGTTCAAGTTGGCGCAAGGCGCGATCGGCTGCCTGCTCGGCCCCTCCGGCTGCGGCAAGACCACGGTGCTGCGCCTGATCGCGGGCTTCGACGACCTGACCGAGGGTGAAATTCGCATCGCGGGGCATATCGTAAGCCGGCGCGGCAGCACCCTGCCCCCCGAGCGGCGACAGATCGGCATGGTATTCCAGGATTATGCGCTGTTCCCGCACCTCAATGTGAGGGACAACATCGGCTTTGGCCTGCATGGCTTGGCCCCTGCCGCACGCGCGGCGCGCGTCGAAGAAATGCTCGCGCTGGTGAATCTGAGCGAAGCGGCGCATGCCTTTGCGCACGAGCTTTCCGGCGGCCAGCAACAGCGCGTGGCCTTGGCGCGCGCACTCGCGCCGCGACCGCGCTTGTTGTTGATGGACGAGCCGTTTTCCAATCTGGATGTGGAATTGCGCGAACGCCTGTCGCTGGAAGTGCGCGACATCCTCAAACGCGAAGGCGCCACGGCGATCCTGGTTACCCACGATCAGCATGAAGCCTTCGCCATCGCCGACGAAATCGGCATCATGCACGAAGGCCGCATCCAGCAATGGGACACGCCCTACAATCTTTACCATGAGCCGGCGAACCGCTTCGTCGCCGACTTCATCGGCCAGGGCGTGCTGTTGCCGGGCACCGTGCTGAACCAGAATAAAATCGAAATCGAGCTCGGCATTCTGGAAGGCAATTTCCCCGCCGAATGCCAGCGCGGCTGCCCGGTGGACGTGCTGTTGCGCCCGGACGACATCGTGCATGACGACGCCAGCCCCATGCTGGCGCAAGTGATGCACAAAGCCTTCCGTGGCGCGCATATTCTCTACACCCTGCGCCTGCCCGGCGGCGGCAGCGTGCTCTCGCTGGTGCCCAGCCATCACAACCACGCGCTGGGCGAAAAAATCGGCATCCGCCTGATTGTCGATCATGTGGTGGCGTTCCCGCGAAGCTAGCTTGTCATTTCCCCGCAACGGGTATTAAATTCTCGCTTATCGCACTTGCTTCGATTTCGATCCATGTTTTCCAAACACATGATGTTTTCCGTCGGCACCGGCTTCGGGCTGGTGTTGGCGCTGATGGTTTCGCTGGCGGTGGTGGGGTTGACGCAAATGTCCTCCATCAACGGCCGGCTCGAGCGCATCGTGAATGAGAACAACAAAAAAGTGGAGCTCGCCAGCGTGATGCGCGACTCGCTGCGCCAGCGCATCATCGCCATGCACACCATCGTCAACACGCACGATAATTTCGAGAAGGATGAAGAGCTGCAGCGCTTCTACGGCTACGGCGTCAATTTCACCAATGCGCGCCAAAAGCTGGATCAAATGCTTTCCAGCGAGGAAGAAAAAGCAGTGCTCGGCCGCATCCGCGCCTTGGCCATTCGAACCCAGCCG
>JACRIU010000051.1 GCA_016235775.1 Hydrogenophilales bacterium
CGGGGGGGGCGTCATTCCTCGCGTTTCGGCAGCAGCAGATCGCGGTTGCCGTTGGTGGCCATGCTGCTTACGAGTCCGCTTTTCTCCATTTGTTCCAGCAAACGTGCGGCGCGGTTGTAGCCGATGCGCAAATGGCGCTGCACCAGCGAGATTGAAGCGCGGCGGTTTTTCACGACAATTTCCACCGCCTGGTCATACAGCGGGTCGGCTTCCGTATCCAGACTCGTCGGACCTTCACCGCCCTCTTCCGCTTCATCCAGCGAATTCAGCACGCCGTCGATGTACTGCGGTTCGCCTTGCGCCTTGAGGTATTCGGCGACGCGGTGCACTTCCTGGTCGGACACGAACGCGCCATGTACGCGTTGCGGATAGCCGGTGCCGGGCGGCAGGTACAGCATATCGCCCTGCCCGAGCAAGGCTTCCGCGCCCATCTGGTCGAGTATCGTGCGCGAATCGATTTTGCTCGACACCTGGAACGCCACGCGTGTCGGCACGTTGGCTTTGATTAATCCGGTGATCACATCCACTGACGGCCGTTGTGTGGCCAGCACCAGATGGATGCCGGAAGCGCGCGCTTTTTGCGCCAAGCGCGCGATCAGCTCTTCAATTTTTTTGCCCACCACCATCATCAGGTCGGCGAGCTCGTCGATGAACACCACGATCAGCGGCAGTTCTTCGAGCGCCTCCGGGTTATCCGGCGTGAGCGTGAACGGGTTGGTCAGCGGTTGCCCGGCCTTGATGGCGTCGCGCACCTTCTGGTTGTAACCGGCAATGTTGCGCACACCGAGCGCAGACATCAGCCGGTAGCGCCGGTCCATTTCCTGCACGCACCAGTTGAGCCCCGATGCGGCCTGGCGCATATCGGTAATCACCGGCGCCAGCAGGTGCGGGATGCCTTCATAAACGGAAAGCTCCAGCATCTTCGGATCAACCAGCAGCAGGCGCACCTGTTGCGGCGTGCTCTTGTACAGCAGGCTCAAGATCATCGCGTTGATCGCCACCGACTTGCCGGAACCGGTGGTGCCCGCCACCAGCACATGGGGCATTCTGGCCAGATCGGCCACCACCGGCTTGCCGGCGATATCCTTGCCCATCGCCATGGTCAGCGCGGAACCCATGTCGGCATAAACCTGCGAGCCGAGGATTTCCGACAAATGCACGATCTGGCGTTTGGCGTTGGGCAGTTCCAGCGCCATGTAAGCCTTGCCGGGGATGGTCTCGACCATGCGTATGCTGACCACCGACAGCGCGCGGGCAAGATCTTTCACCAGATTGATGATCTGGCTGCCCTTTACACCGACGGCGGGCTCGATTTCATAGCGGGTAATCACCGGCCCCGGATAGGCGGCGACCACTTTGACCTCCACGCCGAAATCTTTCAGCTTGCGCTCGATCAGGCGCGAAGTGAATTCCAGCGTATCGGCGGACACCACCTCGACCTGCTGGGTAGACGGATCCAACAGGTGCAATGGGGGCAGCGGCGAATCCGGCATTTCGGCAAACAGCGGCGCTTGTTTTTCTTCGGTCACCCGCGCCGACCTGGCCACTTCCAACACCGGCATTTCGATATGGATGGGCTGGTGCTCCTCGACACGTTTCTTCTCTTCTTCGACGACGGCGATACGCTCGCTCATCGCCTGCGCGCCGATGCGCCTGTCCTGCCGCGTCTGCCAGGCCAGGCACGCCCATTGATATGCGTTTTCCAGCATCGCGCCCAGCCGGTCGACGAAACGCAACCAGGACAACCCGCTGAACACACTGAAGCCGGTGGCGATCAGCGCCAGCAGCAGCAGCGTCGCGCCGGTAAAGCCGAGCAACCTCGCCAGCGCATCGCCGATTATCGCGCCAAGCATTCCGCCCGGCGCCAGCGGCAGCACAACTTTCAGCGTGTACAGGCGAATCGCCTCGAGCGCGCTGCTGGCGAGCAA
The DNA here is from genome assembly GCA_016235775.1 of Hydrogenophilales bacterium. Classification (GTDB taxonomy): domain Bacteria; phylum Pseudomonadota; class Gammaproteobacteria; order Burkholderiales; family Thiobacteraceae; genus RBG-16-58-11. Next base: position 1,929 of record JACRIU010000051.1, read on the forward strand.
TAACACCACAAACCCCGCGACTGAAACCCACCATGCCCGCTTGCTGAAGATGCTATCGGCGCGCAACTCGTGATAGCCCGCCCATACGCGTTGCAGCATGAACAACACCCACCACCAGGCGGAAAATCCAAACAGGTAAAACAGCAGGTCGGAGAGATATGCGCCCAGCGCCCCGCCCGGATTGCCGGTCAATGCGCGGCTGGCGCTGTGCGACCACGCCGGGTCGGCAGGATTGTAGCCATACAACGCAATGGTGAAATACAGCGCGCAGGCGACCAGCAGCAGCCAGCGCGATTCGCGCAGCAAGTTGAACAATTTGCTGCCGGGCAGAATGTTATCCGCTTCGGTCATGAGCCGGCGCCACCAAACAACCCGAGCTTGCCGGCCACGCGCACGGCTTCCATGCGGCTGCCAACACGCAGGATTTGATAGATTGCCGCCACATGGATCTTGACGGTTCCTTCGGCGAGACGAATTGCCCCGGCAATTTCCTTGTTGGACAACCCTGCCGCCAGATGCGTCAGCACCTCCATCTGGCGCTGGGTCAACCCATATTCATTGGTATTCAGGCTGCGCCGGTCTGCCGGCTCCGGTTCGCTATCAGCCGTCATGCCATGCTGCTGCAATATTTGCGGCGGGATATACACCCCGCCGGAAAGCACCAGATTCAATGCGCTCAACATCACCGGGGCGGTCGAGCTCTTGCACACGAAACCCATCGCACCATAATCCATTACCTTTTTCATATAGCCGCGGCCTTCTTCGCCGGAGACCACCACGACCGGAATATGCGGATAGTGCTGATGAAAAAACCTGATGGATATCGGGCCTTCGCTGCCGGGCATATTCAAATCCAGCAACGCCAGGTCCAACTCGGGATTCTGTTCGGCAAGCTTCAGGCCGTCGGGGAAATTCCCCGCCTCCAATATGTCGACCGCTTCGGGCAATTGCTGAAGCACATAACGCATCCCTTCGCGGAACAATGCGTGGTCGTCCACCAGCAGAATTTTCATTCATATCCTCCCTAAGCCAAACGAACCGTAACTAAATGTAGGTCGGGCTATGCCCGACATGGTGGGCGTAGCCCACCCTACGGCTGTCTTCTGTCTTCTGTCTTCTGTCTTCTGTCTTCTGTCTTCTGTCTTCTGTCTTCTGACTACGCCCCGCCAAGCAGCAAGCGGATATCGTCAACCAGCCAGTCGGCGCGCTGTGCAAGGGGCGCGCGCAACCGCACCTTGCCGTTGGGGTCAACCAGAAACGCGCCGACACTATGATCCATATTGTAGCCGGATACGGTCGACCGCTTCTGGTATGCCACATAAAATGCCTTGGCGGCCTGCGCCGTGGCTTGCGCATCGCCATACAGCCCAAGGAACGACGGGTGGAAAGCGGGAACATATTGCGCCAGCATCTCCGCTTTGTCGCGTTCCGGATCAACGGTAATGAACAGCACCTGCACTTTATCGGCATCACTCCCGAGCAGCCGCATCACCTGCGCCAGATCGGCCAGCGTGGTAGCGCACACGTCCGGGCAGTGAGTGTAGCCGAAGAACAGCACCACCGCCTTGC
>JACRIU010000053.1 GCA_016235775.1 Hydrogenophilales bacterium
TAAAGGGGGTACCAAAAACAATGTGTCTGTCGAGCTTTTCTCTGTGACCTCTGTGTTCTCTGTGTTCTCTGTGGCAAAAAACCGTTGTTAGGTTAAAAATTTGCCGCCCCAAAGGGTTATATTCTGCCAAATATAACGCTATAATGCCAGCCATCATGTTAATTGACCGTTTTGGCCGCGCCATCGAATACCTGCGCCTGTCGGTGACCGACCGCTGCGACCTGCGCTGCACCTATTGCATCCCGGAGGGTTTCCAGGATTTCGAAGAGCCCGCGCATTGGCTGAGCTTTTACGAAATCGAGCGCGTGGTGGGCGCCTTCGCCCGCTTGGGGGTGTCGCGCGTGCGCCTCACCGGCGGCGAACCGCTGTTGCGCCGGAATTTGCCCGATTTGGCGGGACGCTTGAAACAACTGCCCGGCCTGGACGATCTCTCCCTCAGCACCAACGCCACGCAACTCGACAAGCATGCAGCCGCCCTGTTCCAAGTCGGCATTTCGCGCATCAACGTGAGCCTCGATTCCCTAAGCGCAGAACGCATCGCGCAGGTGACCGGCCGCGATGTCTTGCCCAGGATTCTGGCTGGGCTGGATGCGGCCCAACGCGCAGGCTTCACACCCATCAAAATCAATATGGTGGCGCTGCAAGGCGTCAATGACGATGAAATCGACACGATGGTTTCATACTGCATCGCGCAGGGCTATGTACTGCGGCTGATCGAGACCATGCCGATGGGCAACACCGGCCGTCAGGCCCGGCATCTGGATTTGCAGCCGGTAAAAGAGCGGCTGCGCATACGTTTTGGCTTGGTAGACGGCAGCCCCTCCGGCGGCGGTCCGGCGCGCTACCTGCAAACGCCGGATGGCGCATTTTCAGTGGGTTTCATCACGCCGATTTCCCAGCACTTCTGCGACACCTGCAACCGCGTGCGCCTTGCGGTGGATGGCACGCTTTATATGTGTTTGGGCCAAGATGACCGTGTTGAGTTGCGCCCATTGCTGCGCGAGGGCGCGAGCGATAAAGATATCGAACAGGCGATTCTGCAAGCCATCGCGCACAAACCGGAACGGCATGAGTTCCGCGAGGAGCCGGCGAAGGTGGTGCGCTTCATGTCATCGACCGGCGGCTAGCATGAAACTCGCGCAGCGAGCCTAAGTCCCGCTCTCCCCGCAAACGGGGAGAGCGTTAGGAGAGAGGGGACGAATTCAGAGCGAGTTTCATTTATCTGTAGCGGCCAAGGCCTTAAGCGCCGCGCCCAGCAAACCTGCTTTCGGATTCATCACCACGGCGACCTGCAAACCGGATAGCCATTCCCGGTAGCGCCCCTTGGCGCGGAATGCTTGCATGAAGCCGCCTGCTTTTAGTAGCTGAATCAGCTTGGGCGCGATGCCGCCGGCGATATAGACGCCGCCCTCGGCGAGGGTGGTGAGCGCGAGATTGCCGGCTTGCTGGCCGTAGATGCGCGCGAATAATTCCAGCGTTTCCTCCGCGATGGAATCACGCCGGCTCAAGCCGAACTCGGAAATGATGGCAGCCGGGTCGGCTGCGCCTTGCAGCGCGGCAAGTAATTCGGACGGGGGACTGCGGGTCGCGGCGAGATGATGGAATATATCGTTCAAGCCTTGCCCCGATAGCAAGCGTTCATAGGAGACATGGCCGTATTGCGCGCCGAGCGCGCGCCATAATTCGATTTGCATTTCATCGACCGGCGCGAAATCGGCATGGCCGCCTTCGGTGCTCAGCACTTCGTAGCGATCGTTTTGCCAAACCAGAATCGCCTGGCCCAGGCCAGTGCCGGCGCCGAGCAAGGCGCGCGGCGCTTGCGGACGGATCGTACCGCTTTGCAGGATTTCCAATTCGCCCGCCGCCAGCGCATCCAAGCCGTAGCCGATGGCGGCAAAATCGTTGAGCAAGCGCACTTGAGCGATGCCGCAATCACGCGCGATCTCGTCCGCATCGATCCAGAATTCGGCATTGGTGAGTTTGATGCGGCGGCCGCTGATGGGGCATGCCAGACCGAAACAGGCTGCGTGCGGCGTGGCCCCGGCCAGAAATTCACGCACCATCGGGGTGAGCGCTGTGTAATCGCCGGTGATGAAGCGCGCTTCGCGCTCAATGCATAGCTGCCCGGCATCCCAGTGCGCCAAGGCAAGCAAAGTTTTTGTACCGCCGACATCACCGGCCAGCACGGTCTGAATGGGAGAAGGCATGGGGTGTATTTTATACGGGATTTCAAAACAACTAACGCGCGATACCGGCGAGGCCCGTCACCCTGGGCTCGGCAAACAGCAGCGCCAAGGGCTCAGGGCGATGAATGCCGTATCCCTGCGCATAGTCGACACCCAATTCTTTTAATTTTTGCAGTATCGCGTCATTCTCGACGAATTCGGCCACCGTCTGAATGCCCATCAGATGGCCGATGCGATTGATCGCCTCCACCATGGCGTAATCCACCCGGTCAAACAGCATGTCGCGCACGAATACGCCATCGATTTTAATTTTATCCACCGGCAGATTCTTGAGGTAGGCAAAGGAGGACATCCCGCTGCCGAAATCGTCCAACGCGAAACTGCACCCCATCTCCTTGAGCGCGCCCATCAGGCGCATCGCGCGGCTGAGGTTGGCGATGGCGACGGTTTCGGTGATTTCGAATCCGATTTTGATGCCCAAGCCTTCCAGGCGCTGGATTTGCCCGGTCACGAAATCGAGAAACTTGTCGTCGTTCAGCGATTGTCCGGAGAGATTGATATAGATCGTGGACACGTCCCTGGCCTGCGCCGCATGCCGCGTGATCCAGTCCAGCGCATGGCGGATCACCCAGCGATCGACATTGGGCATCAGGTTGTAGCGCTCGGCGGCGGGAATAAAAGCCTGCGGCGGAACGATTGCGCCGTGCTCGTCCGTCATGCGCAGCAATAGCTCGTATTGGGTGCCGCCCATCACATCGCCGTCGCGCACATTGGCGATTTTTTGGTAATACAGTTGCAGCCGGTCTTCATCTATCGCGCGGTTGATGCGTGGCAGCCACTGCATTTCACCTTCGCGCATGAGCAGCTCGGTGTCGCTCGGCTCGTACACTTGCACGCGATTGCGCCCCTTTTCCTTCGCGGTGTAGCACGCCGCATCCGCCGCCGCGAGCAGGGAGGCCACGCTTACGCTATCAACCGTGATCGGCACCAGGCCGATGCTCGCGCCGATGCTGAACGGCTTTTCTTCCCACATGAAGCGGAATTCCTCGACCAGGAGGCGAATCTCGTTCGCAATGTCTTCGGCGCGGCTGATCGGGCAGCCGCTGAGCAGGATCGCGAATTCATCCCCGCCGAGGCGGAACAAGCTATCTCCCTCGCGCACCTTGGCCGAGATGATCACCGACAGTTGCCGCAGCAGCTCGTCGCCGGCGGCGTGGCCGCAGGTGTCGTTCACGATCTTGAATTGGTCGAGATCCATATAAACCAGCGCATGCTGCTTGTTATGGAATTTGGCGCTTTCCCACATCTGCGCCATCACCGATTCGAACTCAAGCCGGTTGCCAAGCCCGGTGAGCACATCGTGGCTGGCCTGCCAGGAAAGCTGCCGCGCCAGATGACGCGCATGGCTCACATCGTGAAACACCACCACATAGCCGATCACCGCGCCACGGCTGTCGCGAATCGGCGCCGCCGAGTCTTCGACCGCATACTCCGTGCCATCGCGCGCGACCAGCACGCCATGCGGATCGATGCTCACCACGCGGCCTTCGATCATGCAATCGGAAATCGGGTTCTTTATCGCGTCACGATTCATCTCATTGATCACGCGGAATATCTGGTCAATCGGACGGCCGCGCGCTTCCGCGTTTTGCCAGCCGGTAAGCTGTTCGGCGATCGGGTTCATGTAATCGACCACGCCGCCGCCATCGGTGGTGATCACCGCGTCCGCGATGGAATGCAGCGTAACTTCGGCGCGCTCTTTCTCGTGAAACAGCGCTTTTTCGGCATAAGACGCGCGCCGCACGACCATGAAGGCAATCACCGCCCCAAGCCCGACCAGGAGCAAGCCCAGACCGATCATGCTGAAAAAGGCCTTATCGTACTCGCGCCGCGCAAACCCCACCGCTTCGCTCGTTGCCTGCCGTTGATAATCCAGCAGTTTGCTGAGCACCGCCAACACCCGGTTCTGCGCCGGCACGGCCTCCCGCAGCAGCAGCGCGTTCGCTTCGTCCAGGCGCTGCTCCAGGACGAGGCTGTAAACCGCTTCCTGGATCAAGGTCGACTGCCGCGTCAAAGCCTGCGAAGTTGCAAGCGTCTGCTTCTCCAATGGGCTTAAAGACATGGCTTTCAGCGCATCGCGCGCCTTGAGGAATTCCTCGGCCATCCGGCGAAAATACTGATGCTCCTCATCGCGATCGAAGGGGTCGGTCATCAATGCCATGCGGTGCAGGCTGATGGAACGCTCGCGCGCTGCATTACGCATCGCGGCAACCAAATCGGTCTTAACGTTGTGCTGGCTGACGATCACGTTCATGCGCTCGTTGATCGCCGCCATGCGCGTAAGGGCAATGACCGCGATCGCGGCCATCAGGATGAGAACGAGAACAAAACCAATGCTGATGGTGTATTGGGAATGGCGGAAAAAACGGGGGAGCGCCATCGCGGGAAAAATGGGCTAAGCGGATTCGGGGATTATAAACCGCACCCCACCCGGCTCACCGTGCGGCGACATGCGTCTAAGCCTGTTTCGTACTCGCGCTCGGCAAGGCTCGCCACCAAGGGACAGCCCGGCTGGCTTTGGTCGGTATCGCAGCGCTGGACTAAATCCAGCAGCGTCTGGCGCATCCGCCCCAGGTCGGTCAACCGGTCCTCGATCAAGGATAGTTTCTGCATCGCCACGCTTTTCACGTCGCTGCAGCTGCCCTCACCCAGGTGGATCAGATTGATGATCTCTTCCAGGCTGAAACCCAATCGCTGCGCGCGCTTGATAAAGAGTATCCGTTGGATCGAGTCCAGCGGATACAGGCGATAGCCTTCCACCGGCTTGGGCGGCTCCTGCAACAGGCCGCGCCGCTGATAGTAACGAATGGTTTCGATATTCACGCTCGCCTTGCGGGCCAGGGTACCGATTGTTATGCCTTTGAGTGCCATGGTTTGGATTAGCGGCAGGGCCGGTAAAAAATTTAGCCCTAAATGCTCCTGAATAAAATTTTCCAAAAAAATACGCCGGGTTTGACCCATTAGCGGCCTGGCTTGCCATTTCTTAAATATTTGCCCTTCAAGTATTGCCGGCCCGGAGCCGATAAGGGTATTTAGAGAAAAAACTGTTCCAAACAACATACTTAGCTGATATATTTGCCACTAATTTCGAAACTGTTAACGCCATATAACAATATGAAAATATCACTTCTACCTAAATTCGCCCTGCTCGGTATCGTATTTGCGCTTACCGGTTGCGCCACCAACGGCGACCCGCGCGACCCGCTGGAGCCCCTTAATCGCGGGATATATCAGTTCAACGACACGGTTGACGAAGCGGTCATGAAACCCGTGGCAAAAGGCTATAAGGCCGTCTTGCCGAACCCGGTGCGCACCGGCGTGGGGAATTTCTTTTCCAATATCGACGATGCCTTGATCGCCGTAAATAACCTGCTCCAGTTCAAATTCAGCCAGGCCGCTTCCGATGTGGCGCGCTTGATCGCCAATACGACTTTCGGCATTGGCGGCCTGTTCGATGTGGCGACCGGTTTTGGGCTGGAAAAGCACAATGAGGATTTCGGCCAAACCCTGGGTTACTGGGGAATCGGCGATGGCCCTTTCCTGATGCTGCCCTTCCTCGGGCCAAGCAATTTGCGCGATACGGTCGGTTTGGCGGCCTATTACCAACTGGATCCGGTGTGGAATTTGAGCCATGTTCCGACCCGCAACACCTTCGGTACGCTGCGTGTGTTCGACCGCCGCGCGCGCCTGCTGGATGCGGAAAAAGTGTTGGACGAAGCGGCGCTCGACCCGTATACCTTTTTGCGCGATGCATATATTCAGCAGCGGCGCAGCCTGATCTATGACGGCAACCCGCCGCGCGAGAAGCTGGAAGACGAACCCGCGCCGGTGAATAAAGCCGAGGTCGAAGAAGTAAAACCGCAAACGGTGAGCGAAGCGCCGGTGGTGGAACAAGCCGGGGGAAAGCCGGAAGCTGCCGCGCCGGCGGCGCCTTCAGCCGAGAACAAGGCTGAGACCACGGCCAACGCAGATACTCAATCGAATGAAATGCCGGCGCTGTTGGCTTGGCTATTCCGTAGCGGGGATGCAGCGGGGTGGCAAGAGTAAGGCCGCCACTTCACGTTTCTGCCCAGGGCGCCGGATCGGCGCCCTTTTTATTTCCGCGCTCGGCACAGACTCAGATTCAGGCTCGACACGCCGTTCAGGTTCTACATGCCGCGCCGCGACAGGGCGCGCCCGCTCGTTGCTTCTTTCACGGTAGCGGTCCTTGCCGGCGGCCTCGACCAGGCGTTCCGCGCCGTAGCCCGGCAAGGCCTCCAGCGGAATGGCGCGCTTGATCAGCTTCTCGATATCGCTCAAATAGCGTTTTTCTTCCGGGCTCACCAGTGAAATCGCTTTCCCGCTGGTGCCGGCGCGGCCGGTGCGGCCGATGCGATGCACGTAGTCCTCCGCGCTGTGCGGCAACTCGAAATTCACCACGCACGGCAAATCATCGATATCCAAGCCACGGGCAGCGATGTCGGTCGCGACCAGCGCCCGTATCTTGCCTTCTTTGAATTCGGCCAGCGCTTGCATTCGCGCCTGCTGGGTTTTATCCGAGTGGATCGCTACGGCGTTGATGTCCTCGTGCATCAATTGATGCGCGAGCCGGTTCGCGCCGGTCTTGGTGTTGGTGAAAATGAGGACTTGCCTCAGGTCTTCCTTTTTGATGATCTGCGCCAGCAAGCGCCGTTTGTGATCGTTCGCCACCGGATACGCCACCTGAGTGACGGTGTCGGCGGTGGCGTTGCGGCGCGCGACTTCGATCAACTGCGGATCGCGCATGAAATCACTGGCCAGGCGCTTGATCTCCTCGGCGAAGGTCGCCGAGAACAGCAGGTTTTGCCGGCGCGGCGGCAGATAACTGAAAATGCGCCGGATGTCGGGCATGAAGCCCATGTCCAGCATGCGGTCGGCTTCATCCAGCACCAGGAATTCAACTTGAGACAAGTTCACGCTTTTCTGGTGCAAGTGATCGAGCAGGCGGCCTGGGGTCGCCACCAGAATTTCTACGCCGCGCCGCAGTTCCGCGATCTGCGGATCGATGTGCACCCCGCCGTACACCGAGGTCGAGCGCAGCGAGAGATACTTGCCGTAGGTGCGCACGCTGGCCTCGACCTGGGCCGCCAGCTCGCGCGTCGGCGCCAAAATCAGGCCGCGCACCTGATGCCGCGCGGGTGAGGTGCTGGTGTTCTGATGCACCGCCAGCTTGTGCAGCATGGGCAGCGTGAAACTCGCGGTCTTGCCGGTGCCGGTTTGCGCGCCCGCCATGACATCCTTGCCCGACAACACGACGGGGATTGCCTGCGCCTGAATCGGCGTGGGCTCGGTATAACCCGCATCGGCAATCGCGCGCAGGATGTCGGGGGATAAACCTAAACTTTCAAATGACATGAAAAATGGCTGGTTATGAGTGAAACAGGCGGGAGATTATAGGTTATTTGCGCCGGATTCGGTAAAAAGCTTGGCGCGACGAAGGCTGCGACCGGCTGACAGCATATTCTCTTAAAAACCATTGGCCACAGAGGTCACAGAGCACACAGAGAAAAGCATGAGCGAGACCCAGTTCAAGTTCCGCTCTCTGCGAGAGAGCGAGTTAGCGGAAAAGCCGCGTTTTTCCTCTGTGTGCTCTGTGACCTCTGTGGCAATGGTTTTATAGCGCCACCGCGCGCGAACTTACGATCGTCACCGGTTGTATGGTATAAACGCGCTTTCTTCTTGCGGCTTGGCCTGCGGGCGCCGCGTATCAATTGCACTGAATGAACCGCGGTTTCTACATCATCATGGCGGCGCAATTCTGCTCCGCCCTTGCCGACAATGCGCTGCTCATCGCCGCTATTTCGCTGTTGATTGATTTTTTCCATCGCCCCGAATATTCGCCGCTGCTCAAGTTTTATTTCACGGTTTCCTATGTGGTGCTGGCGCCCTTCGTGGGGGCGTTCGCCGACTCCATGCCCAAGGGCCGGGTCATGCTGATCAGCAACACGATCAAAATCCTGGGCTGCCTGCTGTTGCTGTTCAATATCCACCCCTTGCTCGCATATGGCATTGTCGGCCTTGGCGCGGCGGCCTATTCGCCGGCGAAATACGGCATTCTCACCGAACTCCTGCCGCCCAATCAGCTGGTGCTGGCGAATGCCTGGATCGAGGGGCTGACCGTCGCCGCGATCATTCTCGGTACCGTGGTGGGAGGGGTATTGATCAATCCCTCGATCAGCGCCCAACTGGCGCAATTTGACCTGCCGGGCATAGAAACCGGGATCGATACCGCGCCGGAAATGGCCATCAGCGTGATTGCGGCATTTTACTTATTGGCCGCCTTGTTCAATTTATATGTGCCCGACACCGGCGTCGATCACAAACCGGTCAAACGCAATCCGTGGTTTCTCGTGCGTGATTTCAGCCATTGCGTGAAATTGCTCTGGATGGATAAATTAGGGCAAATCTCGCTGGCCGTCACCACCCTCTTCTGGGCCGCCGGCGCCACTTTACAATTCATCGTACTGGATTGGGCCAAGGCTGCATTGGGGCTCTCGCTCGATAAGGCATCCATGCTGCAGGGCGTGGTCGCCATCGGCGTGGCCATCGGCGCGATCACCGCGGCGCGCATCATCCCCATTCACAAATCAGTCAAAGTGCTACCGGTGGGGGCGATGATGGGCGTCTTCGTCATCAGCATGGTCGCCGTGAGCTACCTGCCCTTGGCCATGATATTGATGATCTTGATCGGCGTCATAGCAGGCTTCTTCGTGGTGCCGATGAATGCGCTGTTGCAGCATCGCGGCCATATCCTGGTGGGCGCCGGACATTCGATCGCGGTGCAAAACTTTAACGAGAATGCCGGTATTCTAGTGATGGTCGGGACCTACTATCTGCTGCAAAAGGCGGATGTGTCCGTCAATGGCGCGGTCATCATTTTTGGCCTGTTCGTCTCCACCCTCATGCTCTTCATCATGAATTGGCACCGCTGCAACGTCACCCGCCACGGCGGAGAAATCGAAAAACTGCTCGACGTAGCGCGCACCAGCACCCATCCCTAAGTGTGCATTTTTCCTCGCCATAAAAATCGGGGCGCGCCCATTTGCGTAAATCCCCTTCTCCCAGGTTAAGTTTGTAGGACAAGCGCCGATAGCCTGAAGATCAAATGCCCTTCAATTCGTTGGGCATAAAAACCGTATCTTAGTCCAGGCTTATTTATGTGGAATCAACATGCCGCGCGGGCGCAAACGCCGGAGCCCGCCCTGCAACGCCCATCTCATTCGAAGCCCGAGGGTTCGCTCTGGCCGAAGCGGCTGCAATGGAAGATACCCTTGCACAGCGCCGTGATCGTCTGGGCGGCCATCGTGTTAAGCGGCATCATCGGCGGCACACCGGGTGCAACGGCGGCGCAAATACTCATGCAAAGCACCCTTGCCTCGCTGCTTGCGGGCGCGCTGACATTCTGGCTGATGAAACGCGCTTTGGACCCGCTGCGCCGCGCCACGGAATTTATCCGCGCCCTGCCCGCCGATCAGGGCGCCCTGCCGGCCCCGCCAGCCGCCGCGCTCGAACTGAGGGAGTTGACGGAGGCGCTCAACGCCGCCGCCGGCAAGCTTCACGCGCAGGATACGGCGCTGAATCAAGCGTTCAATGAGCTGCAAGAGCAGCAATATGCATTTGATCATCACGCCATCGTAAGCATCGTTGATTTCAACGGCCATCTCAAGCATGCAAATGATCTGCTGTGCGATATGACCGGCTACGCGCGAAACGAATTACTGGACCATCCATTCACGATATTGAATCCGGAAGACGATCCGATCGAAAGTCATGCGGCGCTCTGTGGTAAATTGCTGCGGGGTGAAATATGGCGCGGCGAGATGCGGATCAAGCCCAAGCACGGCCGCATACGCTGGCTGGAGTCGTCATGGGTGCCGATTCGCGACATCCAGGGCCAGCCCCACCATTTCATCTGCATCCAAACCGACATCACCGAGCGCAAGCGCAGCGCGCAGGATCTCGCCGCGAACCAAAAAGCGCTGGAAATGTTGACGGCCAATTTGGAGCAATTGATCAAGGAGCGCACCGCCGAGCTGGAAAAGACCAACGACGATCTGGCGCGCGCGAATCAAGTCAAATCCGAATTCATCTCGATCGTGTCGCACGAGCTGCGCACGCCGCTGACCTCGATCAAATCCTTCGCCGATATTCTCGGCGACGAGATCGACGATCCGGATTCCAAAAATTATCTGCGCATCATCAACGACGAAGCCGAGCGCTTGAACCGCCTCATCAACGATATTCTGGACATGCAAAAAATCGATGCCGGGCGCATGGTCTGGCGCGATGAAAAAATCAATCTGGTCGATGTGGCGCGGGCCGCGGTGGAAGTTTTTTCCGGCGCATCCCTTTCGAAAAAGATAGAACTCGAATTCGAGGCAAGCGACGCCGCACTCTATGCGCTTACCGATTCGGACAAGATTCGCCAAGTATTGGCTAATCTGCTGTCCAATGCGCTCAAATTCACCCAGGTGGGCAAAGTCAGCGTCGGCGTCAAACGCGTATGGGATAAAGCCGGCAAGGGATTCATTCAACTCGCGGTCGCCGATAGCGGCCCAGGACTCGCCGCCAGCCAATTGGAGCGCGTTTTCGAACAGTTTTATCAGGTTGAAAACGATCAATCGCGCAAGCTCCAGGGAACCGGCCTGGGCCTGACCATCTGCAAGCAAATCGTCGAACATTATCAAGGGAGCATCTGGGCCGAAAGCGAATTGGGCAAGGGTACGACGATGCTGTTCACCCTGCCCGACGCAAGCGGGGCCAGCAAAAAATTGGGCGAGATTCTGGTCGACCTCGGCTATTTAACGGATGAGGAAATAGAACAGGCATTGCAACATCAACGAAAAAACGAGACGCCGCCTTCACCCTTGGTCAAATCGGAATCGGGAGCATCCTAAAATGGCCATACGCATCCTCGTTGCGGAAGACGAAGAAAATATCCGCCTGGCTTTGAAAACCATCGTGCGCAAAAATTTGCCGTGCGACGAAGTGGTTGACTGCGAGCATGGCCAAGCAGCATGGGAGAAACTGCAAGCGGAACAGTTCGCGATGGTCATCTCGGATTGGAACATGCCGCACATGACCGGCTTCGAGTTGCTGGAAGCGATGCGCAACAATGATAAAACCAGGCACATCCCCATGCTGCTGCTCACCGCCCGCTCGGACAAGACCAGCGTCATCAATGCCCTGCAAGCCGGGGTGAACGATTATGTAACCAAGCCCTTCGACAAGGACTCGCTGGTGCAAAAAGCCAAGAAACTGCTGGCCAAATCGCAAGCGGAGTTGCCCGCGGAGCAAGCCACGAAAGCGTCCGATGCCGCACCCACGCTGTCGATCACCGAAGAAATCGTCAATCGCATCAGAAGCGGGCAAGCCTCGTTACCGGTGCTTCCCGAACTCGCGCATAAAGTCGAGGAACTGTTTCAGCGCGTGGACGTGGACCTCGACGAATTGGTCAAGGTAGTGCAAACCGATCCTGGCATCACGTCCAAGCTGATCAACATTTCCAACTCGCCGCAATATCGCGGCTTATCGGAAATCAAATCGCTCGACAAGGCCATCGGCCGCATCGGCATGAAAATGACGCAAAACTACGTGCTGATTCTTTCCAAGCGCGGCCTGTTCAAAGTTGATGCGCCCCAGTTTGAGATTTTGCTGAATATGGTTTGGCAGCACTCGCTCGCGACCGCCTCTTGCGCCCAAGCGCTGGCGCAGAAACTCGCATTGCCCGATCCGGACAGCTACTACACCCTGGGGCTGCTGCACGATATCGGTAAGCTCATCCTGTTGCAGTTCTTCGCCGAAGCGTCGAAGAAGCGGCCCGATGCGACGGAACAGGAATGCCTGGAACTCATGCACAAATATCACGGCGAATTCGGCGCGGCGCTGCTCGCCAGTTGGAAATTCCCCGGCGAACACCAGCAAATCGCGCGCTTTCACGACGCCGTTTTCAATGCGAGCCAACCCAGCAACAGCCTCTACCTCATCGCCTTGGCGAATCTGCTTGCGATCAAGGCGGGTTTCCGGGTTAGCGACCGCGTGGTCAGCGATGAAGACATCAGCAACATGGCACAGCACTTACGCGCCGGCGCGAGCGTGATCGATGCCGTCACGCAGCAAATGAACGAATACATGGCCGAGCAAGGATAAATCTAAGCCGCTACAGCACGACCGGCGCATTCGGCAATTCATTCGTCCCTGGCGCATGGCGCGGATAATGCGCCGCCAACAGCGCGCCGATGGCCTCGATGCCCCGCACTACGCCGGTTTCGAATTGCCCCGCGTGCAGCGCCGCTTCCATCGCGCGGCAAATTTCTTCCCATGCCGCTTCGCCCACCGTGCGATGAATGCCGCGGTCGGCGACGATCTCCACGTCCCGGTCCGCCAGCAGCAGATACACCAGCACGCCATTGTTCTGCTCCGTATCCCATACGCGGAGATCGGCGAACACCTCCAGCGCACGCTCGCGCGCGGTCTTGCCGCGCCAGAGTTCGGCAAGCGTTAAAGTCTCCTCCACGGCAAATCGAATTTGACCGAGGTGGCGCAGCTCGCCGGCGGCGATGGCCGATTCGATCGCGCGCATCGCCGACGGCGCGAACGCGCGGCGCACCAGCCAAGGGGGTGGCGCCAAATGCTTTAACAGCCGTTTCATGTTCATCGCCCGCTCCTCTACCAGCGCCCGGAAGCGCCGCCCCCGCCAAAGCCGCCCCCGCCACCGGAGAACCCGCCGCCGCCCAAACCGCCGCCGCCACGGCCGCCGCCACGGCCGCCGCCGTATCCGATGCCGGAGCTGCCGGACACGATGAAGAAGAAGGCCAGCGCGCCCACGATCAACGCGCTGATCAGGCTGCCGATGAGCATCCAAGCGCCGACGCCGGCCACCGCCGCCGCGATGCTCGCGCCGAGCAGCCGTCCGAAGATCGCGCGCAATACGCCGCCGACGACGAAGATCAAAAACAGTGCAAGCGGGAACGTGTTCTCAAAAAAATCCACGCCCGCTCGACCGCTGGGCTTGGGCGGGGGCAGCGCTTCGCCCTTGATCAACCCAATCAACCGCTCCACGCCTTGCTCGATGCCGCCGTAAAAATCTCCGCTGCGAAAGCGCGGCGTAATAATCTCTTCGATGATGCGCTTGGCGGCGATATCCGGTATGACGCCCTCCAGCCCATAGCCGACCTCGATGCGCAGCGCGCGATCCTCTTTCGCGATCAGCAGGAGCACGCCGTCATCAATGCCTTTACGCCCGAGCTTCCAGGCTTCGGCCACGCGAATCGAATATTGTTCGATCTCCTCGGGTTTCGTGGTGGGAACGATCAGCACCGCGATCTGGCTGCCCTTTTGCGCTTCGAATGCGGCGAGTTTTTGTGCAAGCGCTTGTTGTTGTTGCGCGCTCAATGTCTGAGTGAGATCGGTGACGCGCGCCGCGAGCGGCGGCACCACCACTTCCGCATGCGACACGGCAGGCAAGCCCCCCAAGGCAAGGGGCAGTAAAGTGATGAACAGCCAGCGCGCCACGCGCGCTAGAAATGTCATAAGGGCTTAGCGCGCGGGCACGGTACCAAAATCCACCTTGGGCGCTTTGGAGATTTCCTTTTCGTTTTCCGGCGCGAAAGTGGGCTTGACCTTGAAGCCGAACAGCATGGCCGTGAGATTGCTCGGGAACGAGCGCACCGTCACGTTGTACCCCTCCACCGCCTTGATATAACGGTTGCGCGCGACCGTGATGCGGTTCTCGGTGCCTTCCAGTTGTGTCTGCAAGGCCAGAAACTGGGTATCCGCCTTGAGTTGCGGATAATTCTCCGCCACCGCGATCAAGCGCGATAGCGCGCTGGAAAGTTGACCTTGGGCTTGTTGAAATTTGGCGAATGCCTGTACATCGTTGATGAGTTCGGGCGTGGCTTGAATCGTCCCGATTTTGGCGCGCGCTTCGGTCACTTGCACCAACACGCTCCGTTCATGCGCGGCATAGCCTTCCACCACTTTGACCAGATTCGGCACCAAGTCGGCGCGGCGCTGATACTGATTCAGCACCTCGGCCCAGGAAGCTTTGATGGACTCGTCGTTCTGCTGCAAGGTGTTGTAGCCGCAACCGCTCAAGAGCGTGCTCAACAGCAAGGTGGCAATGATGGCGAATAGGCGCATGATCGATTTCTCCTTGGGATAAAAAAACGATAGATAGCTAGATGGTGGCGTTTGCTTGCTTCATCAAGCCCTGAAACGTCTGCCGCGCGAAACACAAATCCTCCCAAGCGCGAGCTTTGTCTGCCAGCGTACGCAACAAATAGGCGGGATGATAGGTAATAATCAGCGGTGTGCCGTGATAGTCCAAGACCTGGCCGCGCAGGCTGGCGATAGTGGCGTCGCGCCCCAGCAGGCGCACCGCCGCCACCTTGCCTAGTGCGACGATCAGCTTCGGTTGCATCAACGCAATTTGACGGTCGAGATAGGGCGCGCAAGCAAGCGCCTCAGTTGTATCGGGGTTGCGGTTGCCGGGCGGACGGCATTTCACCACGTTGGCGATATACACCTTCTCACCGCGCTTGAGTTCGATGCTGGCCAGCATATTGTCGAGCAACTTCCCGGCCTGGCCCACGAAGGGCTCGCCCTGCTGATCCTCCTCCGCGCCCGGCGCCTCGCC
This sequence comes from Hydrogenophilales bacterium, assembly GCA_016235775.1. Taxonomy (GTDB): domain Bacteria; phylum Pseudomonadota; class Gammaproteobacteria; order Burkholderiales; family Thiobacteraceae; genus RBG-16-58-11. Next base: position 14,902 of record JACRIU010000053.1, read on the forward strand.
CACGAACAACCAATCCGCTTGCTCGTCGCCGACGCCGAGTACGGCCTGGGTGCGCTGGGCGTGAAGGGCGCAGGCGGTGCAGGACGCGACGGCTTGTTTGAGTTGCGGCCAGTCGAGCAAGGCGATCTCCTCGGAGAACAATGCCGGCACTATTAAACGCATACTGTTCCGGCGCCTCGGCCAGATTGGCGCGCACGGGGTTCTGCCGCACGTACTCTACGCAGCGATCAAGCTCCTCTTGACCGCGTATCAGCCGGTCGTAACTCTCGTGCTGCCAGAAAGCGCCGTGGCGGCCAAAGCGCCGGTTCGCCTCGGTCGCGGTGTAGGATTTCAAGCTGTGCAAAATATCGTTCAAGGCATGCGCGCCGCGCGGCTCAATCACCAAGTGCACATGATTCGGCATCACCACCCAATCGTGCAAGGCGTAGCGCTCGCCTTCGAACTGCTTGAGCGCCTGGATCACTATTTGAGCAATCTCAGGCTTGCGCAAGCAGCACTCGCCATGCCCTGCATCGAGATAGGTCTCGATTTGTTTCGAGCGGGTTCCCGGTGCGCTGCGTTCCAGCTCATCCAGCGCGCTCTGCGGCAGGCTGTCCGCCAGCCGGAAGGTGACGAAATAGATGCCGCCTTCGGCTTTGAGGTGCGGGAGATAGCCGCGATTGTGGGCACCTTGCAGGTGGCTATTTTGAGTTGCCGGCAGGGATGCCGGCGCTACAACTTCGCCGACTGCATTCCGTTGCAACCACAACGGAGACAAATTCAATTCCGCCAGCCATTCCTGCGACAAAGGCTTCATAGCGCCAAGCCCATCAGAATCGCATCCTCGCGCCCGTCGTGCGCCGGATAGTAATGTTTGCGCGTGGCAATTTCATTGAAACCGAGATCATCATATAAACGTTGCGCCGCGAGATTCGAGGGCCGCACTTCCAGAAACATCATCTCGGCCCGGTATTCGCGCGCGACTTTGATCAAGTGCTGCATCAAGCGCCGCCCCAATCCTTGGCGCTGCCAATCAAGACCGATGGCGATGTTGAGCACATGCGCCTCATCCGCCGCCAGCATCAGCACCGCATAACCCACCAGATGCGAGCCGAATTCATACACCCAGCAGCTATAACCGGCATTAAGCGAATCGCGAAAATTGCCCGGCGTCCAGGGAAAGGGATACAACTCTCGCTCGAGCGCCATCACCGCATCCACATCGTCTTTGTTCATGGGGCGGAAAGAAAAGGCTTGGCTGGGCACTGCGCTCATCGTTCGCTCGTTTTCAGTGCGACTTTGTCGCGAATATACAGCGGCGCCGCTTCCCATGCGGGCACGCCACGGCCCAGGCTCAACTGCCGGCTGCCCAAGCGCGCAATCTCGCGCGCATGCGGGAAGCGGTCATCGTACACCTGGCTCAATTGCCCGGCGAAGCGTTGGCGCAACGCGCCATCATTCACCCGAAAACCGTTGCCGACGCCGGCCCAATCGAAGCCTTCGACGGCGGGCGCCGCGTGCGGCGCATACAAGCCGGGCACATGGATTTCGCGCCAGTCGCCCTCCTCGCGCCGGTATGCCGCGTGGTACACCTCGCCCATGCGCGCGTCGAGACAAGCAATGACGCAATCCTGTTCCACGCTTTCGGCCAGGGCCAGCAAAGTGGCAATGCCCACCACCGGCAAATCCGCGCCGAAAGCCAAGCCCTGGGCCACGCCGCAGCCGATGCGAATGCCCGTAAACGTTCCCGGCCCCTGACCGAAGGCAATGCCATCGAGGCTGGCCAGGCTCACGCCGGCCTCGACCAGCAACACCTCCAGCATGGGCAGGACCAGTTCGGAATGCCGAATACCCGCGTGCGACTCGCGGCAGATGATCTCGCCGTCGAGATAGAGCGCGAGGGAGAGGTATTCGGTGGAGGTGTCGAGCGCGAGGAGACGCATCCCGGCATTATAAAGCCTTAGCATGGGGCTCGAACGGCTAGCATCGGGAACGTGGCGCAAAACTGCCGGCAGAGATGCCGGCGCTACAACCGCCACTACGTTTTCAACAGGTCCAACAGCGCAAACTTGCCGCCCAGCACGGGCTTCGCCTCTGCGCCCCACCATTTTTCGATCACCGTCGCGTACAGGCCGCGAAAATCCACGCTATGCACCAGGTTGCCGCCTTCGAGCCGGGTCAGGCTCGGCGCCTGGCCGTGCAAGCCGCCTTTCACTTTCCCGCCCAGCACGAAATGCGCGTTCGCCGTGCCGTGGTCGGTGCCCTTGCTGCCGTTCTCCTGCGCGCGGCGGCCGAATTCGGCATAAGTCATGATGAGCGTGTCGTCCCAGCGGTTGATCTCCTGCAGCGCCGCGCGGAAGCTGGCCAAGCCCTCGGCCAGCTCTTTCAGCAAACGCTGTTGAATATTCGCTTGGCCTTGATGGGTATCGAAACCATTGTGCGTGACGCGCACCACCGCCACGCCGGCCTTGCCGGCGACCACCTGTGCCGCGGTTTTGAGTGCATTGCCCAAGGCGTGTTTGGGGAATTCGGCGCGAAATATATGGTTGCCGGCCAAGCCGCTCGCCGCCTGCACGATATCGCCTTCCACTTTCAAAATATGCGCCAAGGCGGTATTTTTCGTTAGCGCCCGCCCCTCGTCCGCCAAGCGCGCCTGGCGTAAAAACTGTTCGGTATTGGTCAAGGCGATCGCGCGTGTTCCAGCGCCGGACAAAGGACCAAAATCCTGCGAACCGATCACCACGCCATCGGCCGCGTAGGATTTCGGCACCGGGCTTGCGGCGAACGCGCGCGTCAACCAGCCATCGTTCAAGTATTCGTTAGAAGCAGATGCGGTATCCCAAATCTCGATCGAGCGAAAATGCGATAAATTCGGCTGCGCATAACCCAAGCCCTGCACGATGGCCAATTCGCGCTGATCCCAAAGATTTTTCAAGGGCAGCAATGCCGGATGCAGGCCGAACTTTTCGTCGAGTTGAATCACCTCGTCGCGCTTGATGCCGATATGCGGACGCAAGGCGGAATAAGCCGGGTCGGCATAAGGCACCACGGTATTCAAGCCATCATTGCCGCCTTTCAACTCGATCAATACCAGCAAGCGCCGGTAATTGGCTGCAGGCGCGGCGGCGAATGCCAGATTGGGCAAAGCGCTGACCAGCGGGATCAGGCCAAGGCCTTGCAGAAAGTCGCGACGCAACATGGCTATCTCCTGGCTATTTCAATTGGTAAACGGGATCAAGTACGAGTTGCCGGATGAACTCGATGCGCTCGCTCGCAGCGGGTTTGTGGGAAGCGGTGCTGCTTAACACCAGCCGCTCCACGCTGGCGCGCCGCTGTTCCTCACTGCCTTTGAATGCACCGAAAAAGGCTGCCGCATCGAAGCGCAAGTTCGCCAACATAGCCTGCCCCGCCATCGCACGCGCCGCACCCGGCCCCAACTCGGCACGCAAGGCGCGCCGATCGAGCGGCATTTCCTCGGCGCGGAAGATGCGCTCCATGAATTGCTTGCGCGCCAACAGCGTGGTGCTGTTGATCCAATCCTCGCCGCCTGGCCAGCCTTTCACATTGGGCGGGCCGAATAAATCCTGATTCAACTGGCGTCCGGCGAACGCCAGCAGCCGCGTATCCAGGCCTTCGATGCCGAATTGGCGCAGCGTGCCCACCAGCAAATCCACCGGCGACTTGATGAGCCGTGCGCGATTAGCCGGTGCGTAAAACGCCTCGCTGCTAAACAAGGCCCGCAACAGCGGTTTCATTTCGTAACGCGCCTCGCGCAAGATACGGGCCAGGCGTTGCACTTCTTTCACATCGGGATCGGGCGAGGCGAATTCGCGCCAGAGTTTCGCGCTGATGAATTCGGCGGTTTGCGGCTGCGCCAGCA
>JACRIU010000054.1 GCA_016235775.1 Hydrogenophilales bacterium
ACTTTGTTACAGATATTGTCGGTCTCAATTTTTGAGAAAACCCCTATTTCATGCGCCTTTCAGCCACTGGGTAACAGAAGCATCGTGCAGCCAGTCACTAACCAATTGATGTTGTTTTGAATTTAACCGGACACTAGTGGATCCGAATAATGCTTCACTATCCACTGCATATTGGGAAAAATTACCTCTCAGATTAGCTTTAACTGCCCCACTTATTTGGTTGGGTTGGTTCTCTGCGAAACAATACGGTTACACCTCTCGTCTTCGTGAGGACTATTCTTATAAAGAGGCTTCTGCCTTGTCCTTCGAGGGCTACAAGAGAGAGGCTAAGGAAGTTGCTCCTGAAATGCTTCAAAAACTCTTGGAGCAGGCCATTAAGAATCTTGGGGAAAATCCCATTCGTATATATGACGGACATGATAATCATGGCAGCCCATTTCAGGAGTTTTTCGAGAAAATCCTGAAAGATGAAAAAGCGATGAATCAGTTAAAGGATTTGCTATCGAGATTAAAGCCATGAAAAAGTCAGCAAAAAGTCAGGGTCACACGAAGGGCGGATTGTAATCTTCCGAATGAATGCATTACTCACACACACTTGCCACATATGATGCTCGATCAAGCCCGCGTAGGGCGGATTGTAATCCGCCGAATGAATGCACTACGCTTACAGCATAGCCAAAACAACACTTGAACATTTTATGAACAAACCCGAACGCCTCCCCGCCGCCGACCTCGCCCAGTGGCTGCCCGCCAGCCTCGCCGATCTCGTGGACGACCAGAAGGCGATTCCCCGAATCGCCAAGGATGTTGCGCTGATGCGCGATATCGAGGCGAGCTTGCAGGCCATCCCGACTGTGCATGATCTGTGGCTGCACGATGCGCGTGAGATGGATTTTCTGGAAGACAACAGCGTGCATCTCGTGTTGACCTCGCCGCCTTATTGGACGCTGAAGGAATACAACCCCTCCGCTGGTCAGATGGGACTCATCGAGGATTACGCGCACTTCCTGGATGAACTCGATAAGGTCTGGCGGCACTGTTACCGTGCATTGGTGCCGGGCGGGCGGCTGGTTTGCGTGGTGGGCGATGTGTGTCTCTCGCGCCGTAAGAATGCGGGTGAGCATACGGTGGTGCCGCTGCACGCTTCGATCCAGGAGCATTGCCGCGTACTCGGTTTTTCCAATCTCGCACCGATTATCTGGAACAAGATATCGAACGCGGTGTACGAGGCGAGCGGCAATGGCGGCGGTTTTCTTGGCAAGCCGTATGAGCCCAACGCGGTCGTCAAGAACGATATCGAATTTATTTTGATGGAGCGCAAGCCGGGCGGCTATCGCAGCCCTTCGCTGGCGAAGCGGCTGTTGAGCGTGATTTCCGCCGAGAACCACAAAGTTTGGTTTCAGCAAATTTGGACCGGGGTTACCGGCGCTTCCACGCGCCAACATCCCGCGCCCTATCCTTTGGAACTCGCCGAGCGCTTGGTGCGCATGTTCAGCTTTGCCGGGGATACGGTGCTCGATCCCTTCATGGGCACGGGTACGACCACCCTCGCCGCCGCGCGCTGGGGGCGCAACAGCGTCGGTGTGGAAGTAGACCCAGAATACTTTGATCTCGCTGCACGCCGCATCGAGCGCGAGACGCCCAGACTGCTAGCCCAGCGCGACATTGTGCTGCACCGGTAACACGCGATGCTCGAAATCGAAAAAGAATTCGCGAAGGCGATCAAGTATTACTGGAAGACCCGCACCGGCCAGAAGCAACGCCAGGGCGGTGCTTCCGGCGTGAAGGATGCCGGAAATCGCGGCGCGGTGACGGGCGGCAAGCACGCGGACGGTTTCGTGACGCTGATCGCGAACATCGTGCGCGACGCAGGTTTGCCGGATGCCACTATCCATACCGTGAAGAAAACGGAACGCACCCTGCCCGGCTATTTTCGCCCGACCAAGGAATGGGATGTGCTCGTGGTATCCGGCACCGATCTGGTTGCGGCAGTGGAAGTGAAATCGCAAGTAGGCAGCTTCGGCAACAACTTCAACAATCGCGTGGAGGAAGCGCTGGGCAACGCCACCGACTTCTGGGCCGCTTATGCGAAAGGCGCGTTCACACCCTCCGGGCGGCCGTGGCTGGGTTACCTCTTCATGCTGGAGGAAAACCCCGCGTCAACTCGCCCGACCAAACGCATCCATTTGACACCTTATCCTGTCGATGCGGTTTTCCAAGAGATGTCTTATGCGCAACGATACGAAGAAGTTTGCCAGCGCTTTGTACGCGAACGCCTCTATGATGCGGCGTGCTTTGTCACGTCGAATGCGAAGAACGGTGCGAAGGGCCTGTACGTGCAACCCAACGCCGAACTCAGCATCAAAAATTTCGCCATATCGCTTTCGGCGCGTGCTACATCTATCGCGAAGATGCGGAAATAGTCTGCATGTGTAATCGAGTGCCATGCGAATCAGACCTCTATATTTTTGTGCTGGATGAACGGCTGGTTTACGAACATCAGGCACAACTTCTGGAGAAATACCATGAGTTCCACGGTGATTGAAACTGAAGCACTGGCCTCCCGCGCTTGGGCGGAGGGGCGAATCATATTCATCGAATTGACCGATGGCCGGCAGATCGGTTTCCCCGCAGACCGATTCAGGATTCTCAGCAAGGCAAGCGACGAACAGCTGCAAAAGGTCACGCTTCGCCTGAACGGCTTTGCATTGCGCTGGGAAGAGCTGGACGAAGACATAACGGTTCGCGGCATTGTCGAAGGCCGGTTTCAGCTTGCCCCGCCGAGGGCTGTGTGACTCGTGTGCAATGCCTGCTGCATAGACAAGGTAGAGCACAAGATAAAGAGATTCTTATGAGCTACGCAGTGTGTTTAAAAAACGGGTTCCTCCTCAATTTCACTGTGAATTTTTCCACAATGACTGAGAATTCTGTTTCTTAAACTCACTGCCGCCACCATGAAAGACACCGCCCTATACGAACATCTTCTTGGACTGAAATCGCCCTGGTCGGTGAAGTCGGTCGATCTCTCCCTGGAAGCACAGCGCATCGTCGTTGAAGTGGTACTCGAGCCCGGTCAGGTCTGGGCAGACCCCACTGACGCTAGCCGGCGCGCGCATATCAACGGCTGGACTGAACGCCAGTGGCGGCATCTGGATACCTGCCAGCTTGAAACCATCATCAAGGCCCGCGTCCCCCAGCTCAAATACAGCGACGGCACAGTCGAAGAACTGACCGTGCCTTGGGCCGGACGCTACAACCGCGTCACCCTCTTGATGGAAGCCTTTGTCGTCAAGCTGTTGCAGGTCTGCCCCACCACCCAGGGCGTGTGCGGCTTCACTCGGCTGGCCTGGAGCACCGTCAACGACATCATGCTGCGTGCGGTCGAGCGCGGTATGCTGCGCCGCACCGAGGATGACGTGCTGCATCTGGGGCTGGACGAGAAGAGTTTCGAGAAGGGCCACACTTACATCAGCATCCTGACCGACATTGACCGGGGGCGCGTGCTGGATCTGGTGCCCGAACGTCGCCTGGAAGCGGCCAGGGATTTGCTGGAAACGCTTAGTCCGGCACAACGCGAGGGGGTCAAAGCGGTGGCCATGGATATGTGGCCAGCTTTTATGAGCGGGCGAAAGCGCGGGGTCGAAGCGCGGGGTCGCGTCTTGTATCTTGTATTCCCCAATAAATCATAAGATTAGTGAATTCACATTCCAAGTGCACCTCGCTTAGCCTGCAGGAAGCCTTTGCCGGCCTTCCCCGACAATGGCTGGCCGTCGAAAAAATTCGGTGCAGCCAAACAGTCAAAGCCGGAGCCAGTGTCAGGCTTTGGTTATTGTGTTATTCCCTGTCATTGATATCCCGGTTGAGGCACTACGCTTGGCGTAGAATCCTGGGCAAATCGATCGACCGAGCGCCTGTTTCTCGAAGGCAAGGCAAGTGGTTTCCGTGGCATGGATGTCGATAGTGCGCTTGAGTTGTTGACGATCCTCGAAGCGGCAACGGGTTTGGGCGATCTGAGCCCGTTAAAAAGTCTCGGTTTGCATAAGCTCAAGGGTGATCGAGCGGGGCAGTGGGCGATGGCGGTGAATGCGCGCTGGCGGATATGTTTCCGGTTCAAGGCGGGTGATGCATTCGATGTGGAAGTGGTGGATTACCATCGTGGGTAGTCTTGAGTAACAGAGGGCGTAAATATGGTTCCCATTCATCCGGGCCGAATTCTTAAGCGCGAAATGGCTGCGCGCGAACTCTCAGCGAATCGCCTTGCGTTATTGTTGCGTGTACCGTCCGGGCGTATTAGCGATATTTTGAATGGTAAACGCGGTATCAGCCCAGAAACCGCATTACGACTTGCGCGCTACTTCTGCACTAGCGCTACTTTCTGGATGAACCTTCAGGCACGTTACGATTTGGCGGTGGTAGATCTCGCTCTGGGCGCTAGGATCACAGCAGAAGTGCCCGAGGCGGCTGCGTAGCAGGATGCCGGAATGTATCTGCGCATGCACAACCCCCCGCATCCGGGCGAAATTCTGAAAGAAGATGTATTGCCGGAGCTAGGCTTGACGGTCGGCCAGCTCGCGCAGCACTTGGGCGTTTCTCGTCCGCATCTTTCACGCGTTCTCAACGGCCATGCTGGTATTTTCGCCGATATGGATTTGCGGCTTTCCGAAGCCTTTGCGCAGACGCCTGGCCTCTGGCTCAAGATGCAGGCCGCCTACGATCTGTGGCAAGCGCAACGCCAACGCCGTAAACCTGTGCCGCCGTTGCGCAAAGCGGCTTAGGAAAACCATGCGCTCCCGGATCATTCTCTTGCAGTTGGTACCGCCTTATTCTCTTTGGCGCGTGCCGCTTCCATTGCGAAGATGCGGAAATAGCGATTGCCCGTTATGAGCGCAAAACAATCTCGGCGCACCTCTGCCAATGTCTCGCCACAGAAAACGAACCAGCTCGTCCCCGGCGAACACCAAGCCTTAATCAAAGCCATTCTCGATGAGTTTGTCCCTCACTTCGCGCCGGGCAGCGTGCCTATCTATGCTCGCAGCACTCACGGCAAACCGAGTCATTTCGACGACGACCGCTTGGCCCAACTCGGCGTGAACGTTGATGCGCACGCACAAATGCCGGATGTTGCGCTCCATGATCCCAAGAACAACAGATTGTTTTTGGTGGAAGCCATTACTGGAAACGGCCTGGTGAACGCCAACCGGCGCAAAGAATTGACGCGACTATTCGCGAATGCTGCACCGCACTTGATTTATGTCACTGCCTTTCCCAATCGCTCAATCGCGGGATGTTACTTTCCGAATATCGCCTGGGAAACCGAGGTGTGGGTCGCCGATGCGCCATCGCATTTGATCCACTTAAATGGCAGCCGTTTTCTCGGGCCGTATTCCAAGCCATCGTAAACTTCCTCGAAGCAGCAAGGGGCTGGCATCATAGCGCGCACCATGAAGCGCGAGGAGCGCATGCAAATTTTCGTGCGCGATCCGCGAAGCAGTTGAACTGCTGGCGAATCCCCCCCTTGATTGGCCGGCGCGTCGAAGGCGAGTTGCGCGAATTGGCGATCTCTTTCGGCAAGACCGGTTATGTGGCCTTGTACCGCTTTCTCCCCTCGCGGGAGCAGGTTCGAATTCTGGCGATCCGGCGCCAGCGCGAACTGGATTACCCCGCATGAGAAAAACGCGCATCGGGATCCAGATTCGTAGCTACACGTCAGGGGAAAGTCTTGTATGAACGCATCGGAATATCCTGATTGCAAAAGCAGCCAATGAAACTCACTACCGCTCTAAACGCATGGGGCACCCCCGCGTTCGAAGCAATCCTGAAGCATGAGATCGAGCAAATGGAGGCGGCATTGCTTCCCTTGCAGCAGGGTTTGTCACAGAGCAGCCATACCGATGGCGCCAACCGCAGTGTGGTGATCCTCAACATTGCAGACAAGGCAGGATGTATTCGGGCAAAGACCGGTATTTTTTATACGGGGATCATTGCCGGGTGCAGTTGTGCAGATGACCCCACTCCCATGAGTGAACTGGCTGAGTACTGCGAAGTACAGTTTGATATCGACAAAAAATCGGCGGAAACTACGGTAACGCTGCTGACGGAATGAGCTTAAATAGGAGGGAGAAAATGCAAAAAATCGGGCTGTTTTGTTTCATGATTTGGCTGTGTTCGGCTGCGCCTGCTTGGGCTGCCAGTCCTGGCGCCAATGCGCCCTCTGCCGGCTCGGCGCAGGAATTGAATGACGCAAGGGGGGATGTGGGAAAAGCAAGGTCCCGCTTGAAAGCGGCGGATGCGGCTTACACGTCCGCGCGCGATCGAGTGCTCGATCTGCGAGAGGAGCGGGACCGGCTCTCGAATCATGTCGGCAACGCGGAGCGCAGAAAAATTCGAACCACCAAGAGCTGGTCCAAGCATGCCGATGCCGACGCCACGGATGATGTGCGCGATTCCAGAACCGAATTAAACCGGGTAAACCGCGCCGAAGCGCGTGCGACAACCAGACTGGATGAGGCCACCCAGGAGTTGGAATCCGCAAAACAGGCACTCTCCAGCGCCGAGAAGCGTTATAAGGCGCTTGGCGGCAAGTGAGAAGATTCAGTATCTAGCCATATTCTTCAGTACCAAAGCGAACCTGCAAAACTTGATCCATGGTTGATATACTGTATTTGCCGATTCCAAATTGCCTAAATTTTTAAGAAAGAGGCCATCATGAAAAATAATCTTATGTTTTGTGCTTTGTTGGGGATTTTTGCCGCGTCGCCGCAGGCGTATGCGTTTGGCGAATTCGAGCAAGGCAAGGGGGGAAGCGGAGTCAGCGGGGGGTCGGGGCCTTCCGGGGATACCTCGAATGCCACCCCGGGCGGCTCATCCGATTCGGGCAAGCCAGTTTTGGAGCGCTGCAGCAAGCCGCTCGGAACGATGGCCGTGGCAGAGCCGCAGGACTATGTCACGCAAGCGCTGCAACAGGCTGGCCTGCCCAAGCCGAATGGCCTGATTCGCATTATTGTTCAGCAGTCCAATTGCTTCATGGTGGTTGAGCGCGGCGTTGCCATGCAGAATATTCAGCAAGAGCGCGCTTTGGCGGACGGCGGGCAATTGCGTAAAGGCTCGAACATGGGCAAGGGGCAATTGGCGACGGCGGATTACGTGATGACGCCGGAGGTGGTATTCAAGAACAATGACGCCGGCGGGGTGGGCGGCCTTCTCGGCGGTCTTTTCGGACCGATTGGAGCCGTTGTAGGCGGGTCGCTTAAATTCAAGGAAGCGCAAACCACGCTGACGGTTGCCGACACACGATCCGGAATTCAGGTTGCATCCGCGACGGGTGCGTCGCAAAAAACCGACTGGGGACTCGGCGGCTTGATCGGCGGCGGCGGGGTCGGATTGGGGCTGGGCGCGTATGAGAACACTGCAGAAGGCAAGGTGGTGGCGATGGCCTTCCTCGATGCCTATAACAGCGTGGTGAAAGCCATCCGGGGCAGCGGAGAAATGCAGCGCACCGACAAAACGCTGAAACAGGAAGCGGGCACGGTCGTTAAAGCGGGCGATGTGGCAGGCCAGGGCGACGTGTTTTCACCAAAGATCAATGGCGTGGTGCTCTATGACAAACCCAGCGCCAGCGCAAAAACTTTAGCCAAGCTTAAGAAAGAAGATGAAGCCATCGCTTCCGGCCAGGAAGAGGGCGATTTCATCAAGGTGCAAACCGGGTCGGGCAAGGAAGGCTGGGTAAAAAAAGCCATGATGAGAAAATCCGGCTCTTAAGCCTGTGTCTTCGAGACAACAAAGCGGCAGAGAAGTCTGCCGTTTTTTTTCGGTAAACGCCAAGCGAGTAGCAACTTTTTTGATAGGAGGAAGCCATGCGTAACTATCTTTATGCCGGTCTGATCAGCCTGTTCATTTCATCCGCTTGGGCGGATACGCCCAAAGATATGCCTAAGCGCAAATCGGGTTTATGGGAGCTCAACATGAAAATGGACGCCGGCTCCACGCCCATGCGCATGCAGCAATGCATCGATGAAAAATCCGATGACCTGATGCAGCAGCAGGGCGAAAAGCAGAGCAAGGCGAATTGCTCCAAAAATACCTTCAGCAAATCAGGCAATCGCGTCACCTCCGAATCGGTGTGTAAATTAGGGGAAACCACAGCCACTACCAAGGCGGTGTTTACCGGTGATTTTTCTGCCGCCTATCGTGGCGAGATACACAGCATCTACAGTCCGCCCATGCACGGCATGAAAGAATCAAACCAGACCATAGAAGCCAAGTGGCTCGGGCCGTGCAAGCCGGGGCAAAAGCCGGGTGATGTGATGATGCCGGGCATGGGCACGATGAACCCGGCAGAGATGATGAAGAATCTGCCCAAGGGCATGGGCGGCCGCTAGCGCAGCACTTTCTTTTTATCCAGCCGCACAGGCGCGCTACATGAAAAAACTTCATCCCCCGTTCGCTCTGATGTTGCTGAGTTTGTTGCTGAGCGGTGCAGTCATGTAGGTGGGTTAGCGGCTTTATTGCGTAACCCAACAAACCCAATATTCACCAAAAGTAGGCGACACTGGTGTTTAGAAGGATGATTGGGCTTAGTCGGGTTACGGCGCAAAAAACCGCCCCGCTTTTGCCAAACCTGTGGGGAGATTGTTGTACACACCATATGGAACGCCAATGAACGAAACCACAAACGATCCGGCCGTGGAGGCCGCAGAGGCCGCCGTCGAGGGCGCCGCGCCACCGCGCACGCAACGGGATGGCGCGCCGCGATCTTCGCACCGCCATACCGAGCGCAGCGGCCACGGCATGCCGAGCAAAAAAAGCCAGCGTCTGATGCTGGCAGTAGCGCTGGCTATTTCGCTCCTGCTGCTGCTCGTGTTCAGCGTTATTGCGGGAATCCGTATCGATGCGATCACAAAAGAGGCTCAAATCGCACAGGCGGAGTTGTTTCAAACAAAACAAGCGCTCGCCAAAACCATCCCTGAGCTGGAGCAGGCACGGAAAGAGTTGAGTAATCAGATCAAGGGGAAGTTCCCTCATTTACTCGAACTGGCGCCGGACAAGGTGATCAAGCTGGATACCGGTTACGTCAAGAATATCGTGTTCACCGTGCTCCAGAAAAATGGGAAACCGCTCTATGAGTACCGGCTGGTTATGGAGAATATGAGCGACAGCATGGTGCGCCCGGACGCCCGTGTATTCGTATTTGATCACCGCGGCGCACAGATCGGCATGGGCGAGATCGCCGATCGAGGGGAGATGGCGCCCGGCGAAAGCCGTTCCTATTCATCTACGGTAGAGCGGTTCATCGAAGTGGAACCGCGGTATTTCTATGTGTGGACGCGCGGAAAAGGCAGAGCGGAAGTTCCCTCGAAATAACTTCAATACGCCAAGCCACGCTGCCGCGCCGTCAACCCGCCCCACCCAGAAACCCTCGGTCAGAGACCGCGTCGATTTTCCCTCTCCCGCGCGCGGGAGTGGGTGGCCCGAAGGGTCGGGTGAGGGAGAGACCGCCGGTTTCGGGGTATAAACCGGCATGCATCGTATGCATCGGTCTCTCCTGGAGGGCTAAGCCTTCATGATTTCCTCAAGCAAATTCCAGCCACGATCGGTTGCCGTAGTTGGCGGCGGTCCCGCCGGGCTGATGGCGGCCGAGGTGTTAATGCAGGGCGGTGTAGCGGTCGATGTTTATGACGCCATGCCGTCAGTTGGGCGCAAGTTTTTGATGGCGGGCAAGGGGGGCATGAATATCACGCACGCCGAACCCGCCGCAGCTTTTCTCGCACGCTATGGCGCGCGCCGGGCGCAGATTCAACCGCTGTTGGAGGCGTTTGGCCCCGATGCGTTGCGGCAATGGATACATGCGTTCGGCATCGATACTTTTGCCGGGAGTTCGGGCCGTGTGTTCCCCGCCGGCATGAAAGCGGCTCCGCTGTTGCGCGCCTGGCTGCATCGATTGCGCGCGGGCGGCGTGCGTTTCCATGTGCGTCATCGCTGGCTGGGGTGGGATGATCAAGGTGCGCTGCGCTTTATCACACCCACGGGTGAGCAGTGCATAGCGCCCGATGCGGTGGTGCTGGCGCTCGGTGGCGGCAGTTGGGCGCGGCTGGGTTCCGATGGGGCCTGGGTGCCGCTGCTGGTTGCGCGCGGCGTGGCGGTCGAAACATTGCGGCCTGCGAATTGCGGCTTCGATGCCGGATGGAGCGCACATTTCAGCGCGCGTTTTGCCGGGCGCCCGGTCAAGCCGGTGGTGCTCGGCTTCACGGATCGCGCCGGCGTGAGCCATCGCAAGCAGGGCGAATTCATCGTCACGGCAAGCGGGGTGGAGGGGAGCTTGATCTACGCATTATCCGCGGCGCTGCGCGACGAGATTGCCGCGAGCGGCAGTGTGCTCATTCATCTCGACTTGCTCCCCGGCAGAGAGTTGCAATTCGTGATCGGCGAAGTGGCGCGGCCACGCGGCTCGCGTTCGCAAGCCAGCCACCTGCAAAGCCGGCTCGGCCTGAAGGGTGTCAAAGCCGGGTTGTTGCGCGAATTGATACCCGCAGAAGAATATGCTCAGCCCGCGCGCCTGGGGGCGGCCATCAAGGCGCTGCCGCTACGGCTGATCGCTCCCCGCCCGCTGGATGAAGCCATCAGCACCGCGGGCGGCGTCAGCTTCGAAGCGCTCGACGCACAATTGATGCTGCGCGCCGTGCCGGGCGTGTTCTGCGCGGGCGAGATGCTGGACTGGGAAGCGCCCACCGGCGGCTACCTGCTCACCGCCTGTTTTGCGAGCGGACGCGCGGCGGGCTTGGGTGTATTGTCTTGGTTGCAAGCTACCCACCCTACACGACCTAAGTGATGGAACTCCTTCAGATCATTTTACATTTTGATCACTACCTCGATACGGTGATCGCAAATTACGGCACGATGATTTATCTGCTGCTGTTCGCGATCGTATTTTGCGAGACCGCATTGGCGCCGCTGTTCTTTTTGCCGGGCAACCCGCTGATCTTCATTAGCGGCGCATTTTGCGCCACGGGCCAGATGAACATTTGGTTGGTGATGGCGCTACTGTTTAGCGCCGCGCTGACCGGCAGCGTGGTCAACTACCGGATTGGCGGCGTCGTCGGCCACAAAATATTCAGCCGCAATTACAAATGGCTGGATCAGGCATCGCTGCTCAAAACGCATGCTTTCTATGAAAGCTATGGCGGCATGACTTTTCTGCTCTCACTGTTTATCCCGGTGGTGCGTACCTTTGCGCCGCTGGTTGCCGGCGTGGCGGAGATGACCTTTTCTAAATTCCTGTTGTTTGTCGCGGCTGGCGCCGCGGCATGGGTGGCGCTGCTGGTGTCGGGCGGCTACTTCTTCGGCAATATCCCGCTCATTCACGATCACTTGAACGGCATCATGCTCGCCGGCATTGGCGGCGGCGTGGGTGCGCTGGTGCTGAGCGGGTTGTGGCGCGCATTCCGCAAGCGCGCAAATCATAGGGTAGGCATTTGAGCCGGTGCGCCCACAGGGCGTTTTGGTTTCCGCATCACAGCGCAGCGAGCGTCCGGCTGCGCTTCGATACATTTCGACACAGACTGTTACCCTTTGTTACACCTCGTTTGGTCAACAGCCCACATGCCTAGCCGTTATTTGACTCAAGCTAATCATGATCTTTGAAAGTGATTGGCGGGGTGAGAGTGAACCAAATTTACTGAGGAGTAATGAAAAATGTTGAAGAAAACTTTGATCGCTTTGGCTGCATTGAGCAGTTTGGCTGTCATGATCCCTGCGCAGGCGCAAGGCTGGGAGCACGGTCATCGAGAGGCGCGCCATAGTCAGTCCCCGAAGATCAGCTTTGTCGTTTACCAACACGCAGAGCGAAGAGATCATCATCGTCATCGCCACCACGGGCATCATCCCTATCGTCACCACGGCCATCAGCAAGGCCATTACGGCAATCGCTACTAGGCATCTGCATCTTAGCCGGCTGAAAGCCGCTGCATTGTCGAGTGATGCAGCGGCCAAAAATAAACTTATCGCCCGGCGCGAACTATCGTCATCATTCCCCATCAAAATAGCCGATCGACGCCATTCAGTAGCTTTCATACGCGCGTCGATGCGACAATAAATAATTCACGCAAGATATAGGTAGTGTCATGAAAGGTTCATGGAAAGACAGCATTTATTTGCAGCGGGAAGAGCTGGCGCGCAAGCTGCACGAACCGCTGGCGCAATTGGCCGCGCGCTGCAGCCCGGCATGGGGTGACCGCGGCCAACTGAATGCGATTCTCACGGCGGGTTTCAGTAGCATTCCGCATTGCTCCTTCCTGTACTGCGTGAACACCGACGGCATCCAGATCTGCGACAACGTCGGTCAGGCGGGGCTGGCGCCGGAACATTTCGGGCGCGACCGCTCGCAGCGCCCCTACATGATGGAAGCCGTGCCGGCCTGGGGATTCCTGCTCTCCGATGCCTACATCAGCCTGATGGATCACCGGCCTTCGCTCACCGCGCTGCAAATCGTGCGCGGGGATTCCCATCCCTTGGGCTATCTCGGCGCCGATTTTGATTTGCGCAATCTTCCGGTCACCTCGGAGCTCTATGAAGAGCCGGGTAATTGGCGCCAGGTGAAAGGCGATCCATCGATCCGAAGCCATGTGTTTCAACAATGCCGCGTCGACAGCCCCATGGACGGCAATATGCAGCAGGCGCTCTCCATCCTGGAGGAGCTATTGACGCAGCGCGGCGTGTTTCAATGTCAGATTCACTTTTCCAGCAGCCAGGCTACGATCTGGACGGTGAATGATCCGTTCCGCTATCGCATTCTGGATCACGAGGCCTTGAGCGACCCGGACATCTGCCTGGTGTTCCCGCCGCGCGCCTATCCGGCCGATGCCTTGATCCCGCAGGCCGACATCCGGCGCATATTGCATACCCTGCAAGCCTTGCGCCTGACCGATCCGACCTTTTATCTGCGCACGGCCTCGATCAATATTTTCAACGGCATGATCAGCCTGACCTTCTCCTGCGATGGGTCGCACTACATGCCTTACGATGAGTTTCTACTGAAAGACACGTCGTTTTGGTTCTGAGCGTAGACTGGCGTCTACGACTCAACAAAACAGAATCGAGGCGAATATGAACGACGAAAAAATCAAGGTACGCATCACCGAAACCGGCCAAACCCTGGATGTCGTCGTGCTGAGCAAGCGCGCCGACCGGATAGAGGTGGTGCTGGGAGAAGGCATCCACAGCGTCCGCTGCGAACTGGCCCCGACGCGCTTGGGCTTGTCTTACGCCGGCAGTGTGATGGGCCGCGAGCTGGTGTACGAGCGCAGCCGCGAGCAGGTTCAGGCGGATATCGATAGATTGAATCCGAACGTGCGCCATACCAAACGGCATTGATTTAAAAACGGCAATTCTTTCCACAGAGGTCACAGAGAACACAGAGGAAAGCACGGCAGAATCATGGTTCTTGGTTCATCCCATTGGATGATTGCGGTAGGCGGTAAAACTACGGTTTTTCTCTGTGTTCTCTGTGACCTCTGTGGCGAATCTTTTTTGATGAATTTGCAGCATCGTTAAGCGTATTGACACCAGCACGCCCCTTGGCGGACGCTACCGCTTTCCTGGGGAGACGACATGCAGCCCAATTCACTCAGCCTGGTTTACCGCACCGGGCAAGCACCGCGCGAAATTCCTTTAGCCCAGGTCAGCGATTTCATCGGCGACACCGACAACTTCATCTGGCTCGATATTCAATCGCCCGGCGGCGGGTTGCTGGCAACGCTGGGCGAGGAGTTGGACTTGCACGAACTTTCGCTGGAAGACGCGCTGACCACGCACCAGCGGCCCAAGCTCGATGAATATGGCGATTATCTTTTCATCAGCAGCAAGGCGGTTGCGCTCACGGACGGCCAAACGTTGCCGGGCGAGCTGCATTTGTTCATCGGTTTGAATTTTATCGTGGTCATCCGTCACGGCCCCTGCCTGGATTTCACGCGCGCGCGCGATCGCTTGTCCCGCCGGCATAATGGCTTCAGGCCGGAACGTTCCGCCGCGTTGTATTTCATTTTGGACGAAATTGTCGATCAATATCAGCCGGTGATTGCCGTCTTGTCTGATCGCTTCCGTGGCCTGGAAGCACGTTTGTTGAGCGGCGGCCTGGCGCAGCAGGATTTGGAGAAGCTCTACAAGGTCAAGCATGAGCTGAACGCGCTGCGTGATGTGATCGACCCCTTGCAAGGCGTGGTGCTCGACCTGATCCGCGTGCATCCCGAGATCGTCAGCAAAGAGTTGAAAGTCTATTACCGCGATGTGCACGATCATGCCCTGCGGGCGGTGGGAACGATAGACTTGCTACGCGGCGCCGCTTTCGACGCCATGCAATTTCATATGGCGACGCTCACCTTGCGCCAAAACGAAGCGGTGCAGAAACTCGCGGGCTGGGGTGCGATTTTGGCCATCCCGACGGTGATCTTTTCGTTGTATGGCATGAATTTCAAATCCATGCCGGAGCTGGGCTGGGTATGGGCTTACCCCGTCGTGGTGCTGGGCACCGTGGCCGGCGCGTTTTGGCTTTATCGCCGGTTCAAGAAGCGCGGTTGGATTTGAAGCAAGCGTCTATGCCGCTGCATCTACCTTGAACATCAGCCCCAACAGCAGCGCCGCAGCCAACAAAATCGCCGCCAGCAAAGTGAAAGCGTTGCCATATCCGGCGTAGCCGACCATCCAGCCGGTCAGCACCGGGCCGATGGATTGGCCGACATCCATCACGGTGCGCAACACACCCATGGATGAACCGTAGCGATTGCCTTGAGTAAGGTCGGCGACGAGCGCGGCGGTGGAGGAGGTCACGGTGGCAAAGCCGAGTCCGAACGCCAGGCTCAACACGGTGAGGCCGATGAAGCTCGGCGCATGGGGCAGCAGCACGATGCTGGCCGCGCCGATCAACAAGCCGGGGATGATGACCTGCTTGCGCCCAACCCGATCGGACACTTTCCCCATGAGCGGCTTGGCGAACACGATGCTCACCAATTGCACGCCCAGGATCACGCCGATCTGCCACGCGGGCATGCCGAGCGATGCCGCGAACAGCGCGAGAAACGCTTCAATCGCGCCGAACACCAAATACTGCGCCGCTTCGATCATGCTCACCAGCATGATGCGCCGGTCGCGCAGCACGGTTTTCAAGCTCGCCCAAAAGTGCGGCATTTCCACTTTGGCGGCGGTTGCCGGCGCGTCATCGTGCAACAGCAACCCGGCGGCCAGCGCCAACACGCCGCTGATGGCGCAGGCGATATAGACCGCGTCGAAACTCGCCAGCGAAATCAGAAATCCGCCCAGAAACGGCGCGATGGAACGCCCCACAATGGTGATCGACGAATAAGTGGAAAGCTTGGCCGCGCGGTCTGCCGTGTAACGCGCAGCGATGGCCGCGCTTGCCACGGTGCCGAATATCGCGGTGGCGAAGCCGTGATAAAAGCGCACCGCCATGAGTTGCCAGGCGCTGCTCACCCAGAGGTAGAGAAAGGGCGCCGTGGCGAACACGAGCAAGGCCGCGAGCAGCATGCGCCGCCTGCCCAGATAATCGGACAGCGCACCGGCGGGGAAGCTGATGAGAATGCCGGGAATCGTCGAGGCCATCACGATCCAGCCGATTTCAGACGGGCTGGCGTGAAGCGCGTGGGCGAAGAGCGGGAGTACCGGCGTTTTGGACAGGGTGGAGCTGAAAATCGCCAGCCCGCCGATGAGCGCGATCAGGATAAAAAAAGCGGGTGGGGATGGTTTCAAGTAGCGTTACTTTTTATCGTCAACCCACCGCCCCAGCACATAGCGAATGCGCGAGGGGCTATTGAGATCGGCTTTCTCTACCCAAGCCAAATGCAGATTGCCGGCCTCGTCCAGCGCGAGCGACGGATCGGACTGAACGCCGGATCCGGAAGCGCCGGGTACGGCCAGGTTGTCGCTCCATCCGCCGGCGGTGCGCCAGGCGAGCCAGATATCCGGTGTGCCGTCGCGGTCGTCATCCCAGACGACCGCGACGCGTCCTTGGCGATCGGCGCCGATGGCGGGGTGCCACTGCGCAATTTCATTGCCGAAATCATCCTGGGTTTTTTCATTGGCGCCGAAGGCGAGCGTGGCGCCGCTAGCGAATGCCGCATACACATCATAGCCGGAGACGAAATCGCGCTTGTCGGCCCACACCGCCGCTACGCCGCCGGGCCCGTAGCGGCTGAGCGCGACACGCATCACGCCGGTGCCGCGGCCAAAGCCGCCCATTTGCCCGCGCCAGACGGCTTCATTGATTTGTTGCGGCGGCGCGAAGCGCACCCCGCCATTGTGCGAGGCGCTGGACAGGATTCGCGTATGGCCGGCGCGCCGGTCTTCCCATGCGACCACGAGTTTTTTTGCGCTGAGCGCGGCGACGCTGGGATAGGATTGATCGCCCTCGATTTTCCCGGACTCGATCGGATGCGCACGGCCTGCCTTGAGCGCACCGGCCCGGCCCGCAATGAGCCGCGCGGCTTGCACCTGCCAATAATTTTTTTTCTTCTCGGACCATGCGGCGAATAGTCCGTCCGTTTGCGCGTAGCCCAGACTGACTTGCGCCGCGTCGCGCGCACCGAGCGTAATCGGCTTGCCCAATCCATCCGCCGCCAAGAGGCGTGCTCGAACTTGCCCGCCTTCCTCCCAGGCCAGGGCGAAACGCCCCTGGCCCAAGCCCACGATGGCGGGCTCGAATGCTTCGTGATCGCCGCTCACCCGAACCGTGTCGGAAAAATTATTTTTACCGGGCGCTTTCAGCGCGACATAACAACGCGACAAGCCATCCCGGTTGTCTTCCCAGGTAACGGCCACCCAGGCGCCGGACACGGCGATGCTCTTGCGCCCAGCCGACTCCAGATGGACAAACGCGCGCGACGCCGGGTCGTGGCTGACCGGGATGGGAGGATCGAATACCCAGGGCGCCGCGAGCGCGGCCGGGCAAATGAGGGCGAGGCCGAGCGCGAGTAATCCGCGCATCAGGGCTTCCCCGCCAGGAACTGTGTCAGCGTTTGGGTCTTGTAGTGGCCGCCGCGCACGAAGCGGTCGTAGTCCAGAAAATCCTGCGTGGTCTTCACGCCGGGAATGCGCGCGATCTCTTTCCCGTCCGGTTCCATGAACATGAACAGCGGCGTCGCGAATGCTCTGTAGCGCACGCCCAGATCGGCCTCGGTGATGCGCTCGCCGCTGGGCAACCGCAAGCGCTTGCCGCTTTCGCTGTCGACGTAAACCAGCACGTAGTTTTGGGTATAGAGCTTGCGTAGCGCCGGGTCGGAGAAAGCCTGCTTGTTGGTCATGTCGCACCAACCGCAGCCGAAGCGGCCGAAATACAGAAAGATCGGCCGGTTCTGTTCCCGTGCCAAGCGCAAGCCCTGGTCGAAGGAAACAAACGGGTAATCTTTTGGCGGCTCGGCGAACGCGGCGCTCGCCGCCAGCATCAATCCCAAGCACCAAGCAAACTTTCGCATCATGGCTGCCTCCTCGATCGAAGATAGCTCAATCTACTACACTTGCGCCGCGCTTGCCATTTGCCGCGTTCGCTACGCGCGCGGATCAGCGCCGCTTGAATTGCGCGGGACGCGCGGCCGACGGGATGCCGGCGGGGCGCTCGTCCTTGTGACGAAAGCTGATGCGCGCTTTGCTTAAATCGTAGGGGGACATTTCCAGGCTGACCTTGTCGCCGGCCAGGATACGGATGCGGTGTTTCCGGATTTTGCCCGAAGCATAGGCGACTACTTCGATGCCGTTTTCCAGTGTGACGCGAAAGCGCGTGTCGGGCAGCACTTCGGTGACGGCGCCTTCCATTTCGATCAACTCTTCTTTTGCCATGCTGATGTTCTCCCGCTGCGCGGTCTGGTGAATAAAAAAGCCCGGCGAACCGGGCTTTTATTGAGCGCTTGAACGCGCGCCTTATTCTGCGGCGCGAATGTTCGAAGCTTGCTTGCCTTTCGGGCCTTCGGTCACGTCGAACGAGACTTTCTGGTTTTCCGTCAGGGTTTTGAAGCCGCTGCTCTGAATCGCGGAGAAGTGCGCGAAAAGATCGTCGCCGCCGCCATCCGGGGTAATGAAGCCGAAGCCTTTGGAGTCGTTGAACCACTTAACAGTACCGGTTGCCATGTCTGGATTTCCTTTTAAAAATTTGAATTCGGGCAATTGCCCAGGTTAACGAGAAATCAAGACGGAGGAGCTTGGGAACTGGAGTACCGATGGGATGAGGCACAGCGTAACGCGCTAATACAATACTTGAAAAGTCTCGCTGGCGGCAGTATGGACTAATGGGGGCATAAAGCAATCATTATTTGCAGTAGTTCCGGCGGAATCTGACTGACTGTGTCAGATGCCAATTACTGGAAAGTTGCCAATTCCAGACTTCATTTGAATATTCGAACCGTTTTGGGGCGATATGGTTTGCGCCAAGAACCTTTTAAAGTTTCGCTGAATAATGCCGTTCCTGCGATATAGGAGAGCGGTATTCGCGGGATATTGAGCCGTTTCATGGGTTTTTCCGATGTTCCAGCCGACGAATCCAGGGAAATAGGGAATATAAGCTAATCCGGTCGTTTCCAGAAATTGGCGCGCCTGCCGGATTGAGTCTGAACTACTACGCCTTGTACGTTGAGTGCATAAGATAAATTTGAAATTAAACATGAGCGTGCACAAGCAAGGGCGCAGCATCAAGGCCGTTCTTTTACTGCCCTTGGCGGCGGCGCTGGCGCTGTTCGCCGCCGTTCACTTGTACACCTACACACACCTGGACGCGGAATACACGGAAGAATATGTAGACAACGCCTTATTGTCTGCCCAGAGGGTCTTCAATTCTGCTGTACGCACCAACACGGATAAACTTTCCGCCGCGCTGACGGTTATTGCCCGGGACGAAGCGCTTAAACGCGCGATGGCTGCTGGCGACCGGCAAGCGTTATTGCAGCGGGCAAACCCCGTCTTCGAAAGACTGCGTGAGCAATTCGGCATTACCCACTTCTATTTCCATCGCCCTGATCGCGCCGTTTTTCTGCGGCTACACCAACCGGACCGCCATGGCGATGTGATTGATCGATTCACGGCAAAACAAGCGCAAGCAACAGGGAAGCTGGCCGCGGGTTTGGAGCTCGGGCCATCAGGCACCTTCACGCTGCGAACGGTTGTTCCCTGGCGGGAGGGAGATCGCCTGATCGGCTATCTTGAATTGGGCGAAGAGCTTGGTAATGTCCTGGACTCGATTCGCGAGATGCTTGGGCTCGATGTCGTTGTGACCATCAAAAAACGCTATCTGTCGCAGCAGGATTGGGCGCGCGGGATGGCCATGCTGGATCGCCAGGGGAAATGGGATGCCCTGCCGGACAGCGTCGTCGTTTTTCAGACGAGGCAAAGCACCTCCTCCGCGATCCAAAAAGTTATCGCGCAGGAAGGCCTTCCAGGCCATGCGCACGCCGAGATATCGGATCAAGAAGGCACATTCCGTACCGGCCACACTCCGCTCATCGATGCAGGAGGGCGCGAGGTCGGCAACATGCTGCTCATGCGTGATGTGACCGCCCGCAGCATGCATAGCAAGCGCGACATGATGTTGGCGGGTGGCGTGGCGTTCGGATTGGGCGGAGCGCTTCTTGGGCTTTTCTATCTGGTGATCGGCCGGGTAGAGAAACGGCTTGCGTCATCTCAGGCAGAGATCAGGGAGAGCGAGGCCCGTTTTCGCGGCCTTGTCGAGAGTTCGAGTGACTGGATTTGGGAGGTCGATGCCAATGCGCGTTACGTCTATGCGAGTCCTAAGATACAGGATTTGCTAGGGTATACACCAGCCGAAGTGCTTGGCAAAACTCCCTTCGACTTCATGCCCCCAGAAGAAGCTGGGCGCATCTCCCAGGCTTTTGCAAGCATTGCGGCGGAGCGTGGGTCATTTCAGGCGCTGGAAAACCGGAACCTGCACAAGGACGGGCGCGTCGTGGTGCTGGAAACCAGCGGCGTGCCCATCTTGAACCATGAGGGAGATTTGCTTGGATATCGCGGCGTGGATCGTGATATTACGGCGCGCAAGCAGGCCGAAGAGCGGATCAGCTATCTGGCGTATTACGATGACCTGACTGGGTTGCCGAACCGGATGCTATTCAAAGACCGACTTTCCCAAGCCTTCATCGAGGCGGATCGGAAGGAGCGCCTGGTGGGCGTCATGTTCCTGGATATCGACCATTTCAAGGACGTGAATGACACCCTGGGGCATGAAGCGGGTAATGAGTTATTGCAGGCGGCGGCCAAGCGGCTTCAGGACTGTTTCCGCCCTAGCGATACGGTGGCGCGTTTCGGTGGAGACGAGTTCGCCGTGGTGCTCGCGGACGTGGGGCACGTTGATGATGCTGTTCAAGTGGCGCAACACGTAGTCGACGGTTTCAAAGAGCCATTCGATATTCTCGGGCATGAGATGTTTGTGACGTTCAGCATGGGCATCACTTTATACCCGTTCGATGACAGTAATGTTGAGAACCTGCTGAGGAATGCTGATTCTGCGATGTATTCCGCGAAAGCAGCGGGCCGGAACTGCTACCGGTTTTATGCCGTAGCCATGACCGCGCGCGCCACGGAGCGTCTTGCCTTGCAGACAGGGCTGCGCCGCGCGTTGGACCAAGGGGAGTTTATTCTTCATTACCAGCCGCAACTTGAGTTCGAGAGTGGCCGGGTCATCGGTGTCGAAGCGCTGGTGCGATGGCAACATCCAGACAAGGGCATGATAGCGCCAGCGCAGTTCATTCCGGTCGCCGAGGAAACCGGCCTGATCGTTCCGATAGGAGAATGGATTCTGCGTGAGGCCTGTCTACAAGCCAAAGCTTGGCAGGAACAGGGACAGCCCCATTTGCGTATGGCGGTCAATCTTTCAGCTCGCCAGTTTAAGGATCCGCTATTTCCGCACCGCGTTCTGGAAATTCTGAACGAGACTGGATTGGACCCCCAGTCTCTCGAACTGGAGGTTACCGAGAGCATCCTGGTAGATGGCCTGGAATCGGTCAGCGCTGTTTTGCGGGATTTCAAGCGGGCAGGCATCATGATCTCTCTCGACGATTTCGGAACGGGGTACTCGTCGTTGAGCTATCTCAAGCGCTTTCCTATCGACAAGCTCAAGATTGACCAGTCCTTCGTGCGTGATGTGTTGATAGACGCTGATGACGCCAGTCTGGTCAGGGCGATTATCGCGATGGCTCGCGCCCTTCGGTTAAGGGTGATTGCGGAGGGTGTCGAGACGCAGGAGCAGTTTGACTTTTTGCGCGCCGATGGGTGCGATGAGATACAGGGATACCATATAGCTCGACCGATGCCCGCGGAACAAGCGGCGGATTTAATCTTGCGCTACAACACGGTTTAGGATTTGCATGAGCACCTCACGCAGTGCAATTCGACGCACTTCCGGCGTTGGTGATTGGCCCGGTGTAAGACGAACGGGGTCTCCTGTGGAGCACAATATCGAAAGGCGCTTGGGGAAATGCCGGCGGATGAGTAGCGCAAGGGCCTCCAGAAACCAAAAAAATGGGCGTTATAACCGGGTAGATGCAAAATTTGGACTGCCGAGGAAGCGCCATGCCTGTCTCGCTTGAGGAATTCACCCAGGATATCGATGGCCTGGTTTCGCTGCCGGCTATCGGTTTGCGCGTGAACGAAATGGTGAGCGATCCCGCCAGCACCGTTGCCGATATCGCCAAAGTTATCTGCCAGGATCCGGCGCTTGCCGCGCGCTTGCTGCGCATTGCCAATAGCCCGGCCTATGGGCTTTCCACCCAGGTCAATACGGTTACGCGCGCGGTTGCGATTATCGGTACCAAGCCGATTCGCGATTTGGTGCTCGCCACGTCCACCATGAGCGCATTCGAGGGCATCCCGAACGAGTTGGTGAGCATGGAGAATTTCTGGAGCCATAGCCTGTACTGCGGTACGGCTGCGCACCTGCTCGCCGAACAGTGCGATATGAAACATGCCGAGACGGTGTTTCTCGGCGGTTTGCTGCATGACATCGGGCAATTGGTGATCTTCCGCAAGGAGCCGCAAAAGGCAAAGCAAGCATTGCTGCTGTCGATTGAAGAGCACGATGACTTCGCGCTGCACAAGGCCGAGCAGGAGATTTTCGGTTTCGATCATGCCGAGGTGGGCGCGGCGCTGTTGCGTCACTGGCATTTTCCGGCGTTGCTGATCGAGAGCGTGGCGCTTCATCATGCACCGGAACAAGCGAAAGAATTTCCGATAGAAACGGCGCTGGTGCATATTGCAAACAGCATCGCCGCCTTGGCCGAAATTGACAGCGTGTCGGAAGCGGATGCGGTGCAAACGGAACCCGCCGCCTGGCGCGTGACCGGTCTGGACAAGGCAACCATCGAACCCACGGTGCGCGCCACGCAGGTGCAATTCGCGGAGATGCGCAACCTGCTGCTCGGCTAAGAGCGCAAGGCCGCGCACGGCTGTTTCAAGACAAACCATAACGCGGCAAATGCATCGTCTCCATGGAATGTCCGAGCATCATGATCGTGCCTTTGAGCCGGTTGTCCCCGGTGTCGGTAAACTCGAACTGGTAGTTGCGTGCGATCACCATGCGGCCGCGCCGGTCGCGTTTGAGCCGGATGCTGACCGCCGCGACCGCGCCATCTAAAAATTGCACATTCTCTTTGGCGCAAAAATCCTTGGCCAGCGCTATCGCGATTTCGCGCACGCGCAAGCTGTCTTGCCAAAACCAGGCGATGCCCAGCAGGATTAACATTACTACGAATTCGGACATCGAACATTTCCCCGGTGCAAAAATGAATTTTAACCACTGGGAGCTGAGGGGCGCCAGGAAATGCATTTTTCTTGCAATTGAATGCTTTCACTGGACAGTAACATTTGTCATTAGCACGACACATCCCGATCGTTACTTTGATTGTTCCGAGGCGGGTTAGCGCCAATAGGGGCCCGGAAATACAAAACGGTTCCGAGCCCCGCTTCATCAAGCGAACGCGCCCTGCGACTCGACATTGAAGGTGCGCAGCACATAATTGAATGCACGGTTGCTCGCCGCTTGCGCCACCACGTCGAAGATATCCCGATCGCTCCAACCTTGCGCTTTTGCCGCTTGGATATCTTGTTCATTGACGCTTTCTGGATCGTTCACCGATTTAAGCGCGAGCATGAGCAAGGGTTTTTCTTTGGCGGGTATCGGCGCGGCCTCCGGCTTGTTGCGTGCCGCACGAATCGCATCGAGGTCTAATCCCATGTTGGTGAGAAATCCCTCGTTCATATCGATGCAGAAATGGCACTTTGATTCCCACGACACGAGGTAGCGGATCATGGTCATCAAAGAGGGCGTCAAGCGTTCGCCGCTGTTGAAATAGGACACGTTGCCGACGAAAGATTCCAGCAGCGGCGGGCTGAAGCTGTAGAGGCGCAGGCCATCGGGGATAAATCCGATGTGCTGTTTAATTGCGCCGAACACGGCGTCGACGCGCCCTTCTTCGCCAACTGGCGCTTGCGGGATGATCAATGGTTTGGCGTTTTGTCTCACTTGAGTTTGCATGGCTTGTTTCTCCTTGGTGGTTGGCGTTGCGAAAAATAGTCGACCGGTCGGTCAACTGATAAAAAAATAAAGGCGCAGTTTAGGTTCATAGCGTGGATCCTTAACGGGGGGTGATACGAATTAGGGCCAAGGCAGGAAGCAATTGGCCTATGATTTCCGGGT
Source organism: Hydrogenophilales bacterium (assembly GCA_016235775.1). Classification (GTDB taxonomy): domain Bacteria; phylum Pseudomonadota; class Gammaproteobacteria; order Burkholderiales; family Thiobacteraceae; genus RBG-16-58-11. The sequence goes on from JACRIU010000054.1 coordinate 23,693, forward strand.
CGTTGTGGCTTTTAGCCAGCAACATTACGCCTTCAAAATAAGCCAACATCGCTTGCGCGGTGGCCTCGTCATCGATGTTCTGCACTTCCCCTGCGGCAATTGCTTCGCGCAATACTTGGCGGATACTGCTTTGCAGGTTAGAGAAAATTTGCTCGATTCTGATACGAATCGGCTCGTCTTGAGTAGCCAATTCGGTCGCCAGATTGCCGAAAGGACAGCCCAAAACACGCCCCGTATCTTTTAGCACCTGCTTTTGAAACGCGTACGCGAGTTGGCAAAAGCGCTCAAGACGCGCCAGCGGAGGGATGTCGTTGGCGAACGATTTTTTCACTAGGTGCTCTTTAATTTCAAGGTAATAGGCATCAAGCACAGCCAGCGTCAGGTCGCGCTTGCTGGGGAAAAAATGATAGAAACTGCCCTTTTTCACCCCGGCATGTTCACAAATGGCCGCCACCCCCACATCCGCATAACTGCGCGAATAGATGAGCTCTCGCGCCGAGTCGAGAATGCGCTGCTGGGTGTCTACGGTGGGATGCATGGCCTGGATTATAGTTGACTGGTCGGTCTAGTCAAGTCCTTCGTTAATGCACGCAAAGCTAGCCGAGAACAATGCGCCCGTTAACTAATGCGCGGGCCCGCTTAAACCACAATTGCGCAAGAGCATGTTAGGCTCAGCGGGAATTCATTTTTTGGAGATGACCGACATGAAACAGATGCTCTTTGCAGCCGTTATCGGGCTGTGCATATCTTTTACCGCCCATGCCGCCAACCCGATGCTGGAGATGAAAACCAATCTGGGCAGCATGACTGTAGAACTGTATGCAGATAAAGCGCCAAAGACGGTGGCGAATTTCCTAAGCTATGTAAAAAGCGGTTTTTATCAGGGCACGATATTCCATCGCGTGATCGACAACTTCATGATCCAGGGCGGCGGCTTCGATGCGAATCTGCGCGAGAAAGAAACAGCCGCACCCATTCAAAATGAAGCGAACAATGGTTTAAAGAATGAAATCTATACTCTGGCCATGGCGAGAACATCCGACCCGCACTCCGCCACGGCGCAATTCTTCATCAATGTGAAAGACAATGACTTCCTCAACCACACCGCGCCCAGCATGCGCGGATGGGGCTATGCCGTATTCGGCAAAGTGGTGAAAGGCCAGGACGTCGTGCTGAAAATCGCCAAGGCGCGCACCGGCGCGAAAGGCCCCTTCCCTTCCGATGTGCCGCAGCAAACGGTGGTGATCGAAGAAGTGAAGTTGCTGCCCTAAACAATTTACGACGATTGAGCGATGAAAGCCTTATCTCTTTTTGCTGGTTTGGCCTGCGTTTGCACCGCGCCCGCCGCATTTGCCGCGGAGGATTGGATAACGATCCCTAATAGTGATCCGAATATTACCTTCTCGTTTGACAAGGGCAGTATCGAGCGGCGGGGGAATCTGGTCAGGGTGTGGGAGAAGATGGTTTATACCCAAGCGCAAATCAAAGATGAAGCCTCCGGCAAGATGGTGAAGGAAAAGAAAGTGCACCGCCTGATGCACTGTGCGGACTATACCCAGGGCGTCATCTATGGCGCGACCTATGCGGAGAATGGCCGCTTCATTTCCTCGGTTTCATACGATGAGCCGCAAGCGCAGATGAGCCCGGTCCCCTCCGGCACGCTCGCCGCGGAAGAGCTCAGGCTGGTTTGCTTGCTGGCGCGCTAGCAGCGCATTTGATTGCTTACCCCTTCGATGCGTAATGGCTCGATCGAAAGCCTATGTCTTTCCGCAAAATCCGCATCATCCTGCTATTGCTGATCCTGGTCCTGGTGGCCGGCATGACCTATTGGGAAGGCATGCTGGTGCGCAGTTGGCTGCGCCCATTGGAAGTGTCGATCTACGCGGTGAATGGCGATGGAACCGATGCCGGCGCGGCCTACATCGCGCAATTGTCGGATGAATCGTTCCAGGAAATCGCGGCCTTTTTTGACCAGCAAGCGGCGCGCCATCGGCTGAAAAAACTACCCCCCGCGCGCATCAAACTGGCCGGTGAGATTCGGCAAGCGCCGCCCGCGCCGCCGGGAGGCGAACGCGGCGTGCTGATCTCGCTGCTGTGGAGTTTGAAGATGCGCTACTACGCCTTTCACGCCACGCCGTTTTGGGAGAATGTGGGGCGCATTCGCCTATTCGTGGTCTACCACGAGGGCGAGGACGGCAAGCCGCTGCAACATTCGCTGGGTTTGCGCAAAGGCTTGGTGGGCGTGGTGCATGCCTTCGCAAAAACAGAACAAAGCGCGCAGAACAATATCGTGATCACGCATGAATTGTTGCATACGCTCGGCGCCAGCGATAAATACGATGCGCAAGGCCAGCCGGTATATCCCGATGGGTTTGCCCATCCCGATGAAGGGGAGCGCTACCCGCAGCACGCGGCGGAGATCATGGCGGGGCGCATCGCGGTGCGGCCGGACCGGGCGATTATTCCCGCGAATTTAGCAGCCTGCGCCGTGGGGCCGAAGACGGCCTATGAGATTGGGTGGTGATCTCAGGCGGGATTAGCGCCTCTGCGGTTCGGGCATGGTAGGGGCCGGGCATGCCTCGCCCCTACCTGCACCATTCCGGATCAATAGGGTAAATCATTTGACCGGGATGTTCGCTTCGCGCTGCGCGCCGAGAAAATCCCGAAACGCCTGCGCCGGCATCGGCCCGGCGAAGAAAAAACCCTGCGCGAAGCGGCAACCATGTTGCACGAGCCATGCACGTTGCGCTTCGGTTTCGACGCCTTCTGCGGCTACGTCCAGTTGCAGGCTCTCGCCCATGCACAGGATGGTTCTCACGACGGAGAGCGCGATGGGTTCCTGCGGCAATTCACGCACCAGGGCGCAGGCAATTTTGAGCTTGTCGATGGGCAGCCGCTTCAGATTGGCCAGGCTGGAATAGCCGGCGCCGAAATCGTCGATCGCCAGCCTGATGCCTTGATCATGCAAGGCATGGAGCAGCTTGTTTAAAGCCGGGGTGTCGAGGAGCAGCGTATTCTCATGCAAATCCAATTCCAATAGGTCAGGCGCGATCCCGGTATCGGCGATGAGTGCCGCCACGCGCTGCGCGAAATCAAATTGCCGCAGTTGCACCGCCGAGAGATTCACCGCCACGCGTAGCGGATGGTCGGCCGACTGCCAGCGCTGTGCCTCCAGACAGGCCTCGCGCAGAACCCAGGCGCCGATGGGGTTGATGAGGCCGGATTCCTCCGCGATGGTCAGGAATTTGGCCGGCGGCAGCAATCCATGTTCCGGGTGCAGCCAGTGCAGCAAAGCCTCCGCGCCGAGCACGCGCCCAGTCGCCAGATCGAATTGCGGCTGGTAGCGCAATTGCAGTTCACCGCGGTCGAGCGCCTGGCGCAACCCGCGTTCCAGCGCGAGCCGTTCCAGCATATTGATATTCATGTCGGCGGCAAAGAATTGGAAATTGTTGCGACCCAATTCCTTGGCGCGATACATCGCGGCATCCGCGTGTTTGAGCAGGGTGAAGGCGTCCTCGCCATCCTCGGGAAACAGCGCGATGCCGACGCTGGTTGAAGAATTGATGGTATGGCTGCCGAGTTCGAATGTGCGGCCGAGTTCGAGCAAGACCTTCTCCGCAATATGCGCCGCATCCGGGATACCGGTGAGATTGGGCAAGGCCATGATGAATTCGTCGCCGCCTTGGCGCGCCAGCATGTCGCCGGCGCGCGTCGCGTCTTGCAAGCGCGCCGCCACGGCTTTGAGCAACTCGTCGCCGATGGCGTGGCCGAGCGTGTCATTCACCAGCTTAAACCGATCCATATCCAGAAAAAAAACCGCAAGGTGCGTGTTGCTACGGCCTGCATCGGCAATCGCTTTGCTCAGCAGTTCGGCCAGCAGGGCGCGATTGGGCAGCCCGGTTAGGGTATCGTGCGTGGCCAAATATTCCACCCGTTCGGCAAGCGTTTTGCGCTCGGTAATATCGGAAAACACCGCAATGTAGTTGATGGCTTCGCCGAGCGGGTTTTTCACCGTGTCGATGGTGAGCCACTCCGCGTAGATTTCACCGTTCTTGCGCTTGTTCCAAATCTCGCCTTGCCACATGCCTTGGGTATTGATCGCTTGCCACATGCTTTCATAGAAGGCGCTGTCGTGACGGCCGGAGCGTAAAATATTAGGCGTTTTGCCAACGATTTCATCGCGCGCATAGCCGGTAATGGTGGAGAAAGCCGGGTTCACCGCGAGCACGCGATTCTGCGCATCGGAAATCAAAATACCGTTGCCGCTGGTCTCGAAAACCCGCGCGGCCAGCACGCGGTCGTCGATGCGATGCCGCGCGCGCAGCTCGATCCAGCCGAATGCGAGCGCCGCTGCCAGCAACAGGGCGTTGAGCCCCATCGCGGTGGGGGTCCATAAGGCCAGCGCCAAGGCGGCGCCGAGCAGGCTCAGCAAAATTTTTAAATTGGCCATGTGCAATGATCGGCGGCGGGCGCGGGTTGGGCTCGCTTATCCATACTATAACGTCACAAACATACCGGCCTTGATGCCGGCTGGTTTACTCGTGTGGTTCCGCCGCTTTGGCGGGGGGGGCCGCCGTGCCGGCGGCGGGGGCCGCCGTGCCGGCGGCGGGTGCGGCGTCGATCTTGGGCGTGGGGGGCTTGGCCGGTTTCGAATCGCAGCCCAGAATCAAAGCCGTGGTCAGCAATACGGATAAAACGAAAGGGATGCGCATGGCGATCTCCTTGCAAAGCGATGAGCTATCATAGCACCCGACTAACGGGCATGGTCTTGCTGCATGAGTTTCACGTTAACGTGAGGAAACAATCATGAAATACACCGATTTGCGCGATTTTATCAGCCAGCTTGAAGCGCGCGGCGAGTTGAGGCGGATCACGGTCGAAATCGATCCGCATCTGGAAATGACCGAAGTGTGCGACCGCGTGCTGCGCGCCGGCGGCCCGGCGATCTTGTTCGAAAAGCCCAAGGGCCACCACATGCCCGTGCTCGGCAATTTATTCGGCACGGCGAAGCGCGTGGCAATGGGCATGGGGGAAGAGGATGTCGCCAGCCTGCGCGAGGTGGGCCGGCTGCTCGCCTTTTTGAAAGAGCCCGAGCCGCCCAAGGGGCTGAAAGACGCCTGGGAAAAATTGCCGCTGTACAAGCAAGTGCTCAATATGGCGCCGAAAGTGGTGTCGGGCGCCCCGTGCCAGGAAATCGTGTGGCAGGGCGATGAAGTCGATTTGGCCAAATTGCCGATCCAAACCTGCTGGCCGGGCGATGTGGCGCCCTTGATCACTTGGGGCTTGGTCGTGACCCAAGGCCCGCACAAGCCGCGGCAAAACCTGGGCATTTATCGCCAGCAAGTCATCGCCAAAAATAAAGTCATCATGCGCTGGTTAGCGCATCGCGGCGGCGCGCTGGATTTCCGCGATTTTCAAGCCGCGCATCCCGGCGAAAATTTTCCCATGGCGGTCGCGCTCGGCGCCGACCCGGCGACTATCCTGGGCGCGGTGACACCGGTGCCGGATTCCTTATCCGAATACCAATTCGCCGGCCTCTTGCGCGGCGCGAAAACCGAAGTGGTGAAATGCGTGAGCTGCGACTTGCAAGTGCCCGCCTCCGCCGAGATCGTGCTGGAAGGTTATATCGCCCCCAACGACACCGCGCTCGAAGGGCCCTATGGCGACCACACCGGCTATTACAACGAGCAGGATACGTTCCCCGTGTTCACCCTCACGCATATCACGATGCGGCGCGATCCGATCTATCACAGCACCTACACCGGCAAGCCGCCGGACGAGCCGGCGGTGTTGGGTGTGGCGCTGAACGAAGTATTCGTGCCGCTGCTGCAAAAACAATTCCCCGAGATCAGCGACTTTTATTTGCCGCCCGAAGGCTGCTCTTACCTCATGGCGGTGGTGAGCATGAAGAAACAATACCCCGGCCACGCCAAGCGCGTGATGTTCGGCGTATGGAGTTTCCTGCGCCAATTCATGTACACCAAATTCATCATCGTGGTGGACGACGACGTCAACATCCGCGATTGGAAAGAAGTGATCTGGGCGCTCACCACCCGCGTCGATGCCGCGCGCGACACCCTGATCGTGGAAAACACCCCGATTGACTATCTGGATTTCGCCAGCCCCGTCTCCGGCCTGGGCAGCAAAATGGGCATCGACGCCACCAACAAATGGCCGGGCGAAACCACGCGCGAGTGGGGCACGCCGATTACGCGCGATGCGGATGTAGTGGCAAGGATTGATGCGATTTGGAAGGATATGGGGTTGTAGGGGGCAAAGCGTATTGATTGATGGGTATCGCTATGCTCCACCCATCCTACCAGTTGGCTTGGCCTGTAGGATGGGTGGAGCATAGCGATACCCATCATTTCCTCACCGCTCCCCGAAGCACATCGAATTCTCCACATCACCTCCCCAATCTGCCGCATAGCTACCCAACTCGACAAAGCGGTGAAAAGATGAATACGGCCACGCCCCTACCGACTGCGCATGGCCATGTTTAACCGGGTTGAAGTGAATGTAATCTGCGTGCCGCACGAAGTCCAGCTCATCTCTAAGCGTGTGTTCCCAATATCGTCGCTGCCAGATGCCGCGTTCACCTTTGTTGCGGCGGCTGGGCGAAATAGGCTCACCATTGGGCAAGCCGCGTGAAAAGACGGTCTTGATCAAGCGCCAGCGCATCGCATAGTCCAGATCATCCGGCGGTAGCGTCCAGATGGCGTGCAGATGCTCGGGTAGGACAACAATCGCCTCAACGCGGAAGGGATGGCGTGAGCGAACCTGCCGAAACGCCTCTCGCAATAATGTGATGTGATCGGTGAGCAGACTGGATTGGCGGTCGGCCAGATTGACGGTAAAAAAGAAGCTGCCGCCTGCGACGAAATTGCGCCGGTAATTTGTCATTGGTGCATGGTAGCAAATTGATGATTGATGGGTATCGCTACGCTCCACCCATCCTACATGCTGGTTGCGCGCTTGCTTTTCGCTTTTCAAGGTATTACGATAAACAAATCGGTAATACTTTACGGAGGCAATCATGTCCACTACGATAACCACCAAGGGCCAAGTCACGATCCCTAAAAAAATCCGCGATGCGTTTAAGCTCTTGCCGGGCAGCGCGGTGGAATTCGTGGTCAATCGTGCGGGAGAAGTCGTACTGCACAAGCCCGGCGCGCGCCAGGGGCGTAAGCCTGACCGTTTTGAGGCCGTGCGCGGCAAGGCCGATGTGAAATGGCGCACCGATGATTTGATGGCGCTGTTGCGCGGTGAGAATTGATGCTGCTGGTCGATACGAATGTCCTCGTGGATGTGCTGGAGGACGACCCGCAGTGGGCGGAATGGTCGCTTGCTCAATTGCGCGCTCAATCGCAGATACATGATCTGCTGATCAATCCGGTGATTTATGCCGAGCTTTCGCTGACTTTTTCCAAGGCCGAGGCGCTGGATGCGGCCGTTGACGGGATGGGTTTGGTGTTGCGTGAAATCAACCGCCCGGCTTTGTTCCTCGCGGGCAAGGCGTTTGTGCGCTATCGGCGCAAAGGCGGCAAGAAACAAAATGTGCTGGCGGATTTCTTCATCGGTGCGCAGGCGGCGGTGCTGGGCTGCACGATTTTGACTCGGGATGCCAGGCGCTACCAAACCTATTTTCCGAGCGTTTCTTTAATCGTTCCTTGAGCGCTTACCTAACGGTCATGGCAATGACCTCTCAGGAATTTGAAGCTCGCCATGACCGTTCCCCTCTCTCCTAACTCTCTCCCGCGTGCGGGAGAGAGGGGCACAGGCTCGCTTCGCGAGTGACATTTACGGCCGATTAAACACCCGCTCCAGCAACACAGCCTGCACCAGCCGTCCAGCGTTACAGCGACGCCTCGAACTGCTTGCTGAGCGCGCGCAGGTCGTGCGTGGAATGGGCCAGGTCGGCGATGGCGTTTTCCATGTGCACGATGCTTGCGCCGGTCTCTTCGATCAGCGATGACATCATTTCCATGTTCTTCGCGACCTCGTCGCTTGCCATCGATTGCTCGCGCGCGGCATGGGCGATCTGGCCGGCCATGTCGGTCACCTTCCGGCTCGATGCCGATATCTGGCGGAAGTTGTCGCTATTTTCTTGCATCAAGTTGCGTTCCGTGGTGACTTCGTGCGCCGCCTTGTCCATCGACGCGACTGCGGTGTGGGTGGTGTGCTGAATTTCTTCCACCATGCGGGTGATGTCCGTTGTGCTGGTGGTGGTGCGCTCGGCGAGCTTTCTCACCTCGTCGGCCACCACGGCGAATCCGCGTCCCTGCTCGCCCGCGCGCGCCGCCTCGATCGCGGCATTGAGCGCGAGCAGATTGGTTTGCTCGGCGATTTCCTTGATGACTTGGGTGATCGAGTCGATCTGGCCGATCGCATGCTCCAACTGGGTGATGGTTTGGCTGGAATTTTGCACCGTTTGCATCACTTCGGCGGCCGAGTCGATGCTGTGCGTCATTTTGGTTTCCCCGTCATTGACCAGGGCCATGCTTTCATTGGCCGCCTCGGCGGCGGTGCCTGCATGGTGTGCGACCTCGGACACGGAAACGCTGACCTGCTCCATGGTGGCGCTGACTTGGAGAATGCGATCTTGTTGCTCGTGCGAGCGCGCGATGACCTGCTGGGATTCCTTCACCAGCGCCTCGTAGCGTTCCTCCATCAACTGCGAGGTGAGGATGATTTCATCGACGATCACCCGCAGGTGGACTTGGGTGTGCGCCAGCGACATCAACACCTGCCCGACCTCGTCGCGCCGGCTTATATCGACATCGCTGGTCAGATCGCCGCGGACTATTTTCTCGAAACAGGCGGTGACTTGCCGGAGGGGGCGCAGAATGGTTCGTGCGAGGGTCAGGGTGGCGGCCAGGATCAAGCCGATGCCCGCCACGATGGCGACGAGCATGAGCGTGCGAAGGGCGTGGTTCCGTTCGACGTCCTGTTGATAGCCGGTGCGCGCGGTGGTGAGAATGTGTTGCAGCATTTTGTTGCCGCTCGCGTCGGCTTCCGCGTACAACGGATTGATCTTTTCCAGCAGGATCAGATTGGCGCGTTGATGATTGCCCGCCAGCAAGGCTTCGCGCGCCGGGAGCAGCCCTTCCTTCACATAGCGGGTGCGGGTTTGCAGCACGGCTTCCGCCAGTGATTTGAGTTCAGGATCGAGTTCGCGATCCAGCAGCTCTTTCCATAGCCGGGTGATTTCCGCCGCGTTGCGCGGAACGGCTTCCGTGTGCAGCGTGACGGGGTGGTCGTGCGCCTTGGCGAGCGGGTTCTCCGGGTTGTGTTGCAAGCCCATCATGATTTCACCGCGATTGACCCCCATCAGAAACAGGATGCGCCCCAGCGTCACGGCCGGTTCCAGTCCCTGTTGGTAAGAGGCGTGCAGCGCGCCGTTGGACTGGCTCATGCCGCGCAGGCCGAGCAGGCCGGCGCTGGCCAGCAAGAACACCATGACGCCCATGAACACGGTGAAACGCATCTTGATCGAGGTGTTGCGCAGCAAACCGGAACCGGTGGCCTGGAGTTTGACCTTGCCCTCGCGCACCTGCCGGTAGAGCGCCTCGCATTGTTCGATCTCCTGGCGCGTGGCCGCTTTTCGCACCGACATGTAACCGGTGATGTTGCCTTGTTCGCGAATCGGCACGACAACCTCCGAGACCCAGTAATGATCGCCGTTCTTGCAGCGATTCTTGACCACGCCATGCCAGGGATAGCCCCGCTTCAGCGTGCTCCACAGATCCGCGAACGCCGACGGCGGCATATCGGGGTGGCGCACGATGTTGTGGTTCTTGCCGATGAGCTCTTCGCGGCTGAAGCCGGATATGTCCACGAACGCGTCGTTGGCATAGGTGGTGGCGCCCTTGAGATCGGTCTTGGAAACGATGACGCGGCCCTTGGGCAAGGCCCGTTCAACTCCGGTGACAGGCTGATTGTTCTTCATTTTCTTTCCTTGTCTTGCTGCGGGTGCAATGGCGCGCGGGCGCGAGCGGCGAACTGGGCGCGCGAAAAGTTGCGTAAAACAAGATAGCGGCTACGCGCAGCAGAACTTTAACCCTGTTTTCGGGATGGATTTTAGCTATCCGGGGGCACTGTTAGGGCCGGTCGTACACCCATTCCAGCAGCGCGTCCTGTACCGGGCGCCCTGCTTCCGCATGGGGGTGGTTGATGAGGCAAACCACGGCCATGCGCCGGCCTTTCGCGTCGTGGACATAGCCCGCCAGGGTGCGCACGCCATCAAGCGAGCCGGTCTTGATGTGGGCGTGGCCGGCGACGGCGTTGTCTTTCAGGCGTTTCTTCATGGTGCCGTCGGTGGCGACGATGGGCAGGGAGGATTCGAATTCCGCGAATGCCGGCGAGTGGAACGCGGCGCGCAGCAAATCGCCGATGTGCCGCGCGCTGATGCGTGTCTGACGCGAGAGGCCAGCGCCGTTTCCCATGACCAGTTCCAGAAAATTCAGCCCCTTGGTGGCGAGCAATACATTGACGGCTTGATTGGATTTTTCCAGTGTCGCCGGGACACCGAGCATTTCCGCGCCGAGCGTCAAATAGAGTTGCCGCGCCATGACGTTGTTGCTGAATTTGTTGATGTCGCGAATGATCTCGGCGAGTTGGGGCGAGTCGTGGCGGGCAAGCAGCCTTGCATCGGCGGGCGTGACGCCATCGACTATTTGTCCGCGCCACTTGCCGCCCAACTCTTCCCACAGCGGCTTGAACAGGGCATGGACGTAGGCAGGGGGATCGAGCAGCGCGAGGTGCATCGATTTTTCGCCGCAGGCGGCCGGGTAGGGGCCGGAGAAGTAAAGCACCAGTCCTTTCGGTGTCTGCTGCACGCGGTAGGCGAGCGCATCCTTCCAATTGCCGCAGCCGCCCGAGACGAGGCGCACCTGGTTGACGATGCGCGCCTCCGGAATCGCTACCTCGAAAGCGATGCGAAGTTTTTTGCCATCCTCCTCTGGCAGGAAGCGGATGCGATGGCTGCGAAAATTGAGCAGCAGCGCATCCGGCTGCGTGTTGTAAGGTTTATAAGGCTCGCCGTCGAATGCGCCTGGGTCTTCATTCGGAATGTCGAAAACGCCGCGATCGAGCACGATATTGCCCTTGATCTCGCTAATGCCGCGCGTGCGCAGATCGCGCAGCCAAAGCCAGAAGGTTTCCAGCGTGATCTTGGGATCGCCGTAGCCCTTGATGATCAGGTCTCCGGTGAGTTTGCCGCCTTTTTGCACACCGTTGGCGTAGAACTCTGTTTTCCACTGATAGGCTGGGCCGAGCGTTTCCAGCGCGGCGTAGGTGGTGACCAGTTTGATGACCGAGGCCGGATTCATGGCGTGCTCGGCGTTGAGGGCGAGCAGGGGCGCCGGCTGGTTCAAGTCTTGCACGTGGAGCGCGAGCGCCGATTCGGGGATGTTGGCGCGCTTCAGCGCGTCGGCGATGGGGGCGGGCAGGTCGGCGATCGCGGACCAAGAGGTACAGGCGAGCACTGCAAAGGTCCAAAACCCTTTACCGCAGAGGACGCGGAGGACGCGGAGGAAAATGGCGTCAACACAAATGGTTTTCCTCCGCGTTCCTCCGCGTCCTCTGTACCCCGGAGGGCAGGCTGCGCGCCGGTTCAAGCTTATAGGTTCAATGTTGCTGAGTAAGATCATGAACATACCAATCCATCGCGACTTTGAGTCCTTCGCGGATGGTATGCGTTGGCTGGTATTGCAGCAAGGTCTTGGCCTTGCCGATATCCGCGAGTGAATGCAGCACATCGCCGGCGCGGAAATCCCGATACACCGGCTGGTAATCGGCCAAGTAAGGGAAACGCGGTGCAAGTTCGCTACGGAGTGATTCGAACAATTGATTGAGCGAGGTGCGTTCGCCCACCGCGACGTTGTAGACCTGGTTGCGCGCCGCCGGATCGACGCTGGTGGCGGCGAGCAGATTCGCCTGCACGGTGTTGTCGATATAGCAGAAGTCGCGGCTGGTTTCGCCATCGCCGTTGATGTATACCGGCTCGTGCTTGATCATGGAGGCGATCCATTTCGGAATCACCGCCGCATACGCGCCGTCCGGGTCTTGGCGCTGGCCGAAGATGTTGAAGTAGCGCAGCCCGATGGTGGTGAAGCCATAGCAGCGCGCGAACACATCGCCATACAGCTCGTTCACATATTTGGTGACGGCATAGGGCGAGAGCGGGCCGCCGATTTGGTCTTCCACTTTCGGCAAGCCGGGGTGGTCGCCGTAAGTGGAGCTGGACGCCGCATACACGAAGGCCTTCACGCCCGCATCGCGCGCCGCCACCAGCATGTGCAGGAAGCCGGTGATGTTGCTGCTGTTGGTGAGAATCGGGTCTTCGATCGAGCGCGGCACGGAGCCCAGCGCGGCTTGGTGCAAGACGTAATCGGCCTCGGCACAGGCTTTACGGCAGGTGTCCAGATCGCAGATGTCGCCCCGGATCATTTGAAACCGGCCCCATTGCGCGGACGTGACGCGTTGCTGCACCTGATCCAGATTGCGCTGGTGGCCGGTGGAGAAATTATCCAAGCCTACGACGCGTTGATCGAGCTTGAGCAAGATCTCCAATAGATTGGAGCCGATGAAACCGGCCACGCCGGTGACGAGCCAAGCGCGGGGGGATAGTCTCAGGGTTTGCTGTAGGGAGGTGTAGGCGCTCAAACTGATTGCTCCAGAAAAAAATGATTTGCCGGCAGGAGGCCGGCGCTGCTACAGGCGCCAGAGCGCGATGCCGGCCGCCGCAACGGCCTTCGGATCGAAGATCGCTTTTACATCGACCAAGACGCCCTTGTTCGCGAATTTGCTTTGGTACTCGGCGAGCGGTTTGGCGACAAATTCCTGGTGCGACACCGCGACCACGACCGCATCCGATTTTGGCAATTTATCCCACGACTCCAAGGTGATGCCGTATTCGTGCAAGGCTTCTTGTTGATCCGGCACGGGATCGTGCACATGCACTTCGATGCCATAGCTGATGAGTTCGTGAATCACGTCGATCACGCGCGAGTTGCGCAGATCGGGGCAATTTTCCTTGAAGGTGAGCCCCAGCACGCTGACCTTGGCGCCCTTGACATGGCTGCCGGCGGCGATCATTTCCTTCACCGTCTGTTCGGCGATGAACTTGCCCATGCCGTCATTGATGCGGCGGCCGGCCAAAATGACTTGCGGGTGATAGCCCAGCATGTCGGCCTTGTGCGTCAGATAATACGGATCGACGCCGATGCAGTGCCCCCCCACCAGACCGGGGCGGAAGGGCAGGAAGTTCCATTTGGTGCCGGCGGCCTTGAGCACTTCCAGCGTGTCGATGCCGATTTTGTGGAAAATCAGCGAGAGCTCGTTCATCAGCGCGATGTTCAGATCGCGCTGGGTGTTTTCGATCACCTTGGCGGCCTCCGCCACTTTGATGCTGGACGCGCGGTGCACGCCGGCGACGATGATCGATTCATACAATTGGGCGACTTTCTCCAGCGTATCGGCGTCATCGCCCGCCACCACTTTGAGAATCTTGGTCAGCGTGTGTTCTTTGTCGCCCGGATTGATGCGCTCGGGCGAATAGCCGACGTGGAAATCCTGTTTCCACTTCAGGCCGGAATGTTTTTCCAGAATCGGGATGCACACTTCTTCGGTCGCGCCGGGGTAAACCGTGGATTCGTACACCACGATCGCGCCTTTTTTCAGATTCTTGCCGACGGAGGTCGAGGAGCCGACCAGCGGGCTGAAATCCGGTTGATGCGCCTCGTCCACCGGGGTGGGCACGGCCACGATGAGGTAATCGCAATGTTTGAGTTCGGTGGGGTCGGTGGTGACGGTGAGCTGGGTGGCGGCTTTCAGGTCTTCGCTCGACACCTCGCCGGTCGGGTCGCAAAAACGTTTATAGCTCTCGACTTTTTCGGTCGAGAGATCAAAGCCGATGGTTTGGCATTTCTTGCCGAATTCCATGGCCAATGGCAGACCCACATAACCCAGCCCTACGACACCCACGATACTCATGTTGAAAATTCCTCTTGTTGATTGATTTTTAGGCGCATTTTACCGGATACCGGTAATGCCTGTAAGTGGCTGCGGTTTACGTATAATGAAGCTTACAGATGATGGAGGCATGACAAATCATGAAGATACGCATTCGTCCCATTTTTACCGCTGTGCTTAGCGTCCTGGTGTTTGCAGTTTCCATGCCAGGCCGCGCCGATTTGCCCCAGACCTTAGCGAAAGTTAAGCCCTCCATTGTCGGGGTGGGCAGCATACAGCCGACCCGCAATCCGGCGCGCATGTTTTATGGCACCGGGTTCGCGGTGGGGGATGGCTTGACGGTCGTCACCAATGTGCATGTGCTGCCGCCGGTATTGGAAACGGAGCAACTGGAGCAGTTGGTGGTGCTCTCGGGCGATGCGCGCAACCCCGTGATGCGCGAAGCCAAGACCATCGCGATCGACCGGGAGCATGACATTGCGGTGTTGCGCATCAAAGGCGATCCTTTGCCCGCGCTTACCTTGGGTGATTCGAATGCGATGCGCGAAGGATCGACGGTGGCGTTCACCGGATTCCCCCTGGGCATGCTGCTTGGCTTGTATCCTGCCACGCACCGCGGGGTGGTGGCGGCGATCACGCCGTATGTCGTTCCCACCGTCAATTCGCGCCAATTGGAAGTCAAAACCATTAGGCGTTTGGGGCGGCCGTTCAATGTGTTTCAACTCGACGCCGTTGCTTATCCCGGCAACAGCGGCAGCCCGATGTACGATCCGGAAACCGGCATGGTGTATGGCGTGCTCAATAGCGTGTTCGTGAAAGAGTCGAAAGAAAACCTGCTCAAGCAGCCCTCCGGCATCAGTTATGTGATTCCCAGCAACCATATTCGGGAATTGCTGGCGCGCCCCGCGCAATAGATCAGCCCTCCAGGCACGCTAGTGTGCCTTGGATCAACAGCGCCATTTCCTCCTCTTCCATTACATACGGCGGCATGAAATACACCGTAGGGCCGAGCGGGCGCAAGAGCAGGCCGCGCCGCAAGGCGGCTTGATAAAAACCCTGGCTGAAATTCGGCTTGGTGTCTGCTATGTCGAATGCCCAGATCATGCCCAGATGGCGGAAATGGCGCACCCGGGGATGATCGCGCAGCGGCTGCATGGCTTGGGTAAATTGCGCGGCTTTGATGCGGTTCACTGCGATCACGTCGTCCTGCGCGAAAATATCCAGCGTCGCCAATGCCGCGCGGCAGGCCAGCGGATTGCCGGTGTAAGAGTGCGAGTGCAGAAATCCGCGTGCTACCTCATCGTGATAGAAGGCCTGGTAAATCGTATCGCTGGTCATCACCGCCGATAGCGGCAGATAGCCCCCGGTCAGGCCTTTCGATAAACACAGAAAATCCGGCGCGATGCCCGCCTGCTCGCAGGCGAACATCGTCCCTGTCCGTCCAAAACCGACCGCAATTTCATCTGCAATCAAATGCACACTGAACTGGTTGCACAGTTCGCGTGCACGTTTTAAATAGATCGGATGGTGCATCGCCATGCCCCCCGCGCATTGCACCAGCGGCTCCACGATCAGCGCGGCGGTGCTGGCGTGATGCTGTTCAAGGTAGTGCGCCAGGGCTTCGGCGCAGCGCAGCGCATAGGCCTCCGCAGTTTCGCCGGGCTCCGCCAGCCGCGCATCGGGCGAGGGTGTTTGATAAGTCTGGCGCAAGAGCGGCGCGTAGGTATCCTTGAACAGCGCCACATCGGTCACCGAGAGCGCGCCCAGGGTTTCGCCGTGATAGCCGTTGGCCACGCTCACGAAGCCGGTCTTTTCAGGCTGCCCGCTGTTGCGCCAAAAATGAAAGCTCATCTTCAATGCGATCTCGATCGCGGAGGCGCCGTCCGAGCCGTAAAAGCAATGCCCCAAATTTCCCGGCGCGAGCCGGGCGAGCCGTTCCGATAGCTCGATCACCGGCGCGTGGGTGAAGCCGGCGAGCATGACGTGTTCGAGTTTTTCCAGTTGATCCTTGAGCGCGGCATTGATGCGCGGATTGGCGTGGCCGAACAGATTCACCCACCACGAGCTGATGGCGTCGAGATAGCGTTTGTCCTCGAAGTCGTACAGCCACACGCCCCGGCCATGGCTGATCGGAATCAGCGGCAGCCGCTCGTGCTGTTTCATTTGCGTGCAGGGGTGCCAGACGGCTTTGCTGCTGCGGTTTAAATAATCGGCATTCTTCATGAGGTACGGTTGAGCTTGGCCCAAGTCAAGTTTAATATCGTATTTTACGGGGTAAATCGCCTTTCCCGCTGCTCGGTGGGAGCGGATCAGTAATAGGGTCGCAGCAATGCAACGACAAATTCTCGCGCTGGATATGGCCGGCACGCCGCGCAAGTGGGTGAGCGCGGAGAATGCCGTTGCCTATTACGCCAAGGGCGTGGTGGCGTATGAATTCGGCGCGGCGGAGATGATTTTTCATGGCGGCTGGCAGCGCAACGGCGCGCGCTCCTGCATACGCGTGAGCAATATCGTCGCGGTGCGCGGTCCGGAATTCATCACGCGCGACTACAGCCGCACGCCGCTCCTGTCCAGCGATAAGCTGTATGTGCGGGACCGGCATTTGTGCGCCTACTGCGGCGTGCAATATCGCGAGCGAGAGTTGTCGCGCGACCATGTGATTCCCGTGGCGCGCGGCGGGCGCGATACCTGGATGAATCTGGTGACGGCGTGCCGCGCGTGCAATGTGCGCAAAGCCAATCGCACGCCAGAGCAAGCTCATATGCCGCTAGTGTATTTGCCTTATATCCCCTCGCGCTGGGAAGATTTTATTCTGGTCAACCGCCACATCCTCGCCGACCAGATGGAATATCTGCTGGCCAAAGTTCCCAGCACCAGCCGCTTGCGCGCAACTTGTAGCGCCGGCTTCTAGCCGGCAAGGTTTATGGCGCATGCCGCGGGCATGGATCGGCGTGCGCAAAATCAATAATTTATTGATTTATATAAATTAACAAGCGCTGTCCTGTAACTATTTTTCTCTTGTCCCTTGAAATCAGCAAGGGAAGCCCCTATTATTAGCACTCAAGAAGCGCGAGTGCTAACACACCGCGTTTTTCGTTTAAACCGGGTGAATTCGCGGCCCTCAGCTGTTTTTCACCCTTCCCATTTGTTAAAACCGCTTTATTCCAAATTAGAGCTAACAGGAGATCAAAGAGAATGAAAATTCGTCCCCTGCATGACCGAGTGATCGTCAAGCGTATCGAAGAAGAGCGCAAGACCGCTTCCGGCATCGTGATTCCCGACAGTGCAACCGAAAAGCCGGATCAAGGCGAAGTCAAAGCCGTCGGCCCCGGCAAAAAAGATGAGAACGGCAAAGTGATCGCGATGGATTTAAAAGTCGGCGACCGCGTGTTGTTCGGCAAATATTCCGGCCAGGTTGTCAAAGTGGAAGGCGAAGAGCTGCTCGTGATGCGAGAAGAAGACATCATGGGTGTAGTCGAGGCTTAATCAACCCTAACCCCCTTTCGCCACAGAGATCACAGAGGCCACAGAGAAAACCGCGCATTCCTCTGTGTTCTCTGTGATCTCTGTGGCAAAAAAAGATTTTCAAGGAGATTATAAATGGCTGCTAAAGACGTAAAATTCGGCGATATCGCTCGCCACAAGATGGTCATCGGCGTCAATGTGTTGGCTGACGCTGTCAAAGTCACCCTGGGCCCGAAAGGCCGCAACGTCGTGTTGGATCGCTCTTTCGGCGCGCC
>JACRIU010000055.1 GCA_016235775.1 Hydrogenophilales bacterium
ACTTTGTTACAGATATTGTCGGTCTCAATTTTTGAGAAAACCCCTATTTCATGCGCCTTTCAGCCACTGGGTAACAGAAGCATCGTGCAGCCAGTCACTAACCAATTGATGTTGTTTTGAATTTAACCGGACACTAGTGCTTTTAAATAGGGAAAATACGTAGATCACAATTAGACAATCATGTTGAAATTCCTCGCTACCCTCGGACGCAAGCCGATTCCGCCGCTCACAGATGTGCATTCCATCACGCGCTGGATGGAAGAATTGCCCATGGGCGACGCCGTCGCGACCATCGAAGCGGTGGTAGAGCAGATCAGGGAATACTGCGACCAGGGATTGCCGACCACGAAAGAGCGGCTGGCCGTACTCACCGCCCTGGATCAAGGCGCGCAGGATGCGCTGGAAGCGCTGCGCGATCAATATCTGCAAAACCCGCGCATGTCGCGCATGATGGAAAGCCGGCTGTGGAATACGGTGCTGCTGTATTACCAGGAAATATTGCGCGCCTATCATGGCCACCTGATGGAATACATCGGCAATCCGTCGGGCAGCCGTATCGGGCCATCGATCCCGCTGTTGACCGCGCGCGCGGTGAATTATTTCGCTTTGGATGCGAAATGGAGTTATTACCGCTACACCGAGGCCAATCCGAAATTATGGAAGCGGCTGCACAATCTGTATCACTTCGCGGAGTACGAAGAATTCGAGCGCCAACCGCTGAAACTCTACGCGGAAGGGCTGGAAACTTCCGTCGCCGAGCTTTATTTGCAAGCGCTGATGCTGGAAACGCTGAACACCGGCAGCCTTGCGCCGCGTCAGTTGTACTTGATCGAAAGCTGGCTGCCGATGCTGGTGAAAGGCATCCAGATCGAGCGCGAGTTCAACCCGGCGCAGCATACGTTCTATCTCGACTTGAATGAAAACCGCGGGGCGCATCGGGTGCGCCGGGTCACGCCACAGGAAAACCTGCGCTATTGGGACACCTACGGCTTGAAGGATAAGCTCGATTATCTGCGCGCCCAGCTCACGGCGGGGGCGTTGCCGGCCAGACTGGGCTTGTCCGAAGATTGCAAGCTTCCGGCTTGCCTGGAATTGCTGGAACGCATCGCCTATTTTTGGGCGCCCACCGGGATCAAGCGCGTGCAGCGCGCGTTCGAGCGCAAGCACATCATGCAGTCGATCGAAGTGGTGCGCGGCCTAAACGATATCGGCCTCAATGTGCGTGCCGACAACGCGCGCATGGCGCGCCCCGCCAGTGCGGCCAATGTGGGTGATATCAGCTATGCGGAAATGGTGGACGTGCATCTCTATGGCTTCGTCACTCAACGCACCCAAGTCAAGCTCGGCCAAAGCCAGACAGAAAAAATCGAACATGTCGCCGCGCACGAGCGCTGGGTGATGGAGAACGAAAGCGAAGGCGGCTACGGCGCGAACATCAACGATCAAGCGGACGATTGGGTGCGGCTCGGCAAATTGGTCGGGCTGAAACCGGAGAAGAAAGGCCACTGGAACGTGGGCGTGGTCCGCCGCATGCGGCGAACCGGCCCGCAACAGCAATATGTGGGCATCGAAGTCATCTCCGAGCGGCCGATGGCGCTGATGTTGCGCGCGGACAAAGACGAGGATCGGCCGTTGAGCATCGATGGCATCGATTCGGTCGGATTCGTGATGCCGATTTCCGCGCTCTATCTCAAGGCGGCCCAAGCCGATCAACAGGGGGGGCAAGTGGATTCGCTGATATTGCAAAGCGCGGAATACGCCAAGGGGCGCGAGCTCTGGTTCAATGCAAAGGGTTTCATCTATCACATCCGCTTGAAGCAAGCCGTGGAGCGCGGCGATGACTGGCTGCGCGCCTCGTTCGAAGTGCTCGCGAAAAGCGCCGTGAAGTCTAAAAACGCCTGAACCACGGAGTACACGGAGGGTAGGCTGCGCGCTGGTGAAAGGATTTTTGTCTTAAACCGCCAGTACTTTAGCCAGCCAATTCCCGATATCCGCCACCTCCTGCGCGCACACCGTGTGCGGCATCGCGTATTCGTGCCATTCCACTCCGTAGCCGAGCTTGGCCAAGATGGCGCGCGAGCCATCAGCCAGGGTGTAGGGCACGATGTCATCCGCGGCGCCATGCGCCATGAAGATCGGCAGCGTGCGGTTGGCGGTGCTGGCTTCCGCCGCCAAGCGGTGTTTCAAGCCCAGGTACGAAGACAGGATCAAGGCCCCGGCGAGCGGCTGGGGATAGCGCAGCGCGCTATTCAAGGCGATATTGCCGCCTTGGGAGAAGCCGGCGAGCACGATGCGCCGGGAAATGACACCGCGTTGCAGCTCACGCTCGATCAAGCGATCGAGGTAAGCGACGGATGCTCGGATGCCGGCTTCATCCTCGGGTGCGTCCGCATGCAAACCGATGATGTCATACCAACTGGGCATGACGTAGCCGCCATTCAACGTCACCGGCTGCTCGGCGGCATGCGGAAAAATAAAGCGCGTGGGCGGCAGGCGGGCCACCGCCAATTCATCGACGATGGGCAAAAAGTCAAAGCCGTTTGCGCCCAAGCCGTGCAGCCAGATGACGCTCGCGGTTGGCGAGTCGCCGGTTTCGACTTCAAGCGGTGCGCGGTAGGAGAGCATGTAAGTTGTAAACGGTATTTTCACCACGGAGTACACGGAGTTTTAAAGGCTTGAAACGCGAAGGGCGCAAAAAGCGTTTGGCCTTGCTCCGTGCCCTCCGTGGTGCAGGATTTAGAGATTTAAATCAGTGATGCCGCGCGAGCACGTCGAACGGCGCGCGGCTGTAGTCTTCCGCTTCTTCCAGCGCGTTTTGCAGGCGGATGGTGTAAGCCTTGCCTTGCGCTTTGAGCTGCAGCAGGCGGCCCGGCTCATAGTCCTGGCGCGCGAGGAGCAGGCTGCGCGCCATTTGAGCTTGCGGCATTTCCAGCAAATACACCGCGTTCGATTGCTGTGCGCGGCTGTCGCCGTTGGACAAGGAATGCAACTCGACCGGAATCGGCGCCTGGCTCAGGGTTTCGATGCCGACATAGGTCTTGCTCGTCGGGTTCTTGTTGATGCGGCGGATGACGCCGATCAGAAAATGGCGGCTGCTTTCCGGCTTGAGCCCGATCAGCGAGCCGATCTTGAGGCCATTTTGGCCGCTCGGGTTGAACGTGACGCCGTAGCCTGATGCACTTTCGTTTTCCATGATCCATTGTTCCAGCGCGGGTTCGAATAGATCATCGTTGCCCTGCGTATTCATATCCATCGGCGAGCCGCCGACGGTATAGCCTATCACTTGATAGCCGACCATCTCGCCCTTGGGCTTGCGCTTGATTTTCGCGCCCGGTTTGAGTTGCACCAGGATGTCGCGCAAGCCTTGCACGACATGCACGACTTTGACGTTCGGCTTGCGCTCGTGTTTGCGCTGCACATCTTTTTTCGCCCAGCGATTTTCCACCTGCTCGATCAATTCAAGGCATTGCGGCAAGCGGCAATCCTCGCCCAGCCCAAGGCGCGCCGGCAATTCGCCGCTTTTCAATTGCTCGACGGCCTTGTCGATGGTCACCAGCAGCAGGCCGACGCCCCAGTAGCGGTATTTTTCGCCCAGCATATTGCGGCGCAGGGAGCGCGCCGGCTTGGTGTCGCCGAGATTCACCGCATATAACTGGCGGTGCGGGCGGAATTGCGTTTCCAGGCTGACGCTCTTGGCCCAGGTGTCGAGCCAACCATCCACTTGGTTGATTTGCTGCGGCTGCAAACTCTCCGGATTGGCGAGCATGAGCATCAGGGGTTGCAGGTATTCGGACAGGCAGGAGGTTTCATCTAGGCTGTCTGGAAATAACTTGACCGGCGTTTTCTCGAATTTCTCGCGCTCGGCGAAGAGATAGAGCCGGTGCAGGTTGCGCCATACCGCGCCTTCAACCGGCATATAGCGTAGATACGCCCATTTGGCCTGCATCGCGAAGTGGTACAGGGCGCGCGCGGTGAGGGTGTGGATGGTCGGCCACAATTTGGCGCTGGGGTCTTGGGCAAAGTTGCGGATGCAGATTTGATAGGCCACGGCCATTTCATCCCAGAACGCCAGAATCGTATGCAAATAGGCGCGCTCGGGGGCTTTCTCGTCTTCCATCGTGATCAGATAGTCGCGGCACAGATTTTCTTGCAGCGCGCGCGCCTTCTCGTTCAGGTACATGCAGACCCGAATCCGCTCCTTGAGCGGCATTTTCTTGTTTTCGTTGATGCTGGAGAGCGCGCGAACAATCTCGATTTGCGCATTATGGATATCCGCAAGCGGCAGCTCTTGAACCCAGAGGGTGGCCGATTTTAAATCGCCGACCGGGTCATCGGATTTTTTGCGCAAGATCGCGTTGATGAGCCCGCTAAAGTCGAACATGGTCGTGGCCGTATCAGGAGAATTATGAAATTGTCGTAATGTTGATGAATATTAAAGCAAGGGGCGTGCCTAAGCAAGAGCAAGGGCCTGTTAAAAATGCTTAAAGCATTAAACCTGAAAATCGAGGATTCAAGCCTCGGAGGCCGGTTTTTGCGCCGACTTGGGCCGAAATGCCTTCAATACTTCCGCGCGGGTTTCGATATAGGGTCCGCCCAGCAGGTCGATGCAGTAAGGCACCGCCGCGAACACCCCATCCAATGTTTCCTTGATGGCTTTCGGCTGTCCGGGCAAATTCAAAATCAAGCACTTACCCCGCGTTACCCCGACTTGGCGCGAGAGGATCGCGGTCGGCACATATTTCAAGCTCACCGCGCGCATTTGCTCGCCGAAGCCATCCAAAACACGCTCCGCGATGGCGACGGTCGCATCGGGCGTGACGTCGCGCGGCGCCGGGCCGGTGCCGCCGGTGGTCAGGATCAAATTACAGTGAACCACATCCGCCAGGTCGATCAAGGTTTGTTCGATCAGCGCTTGTTCATCCGGGATAAGGCGTGTTTCTGCACGCCAGGGAGATTGCAGGGTGGCGGCGAGCCATTCCTGCAAGGCGGGCAAGCCTTTGTCTTCATAGAGGCCCAGGCTGGCGCGATCGCTCACGCTGACCAGGCCGACAATCAATTCCTGTGTCATTGCGCTTGCTCTTCGTCATCTGCGAGCGGCGCGCTGTGCATGATCTCGCGCAGCATGCGGAACAGCGCGCGATAATTCGCCGGAGGCTTATTCAGTGAGCGTTCCTTGCGCGTGTTGCGAATCAGCGTGCGCAAGGGCTGGGCATCACAGGCGGGGAACTGCGCGATGAATTCCGCCAGCGCGGCATCGTCCTCGATTAAACGATCACGCCAGCGTTCGAGCTGATGTTGCTTGGCGGTTTCCTGATCGTTCACGCCGTTCCAGGCATCGATCTGCGCTTGGATCGGCGCCGCATCCACGTTGCGCATGACGCGCCCGATGAATTGCATTTGGCGCCGGATGGCTTCGTGTTTGGTCAGGCGCCGGGCTTCCATGACCGCATCGAGCAAGGCTTCGGGCAAGTTGAGCTGCTCGATCTGGCTGAGCTTGAGCGTGACCAGCGTCGCGCCCAGTTTCTGCAAGGCGGTCATGTCGCGCTTGCGCTGGGATTTGCTGACTTCTTCTTCGTCGTCTTCTATCGGAGTGGGTTCGGACATGCGGATTTCGCCGTGCGGGCTAAAATTGCTATGATAACCGCTTTCCCCAACTTGGCCTTTGACGACATTCGTGGAACCCAGCCGTTTTTCCTACTCGATCGACCAGCTTCAGCAAATCACGCAAGACATCCTGACCCAAGCCCGCGCCGCCGGCGCGACGGCGTGCGAGGCGGAGGTGAACCAAGGCTTCGGCCAAAATGTGACGGTGCGCCTGAATCAAGTCGAGACCATCGAATACAACCGCGATAAAGGCCTGGGCGTCACCTGCTATTTCGGCCAGAAGCGCGGCCACGCCAGCACCTCGGATCTTTCCTCCGAGGCGATCCGCGACACGGTGGCCAAAGCGCTCACCATCGCCAAATACACCGCCGAGGATGAGTTCGCCGGCCTGCCGGAAGCCGATCGGCTGGCGCGCGACATACCCGATCTCGATTTGTACTACCCGTGGGACTTGCCGGTGGAGCAGGCCATCGAGTTGGCGCAAGCGTGCGAAGCCGCCGCGCTGGCGGTCGATGCGCGCATCAATAATTCCGAGGGCGGCTCCGTCTCCACGCAGGAATCGATTTTTGTTTACGGCAACAGCCTGGGATTTATCGCCG
The DNA here is from genome assembly GCA_016235775.1 of Hydrogenophilales bacterium. Classification (GTDB taxonomy): domain Bacteria; phylum Pseudomonadota; class Gammaproteobacteria; order Burkholderiales; family Thiobacteraceae; genus RBG-16-58-11. Next base: position 6,204 of record JACRIU010000055.1, read on the forward strand.
GTTACCCAACTTCGCGCCACAGCATTTCGTGCGCGGTGATCGCCGAGTCGGATGCCGGCATGCAGCGCGACTATTGGTACACCACGGCGCGGCAAGCCAGCACCTTGGAGAGCGCCGAAGCGGTAGGCCGCATCACGGGGGAGCGCACGCTGCGCCGGCTGGATGCGAAGAAGCTCAAAACCATGCAAGCGCCGGTAATTTTCGAGGCTTCCATTGCCGCAGGCTTGCTGGGCAGTTTCGTTTCGGCGGTGAGCGGCGGCAGCTTATATCGCAAGAGCTCGTTTCTGCTCGACAGCCTGGGCACGCAAATCTTTGCGCCTTTCATTCAAATCGTCGAGCGGGCGCATCTGAAGCAAGGCTTGGGCAGCGCACCCTTCGATAACGAAGGCGTCGCCACCGTTGATCGCGCCGTGGTCAAGGATGGCGTGCTGCAAGGCTATTTTCTTTCCAGTTATTCGGCGCGCAAGCTCGGCATGCAAACCACCGGTAACGCGGGCGGCAACCATAACTTGATCATCGATACCAGCGACCTCGATTTTGCAGCACTACTTAAAAAAATGGGGCGTGGCCTGGTGGTCACTGAGTTGCTCGGCCAAGGCGTGAACGCGATCACCGGCGACTATTCGCGCGGCGCAGCAGGATTCTGGGTGGAGCACGGTGAAATTCAATACCCGGTGGAAGAGATCACCATCGCCGGTAATTTGAAGGACATGTTTAAACAGATCGTGGCGGTGGGCAACGATGTCGTCGTGCGCGGCGCGCGCCAGACCGGGTCGATTCTGATCGAGAACATGACGATCGCCGGTGAGTAATCCGGGTTTGTGCTTTATAAAACCTTTTAGCCACAGAGATCACAGAGTACACAGAGGTAAAAGCTTTGCCTCATGGTTTTCTCTGTGTCCTCTGTGATCTCTGTGGCAAGATTTTTTCGCAATTTGATCTTGGGATACGAATATGGCCGAAAAAACAATGCAACGCCGCAATTTCTTAAAACGTGCGGGCGGCTTGGCCGCTGGCGCGACGCTGGCCGCACCGGCCATCGCCGCCACCGAGCCGGAAATCAAATGGCGGCTCGCTTCCAGTTTCCCCAAAAGCCTCGACACCATCTACGGCGCGGCCGAGTTGCTGGCCAAGCGCGTCGCCGCGCTCACCAACAATAAATTTCAAATTCGCGTTTTTGCCGGCGGCGAGCTCGTGCCGGGGCTGCAAGTGTTGGACGCGGTGAGCCAGGGCACGGTGGAATGCGGGCACACCGCGAGCTATTACTATGCCGGCAAGAATAAAGCCTTTGTATTCGATACCGCGATGCCGTTCGGCCTCACCGCGCGCCAGCAGAACGCCTGGTTTTATTACGGCGGCGGCCTGGATTTGATGCGCGATTTATACAAGCAATACGGCATCGTGAATTTCCCCGGCGGCAACACCGGCACGCAGATGGGCGGCTGGTTCCGCAAGGAGATCAAAAGCCTCGCCGACTTGAAAGGCTTGAAGATGCGCATCCCCGGCATCGGCGGCGAAATCATGTCGCGCCTGGGGGTGGTGACGCAGACCCTGGCGGGCGCGGACATTTACCCTGCTTTGGAAAAAGGCACGCTGGACGCCGCCGAATGGGTCGGCCCGTATGATGACGAGAAGCTGGGTTTTTACAAAGTGGCCAAGCACTATTACTACCCCGGTTGGTGGGAGGGCGGGCCGAACCTGTCCTTCCTCATCAACGCCAAAGATTGGGAAAAGCTGCCGGCGCAATACCGCGAGGCATTCGAAGTCGCGGCGGCGGAAGCCAATCTGCACATGCTGGCCGAGTACGACGCCAAGAATCCCGCCGCGCTCGGGCGCCTGTTGAAGGGCGGCGCCAAGCTGCATGCGTTCCCGCAAGATATGATGCAGGCCGCACTCAAGGTGGCGGAAGATATTTATCGCGAAGAGGCGGCCAAGAATCCCGCATTCAAAAAGATTTACGAACCCTGGGCGCGTTTCCGCAACGATCAGTTCCAATGGTTCCGCGTGGCCGAGGCCAGCTACGCCAACTTCACTTTTAACAACGTCAAGTAACCCCGTTCATGGAATTATCCGTCATCGTCCCGGTAAAAAACGAGCAGGAAAACATCCTGCCGCTGCTGACCGAGATTCGCGCCGCGCTCGAAGGCCGGAGCGATTACGAAGTGATCTACATCGACGACGGCAGCACCGATCGCACCCCGTCGATTCTGTTGCAGGCGATGCGCGAATTCCCCCGCCTGCGCGTGCTGAGCCACGCGCAAAGCTGCGGCCAAAGCGCGGCGGTAATCAGCGGTGTGCGTGCGTCGAAAGGCGACTGGATCGCCACGCTCGACGGCGACGGGCAAAACGATCCGGCTGACATTCCCAATTTGCTCGCCGTGGCGCGCGACCCGGCGCAGCCGAAAAATCTGCAACTCATTGCCGGCTGGCGCAAGAAACGCAAGGACACCTGGCTGAAGCGCCTGTCTTCGCGCATCGCCAACTTTGTTCGCTCGGGCATGCTGGGCGACGCCACCCCCGACACCGGCTGCGGCCTCAAGCTCATCCCGCGCGCGGTGTATTTGCAGTTGCCCTTCTTTAACCACATGCATCGCTTCCTGCCTGCGCTGGTGCGGCGCAACGGCGGCGCGACCATCTCGGTCGAGGTCAATCACCGGCCGCGCACGCGTGGCGTTTCCAATTATGGTTTGCATAACCGGCTGTGGGTCGGCATCGTCGATATCTTCGGCGTGATGTGGCTGCAACGCCGCATGCGGCGCCCGCAAGTGAGCGAGGTCTCGCGCTGATGCAGGCGCGCGCCATTCTGCGCGGCTTGATTTTCATCGCGTCGCTCGTTGCCCTGGGCTATGTGCTCGAAGCCACGCATTTTGGCGCCAGCATCAACCAGGCGTGGATCGACGCCGAGGTTCGCGGCAAAGGCCTCTCCGGCGAGTTGCTGTTTGTCGGCGTGGGGGCGCTCGCCGCCGCGCTGGCCATGCCGCGCCAGATCATCAGTTTTCTCGGCGGCTACGCGTTCGGTTTTGTGCTCGGGACAATGCTGACCCTGGCCGCGGTCATTGCGGGCTGCGTGGCTTCTTTTTTCTATGCGCGCTGGATCGGGCGGCATTTCATCACGGCGCGCTTCGGCACACGCATTCAGCGGATTGATGATTTCCTCGGTTGGAATCCGTTCTCCATGACCTTGCTGATCCGCCTGCTGCCGATCGGCAACAACTTGGCCACCAATCTGGCGGCGGGCGTCACCAGTGTGCGCGCCTTGCCGTTTTTTTTCGGTTCCTTGATCGGTTATATCCCACAGACACTGGTATTTGCCCTGGCCGGCAGCGGTGTCAACGTCGATCCGGCGCTGCGCATCGGCTTGGCGGTGCTGCTGTTTCTGGTGTCGGGCGTGATCGGCGTATGGCTGTATCGCAAATATCGCCACGGCCATACGCTGGGCGCGGAAGTGGATGCGGAGTTGGATCCATAGGGTTGAAAAGCTTTAACCGCAGAGGACGCAGGGGACGCGGAGGAAACCCTTTGTGAAATTATTAATTCGTTTTACTCTGCGTCCTCCGCGTCCTCTGCGGTAAAAAAATTCAAATCTCATGGCATCATTTAAACAAGATCACTATCTAGTCGCCTTATTACTCGGCTGGGCCGCGCTCGCATTGGCCGCGCTCTTCCTGCGCCCGCTGTGGCCGGTGGACGAGACGCGCTACCTCGCGGTGGCGTGGGAGATGTGGCATCGCGGCGATTTTCTGGTGCCTTATCTCAACGGCGAGCCGTATAGCCACAAGCCGCCGCTGTTGTTCTGGCTGATCCACATGGGGTGGGCGGTGTTCGGTGTCAACGAGTGGTGGCCGCGCTTGGCGCCGTCCTTGCTCGCGTTCGCCGGGGTGATGCTGATGCGGCGCTTGGCGCGTCAACTCTGGCCAGCGCAAACCGAACTGGCGAATACGGCGACTTGGATTGTCTTCGGCACTTTTCTGTTTGCCGGCTTGTTCACGCTATTGGGCTTCGATCCGCTGCTCATGTGCAGCACCTTGATCGGCATGTCAGGCCTGGTACGTGCCGCGCAGGGCGAGCGCATGCGCGGCCTGTTCTGGCTGGGCGTGGGCATCGGCCTGGGCGTCTTGTCCAAAGGGCCGGTGATTCTCTTGCACCTGCTGCCGGCCGCCGTGCTCGCGCCGTGGTGGGCGAAGCTTGCACGCGGCGCAATCGCGCGCTGGTATCTCGGCGTGCTGGGGGCGCTGCTGCTGGGCGCGGCCATTGCGCTCGCTTGGGCCGCGCCCGCCGCGTATTTCGGCGGCGAGGCGTACCGCAATGCGATTTTCTGGGGGCAAACCGCGGGGCGCATGACTGAGTCTTTCGCGCACCGCGCACCGTGGTGGGATTACCTGGCGATGCTGCCGCTGATGCTGTTTCCGTGGTTCTTGTGGCCCGCACTTTGGCGTGGCGTGGCGGGTCTGCGTGATGCAATCAACGAACCCGGCATGCGTTTCCTGCTTGCCTGGATGCTGCCGGTGTTCATCGGCTTCTCGCTCATCAGCGGCAAGCAAATGCGCTATTTGCTGCCGCTCATCCCCGCCTTCGCCTTGCTCGCCGCCCATGCGCTGCAACGCGTGAAAGACAAGCCTGCGCGCTACGATTTGCTCTTGCCGGCACTGGCTTGTTTCCTGTTGCCGGGCGTGTGGCTCTATCTGCGCCTGCATCCCGCCAAGCTCGACCTGCCGGATTGGGCCGCGACTTTTCCGGCATGGCCGTCGTGGGCATTTGCGCTGGTGGGCATAGCGCTGCTTTTCGCTGGTCGTACAGTATTAGCGACCCGGCTACGCGTACTAGCGCTGAGCATGCTGGCCTTACTGGCCGTGGCCTATCTCAGCGTGATTCCCCTGCTCGCGCCCTACATCGATACGCGACCGGTGGCGCAGCATCTGGCGAGCCTGCAAGCGCGCGACATTCCCATCGCGTATTGGGGCAAATATCACGCCCAATTCAATTTCGCTGGGCGGCTGACGAAACCATTGGCGCTGGTCGATAACGAATCGGTGCATGCCTGGGCGCGGCAACATCCGCAGGGGCGCATTGTGGTGATCGATCGAGAGCCGACTGCAAGCACGGCAAAGCCGGAAGTAGAGCGGCTGTTTCGTGGCGCTTACGTGAAAGTCTGGACCGGAGAAAGCTTGCTTGCCGCTACAAGCGGGCGGTGAGGGCGCTTCTTTTTATCCAGTAAATGGGGCGGGGCGCATCTTTTATGAGGCGTCACAACTTACTCCGCAGGCAGTTCAATTTTTAGCGGCGTATCTTCTGCGACTTTCTTGCTGAAATCGCCGACCAGTTGCGGGAAGGCGAGCACCATCGCCACCATGCCGATTTGAATCAACACGAAGGGTACGGCGCCCCAATAGATCTGCGCGGTGGAGACGCCCCCGGTTAATTTCTCCGTCACTTTATCCACGTAATCATCCTTCGGCGCGACGCTACGCAGGAAAAATAGCGCGAAGCCGAAGGGCGGGTGCAGGAATGAGGTCTGCATATTGATCGCCAGCAGCACGCCGAACCAAACCAAATCGATGCCGAGCAGGGTCGCGACCGGGGCGAGCAGGGGCACCAGGATGAAGGCCAGTTCGAAGAAATCCAGAAAGAAGGCGAGCACGAAGATCAGCAGGTTCACCACGATCAAAAAGCCGAGCGCGCCGCCGGGTAGCCCGCCCAATAACTGCGCCACCCACAGGTCGCCGTTCACCGCGCGGAACACCAGGCCGAACACGGTGGAGCCGATCAGAATGAATAAGACGAAGGAAGACAGCTTGGCGGTGGAATCCAAGGCTTGTTTCAGCAGTGAAAGATTGAAGCGCCGATTCATGTAGGCCAAAGCGAGCGCGCCGACAGCGCCCATCGCGCCGCCTTCGGTGGGGGTGGCGATGCCCAGGAAGATGGTGCCCAGCACCAGAAAAATCAGCGCCAGGGGCGGCACCAGCGAGACCATTACTTTGACGGCGAGTTGGCGGCCGGTGAGGGCGCGCGCGCTTAAGGGTAGCGCCGGGGCCGCCGTTGGTTTGATCAGCGTGACGACCAGCACATACAGTAAGTACAGGCCGGCGAGCACTAAACCAGGCAGCAGCGCGCCTTGGTACATATCGCTGACGGGCTGCTGCAATTGATCGGCGAGCACGATCAGCACCAAGCTCGGCGGAATGATTTGCGCCAGCGTGCCGGAGGCGGCGATCACGCCGGCGGCCAAGCGCCGGTCGTAGCCATAGCGCAGCATCAAGGGCAGCGAGATCAAGCCCATCGAGATCACCGCCGCGGCCACGACGCCGGTGGTGGCGGCAAGCAGCGCGCCGACGAAAATCACCGCATAGGCAATGCCGCCGCGCATGGGGCCGAAGAGCTGGCCGATGGTGTCGAGCAAATCTTCGGCCAAGCCGCTGCGCTCCATGACCAGCCCCATGAAGGTGAAGAAGGGAATCGCCAGCAGCGTTTCGTTCTGCATGATGCCGTAAATGCGATGCGGCAGCGCGCCCAGCAGATCGGGCGTGAGCAGGCCGTATTCGATGCCGATCACGGCGAACAGCAAACCGTTGGCGGCGAGCGCGAAGGCGACCGGATAGCCCAGCAGCAGAAACAGCACCAGGGCGGCAAACATGAGCGGGGCCAGCCAGTCGGCGCTCAAAGCTTTTGCTCCGGCGGTTCCTGGCCGGCCAGATAGCCGATGCGCTTGATGATTTCCGCCAGGCCTTGCAGCAACAGCAGCGTGAAGCCTGCCGGGATCATCAGCTTCGCCGGCCACAGCATCAAGCCCCCCGGATTATTCGACCACTCTTGCGCGGCAAACGAGGTCAGAAAAAATGGCCAGGCGTGATAGAGCACGAGGGCGCACAGCGGCAGCAGAAACAGCAGCCCGCCGATAAGATCGATCCACGCCTGCGCGCGCGGCCCTAGGCGGCTGGAGACAATGTCGATGCGCACATGCTCGTTCTTCAGAAGCGTATAGCCCGCCGCGAGCAGAAACACCGCTGCGAACAAAGTCCACTGGATTTCCAGAAAAGCATTGGAGCTGAGTTGGAACGCCTTGCGCATGATGGCGTTGCCCGCGCTGATCAGCACGGTGGCGAGAATCAGCCACGACACCGCGCGGCCGATGCGCTGGTTCAGGCGGTCGATTAAATGGGCGAGGCTGAGCAGTGGTTTCATGATGGTGATGGGCATGTAGGACGCGATTATAGGCAAGCCGGCTGTTTCTCGTCGAATTGACCCCTGCTACCATACGCCTATGCATAACTATCGCGTTCTGATCGGCATGGGCGGCGTGCCGCCGCACGACGACCCCCAGGCCTATGTATGGGAGCAACGGCTGCATTGGCTCATGGTGGCGGTGGCGCTGCTCGCGCTGCCCGCTTTCTATTTTGAAGAAGTCGCGGCCAACGGTTTCTTGCGCCATGTGGGGCAGGCGCTGGACGCTTTCATCCTGCTCGCCTTCAGCGCGGAATTTTTCTGGATGCTGCGCCAGACGCGCCAGCCGCGCTTGTACGTGGCCCACAACTGGCTCGATCTGCTGATTATTTTCGCCGCCGCGGCCAGCTTCGCCGGCATCGCATCGGAATGGGTGCCGCTTGCGCGCTTGCTGCGCATCGCTTATGTCTCGCTGGTGCTGGCGCGGGCGCTGGGTTCGATGCGCAATGTGTTGTCGCCCGCGAGCATGCCGTATTTTCTGGGCTGGGGCGCGGTCACGCTGGCGCTGGCCGGGGCGGGGTTTTACTGGCTGGAGCCGACGGTTCACTCCTACGGCGACGGTTTGTGGCTCGCATTCGTGACCGGCTCCACCGTGGGCTATGGCGATTTTGTGCCGACTACCACCGCTTCGCGCGTTTTTGCCGTGATCATGGTGATCGCCGGGTTCGCGATGCTATCGCTCGTCACCGCCAGCATCGCCGCGTATTTCATCGGCGAGGACGAGAAAAGATTGCGCAAGGAAATGCACCAGGACATCAAGGCGCTGCGCGAGGAAGTCGCCAAGCTGCGCGCGGATATCGCCGAGCTGAACGGCAAACGCCCCGAATAGAACGGTTCGCTACCCCGGCTGCGCGTGGTAAAATCCGTTTTTTTCAATTAGTTGAGCTAAGCCCCCATGTTCAGTTCCAGCCAGACCATTCAAGCCATCGACCCCGATTTGTGGAAAGCGATGGAGCAAGAGCGCCAGCGCCAGGAAGATCACATCGAGCTGATCGCCTCCGAAAACTACACCAGCCCCGCCGTGATGCAGGCCCAGGGCTCGGTGCTCACCAACAAGTATGCCGAGGGCTATCCCGGCAAGCGCTACTACGGCGGCTGCGAGTACGTGGATATCGCCGAGCAATTGGCGATCGACCGCGTCAAGGCCCTGTTCGGCGCGGAGTACGCCAACGTGCAACCGCATTCCGGTTCGCAGGCCAACGCCGCCGTCTATCTGTCCGTATTGCAGCCGGGCGACACCATTTTGGGCATGTCGCTCGCGCACGGAGGGCACTTGACCCACGGCGCCTCGGTCAACTTCAGCGGCAAGCTGTTCAAGGCCGTGACTTACGGTTTGCACCCCGAGACCGAAGCCATCGATTACGACGAAGTGCAGCGTCTGGCGACCGAGCACAAGCCGAAGATGATCGTGGCAGGCGCCTCTGCGTATTCGCTGGTGATCGACTGGAAGCGTTTCCGCCACATCGCCGACAGCGTGGATGCGTATCTGTTTGTTGACATGGCGCACTACGCCGGTTTGGTCGCGGCAGGCGTGTACCCGAACCCCGTCGGTATCGCGGATTTCGTGACCAGCACGACCCACTAGACTCTGCGCGGCCCGCGCGGCGGCATTATTCTCGCCAAGGCAGAATACGAGAAAGTGCTGAACTCCGCCATCTTCCCGTGCATTCAGG
>JACRIU010000056.1 GCA_016235775.1 Hydrogenophilales bacterium
CACCGAAAGGTTAGGCACGCCGTTGAATGCGGCTTTCATGCCGCTGGTGCCCGAAGCCTCGAACGGCGGCAGCGGTGTGTTGAGCCACACGTCCGCTCCTGCGGTCAGCGTCTGTGCGAGTGAAAAGTCGTAGTCGGGCAGATAGGCGACCGGAACCGTGCCCTCAAGGGCGCGTGCCTGTGCATACAACTGCTCAATCAAATGCTTGCCGTTTTCATCGCGCGGATGCGCTTTTCCGGCAAGCACGATCTGGAATGGGTGTTTGCGTGCAATTGCCTTCAACCGCTCAAGATCAGAGAACAGCAGGTCCGGACGCTTGTAAGCCGTCATGCGGCGTGCGAAGCCGAAGATCGGAACATCAGGTTGCAGCGACACCCCGGTGAGCGCCTGGACTTTTTCGATGAGCTGTTGTTTCGCCTGCACGTGCGCTTCCCAGATCGCAGCGTCGGGAATACAGCAGTCGGCGCGCACCAGCAACTGTGGCTCGTGGCACCAGCCCGGCAGGTAATGGTCGTACAACTGCCGGAAACCTTCGGACGCCCAGGTATATGGATGTACGCCATTGGTGATCGCGTGAACCCGGTAGCCGGGGAACATCGCATTCGATACTTCAGCATGCTTCCTGGCGACGCCGTTGACGTATTCGCTCAAGTTCAGCGCCAGCCGCGTCATGTTCAGACTGTCCTCGCCAGCCAGGCGCTTGATGATTTCGATGTCAAAGCCATTGTCGAGCACACGCTGCACCAGATCGTAGGGAAAGCGGTCGTGGCCGGCCTCGACCGGGGTGTGGGTGGTAAAGCTGCACAGGTCGCGCACACGCGGGAGGTCGTAGGGCGATTCACCGGGCTGCAGGTCTTCGGTAGAGTAAGTATAGCGCCGCATCAATTCCAGCCCGAGCAGCGCGGAGTGCCCCTCGTTCATATGGTAATGGCGGATCGTGAAGCCGAGCGCCTGCAACAGGCGCACGCCGCCGATGCCGAGCACGATTTCCTGCTTGAGCCGGTAGACGTTGTCGCCGCCGTACAGATAATGGGTGATCTCGCGGTCGTCGCTGTGATTTTCGTCCAGATTAGTGTCAAGCAGCAACACCGGTTGGCGACCGCCCATGTGCCCCTCGAGCACATACAACCATGCGCCAATCCAGACCGTACGCCCCTCGATCGGCACGGCAATTTTGGCATTGAGCGGTTGCGCCAGGCTAGCGGGATCCCACGTCGCCGGATGCTCAAGTTGGCGGCCTTGGGCGTCGATCTCCTGGCGGAAATAGCCGGCGCGGCTGACCAGGCTAACCGCCACCATCGGCAGTTCGAGGTCGGCTGCCGAACGCAAGGTATCGCCGGCGAGCACGCCTAGCCCTCCGGCGTAGGTCGGGATTTCGTTGCGCAGCGCGATCTCCATCGAGAAGTAGGCGATGCGCGGTTCGTGGATGAATTCGTCAAGCATGGTTGTCCCCCTTATGCCACGAGCTCGGTCGCGCGCCGCGCCAGTATGGCGAGCAGCCGATCGTAGGGTTCGATAAATTTCTGCACCCCCTGGCGTTCCAGTTCATCGCTCACCGCAGCGAGTTCCAGCCCAAGCGCGGCGAGTTGCCCGGGCAGGGCACGCGCCGCTTTCATCTGCTTCTTCAGCAGCAGTGACGGATTGCCATGATCGCGGTAGGCAGCCAGGGTTTCGGGCGGCAGGGTGTTGACGGTGTCCGGCCCGATCAGCGCTTCAACATATTTTACGTCATCGTAGGCCGGGTCTTTGGTGGAGGTGGATGCCCATAGCAGCCGTTGCGGGCATGCGCCATGCGCTGCCAGCGCCTGCCAACGCGCACTACGCACCAACTCCTGGTATTCACGGTAGGCCAGGCGCGCGCAGGCGATTGCCGCCTGCCCCCGCAATGCACCCCCGCGCAATTCCGGCGCTTGCGCCCGGTTATCGCGATCGAGGAAACTGTCCACCAGGGTGTCGATACGGCTTAAGAAAAAGCTCGCAACCGAGGCAACGTGGTCCAGCGCGCCACCGTTCGCCAGACGGTCTTCCAAACCGGCAAGATAGCTCTCGGCCACTTCGCGGTAGCGCGCGACACCGAACAATAACGTCACGTTGATATTGATGCCTGCGGCAATCAATTGGCGGATTGCGGACAGTCCCGCTTGTGTCGCCGGCACTTTGATCATCAGGTTAGGCCGCCCGACACGTTTCCACAGCCGCTGCGCCTCGGCGACCGTCGCCGCGGTATCGTATGCGAGATGGGGCGATACCTCCAGGCTCACGTAGCCATCACGCCCACAGTTTTCGCGCCTGCAGCTTGTCTCGTACACGTCGCGCAGCAGATCAGCTGCCCGGCACACGTCCTCGACCGCAAGCTCCTCAAAGATATCCTGTGCGCTGAGACCGCGGCGTGCGAGCAGCGCAATTGACTTATCGTACTCGGCATGTTGTGTAATCGCCTTCTCAAAAATCGCCGGATTGGAGGTAACGCCGCTGATGCCGTCATCGCGGATCAAGCGTTCCAATTCGCCGTTTACCAGCATATCCCGCTCAATGTAATCCAGCCACAGGCTCTGGCCGAGCGCTTCAAGGTGGCGCAGCTGATTGTCGTGCAGCGAGTTCATGGCTCATCTCCTGTTGCGTGTGGCCACTGCCACTCCAGTATCTCAGGCATGTCCTGACCGTGTTGCGTGATGTACTGACGGTGTTCGGTCAGCTTGTCGCGCATATGCTGTTTCAAGTAACCAGCCTGATCACTCAGTTTGGGCACGCGGTCGGCCACATCCATAGCCAGGTGGAAACGGTCGAGATCATTAAGCACGGCCATGTCGAACGGCGTGGTGGTGGTGCCTTCTTCCTTGTAGCCACGCACATGCAGGTTCTTGTGGTTGGTGCGCCGATAGGTGAGGCGATGGATCAGCCACGGATAGCCGTGGTAGGCAAAAATGATCGGCTTGTCGGCGGTAAACAATGCATCGAAATCGCGATCGGCAAGCCCGTGCGGATGCTCTTCCCTGGGCTGCAGGGTCATCAGATCGACGATATTGATCACGCGCACTTTGAGTTCCGGTGCATGGTGTCGCAGCAGATCGACCGCAGCCAGCATTTCCAGAGTCGGCACGTCACCGGCTGCCGCCATCACCACATCCGGCTCGGTCCCCTGATCGTTGCTCGCCCATTCCCAGATGCCGATGCCAGAGGCGCAGTGCTTGATCGCCGCATCCATGCTGAGCCATTGCGGCTGCATCTGCTTGCCGGCGACGATGACATTGACAAAATTGCGCGAACGCAGGCATTGGTCGGTGACATGGAGCAGCGAGTTGGCATCGGGCGGCAGGTACACGCGGATGATGTCGGCCTTCTTGTTCATCACATGATCGATGAAGCCCGGATCCTGATGCGAGAAACCGTTATGGTCCTGGCGCCAGACGTGGGAGGTGAGCAGATAGTTGAGCGATGCGATCGGCCGCCGCCATGGAATTTCCTTGCTTACCTTGAGCCATTTGGCGTGCTGGTTGAACATCGAATCGATGATGTGGATGAAGGCTTCGTAGCAGGAGAACAGGCCATGGCGGCCGGTCAGCAAGTAGCCTTCGAGCCAGCCCTGGCAAGTGTGCTCGGAAAGAATTTCCATCACTCGCCCGTCGGGGGCGAGATGGTCGTCACTCGCCAGACGTTCAGCGAGCCAGGCGCGATCGGTTACCTCGAACAATGCGCCCAGCCGGTTGGATGCGGTTTCGTCCGGCCCGACCACGCGAAAGTTGCGCGCCTCGCGATTGAGCCGCATCACGTCGCGCAAAAAATTGCCCATGACGCGCGTGGATTCCGCCTCCGTCGCACCCGGCTCGGTAACAGCCACGGCATAGTCGCGGAAATCCGGCTGGCGCAGATCCTTGAGCAGCGCGCCGCCGTTGGCATGCGGGTTGGCGCCCATGCGCTGGTTGCCGCTGGGAGCGAGCGCAGCCAGTTCCGCTTTGAATGCGCCGGACTCATCGAACAGTTCTTGCGGATGGTAGCTGCGCATCCATTCTTCGAGCAGTTTGAGATGCTCCGGTTTGGTCGCCACCTCGCCGAACGGCACCTGATGCGAACGCCAACTGCCTTCGGCTGGCTTGCCATCAACTTCCCTGGGGCCGGTCCAGCCTTTTGGGCTGTTCAAAATAATCATCGGCCAGCGCGGTCGTTCTGTAAATCCTTCTGAGCGCGCGCGTTGCTGGATCAATTTAATCTCGGCAAGAACGGTATCGAGCGTGGCGGCCATCAGTTGATGCATCGCCTCAGGCTCGGAGCCCTCGACGAAATACGGGCGATAGCCGTAACCGGCGAACAGGCTTTCGAGCTCTGCGCGCGGGATGCGTGCGAGCACCGTGGGATTGGCGATCTTGTAGCCATTCAGGTGCAGGATCGGCAGCACCGCGCCATCGAGCGCCGGATTCAAAAATTTGTTCGAATGCCAGGCTGTGGCGAGCGGGCCGGTCTCGGCCTCGCCGTCGCCGACCACGCAAGCGACGATAAGATCGGGGTTGTCGAACGCGGCGCCATAGGCGTGCGAGATCGAGTAGCCGAGTTCGCCGCCTTCGTGGATCGAGCCCGGCGTCTCGGCGGTCACATGGCTGCCGATGCCGCCGGGGAAGGAAAACTGCCGGAACAACTGCTGCATGCCCTCTGCATCGCGCGCAATGTTCGGATAGAACTCGCTGTAACTGCCTTCCAGCCAGGTATTGGCGACCAGCGCCGGGCCGCCGTGGCCGGGACCTGCGACGTAAAGCACATTGAGATCATGCTGCTTGATGATGCGATTGAGATGCGCGTAGATGAAATTCAGCCCCGGCGTCGTGCCCCAATGGCCGAGCAGCCTGGGCTTCACATGTTCGATTTTTAACGGCTGGCGCAACAATGGATTGTCGAGCAGGTAAATCTGTCCGACCGAAAGATAATTTGCCGCGCGCCAGTAGGCATGGATGCGTGTGAGTTCTTGTTCTGAAAATGGAGTGGTCGCGACTGGCAACTTCGTCGTTTGATTCATGAGCGGGCCTCCTTCTTATTCCATTCCTAAATTAAGCATGAAAACCTCCGCCGTAGGGCGGGTCACACCCGCCGTAACCCACCGGATACCGGGCAACCACGGCGGGTGTGATCCGCCCTACGTCCCCTCCTTATCGGTTCATTAGCAAGCTCGCCGCTTCCTCCGCCATCAGTTGCGCTTCGTCCACAGCAATCGTCCACACCGCTACCGGGCTATCGTCGCGGCTGATGCGGGCTTCGGCGCCGATGGCAGCATGGTTGCGTTCGCGGTCAAGCACGATGCCGGCCCACTCCATTCCAGCGAGTATCCGCTCGCGTATTTCGGGTGCGTGTTCGCCGACGCCGCCGCCGAACATAATCGCGTCGGCGCCGCCCAGCGCCGCGAGATAAGCCCCGACATATTTACGCGCACGGTAGCAATAAAGTTCCACTGCCAGCTGCGCTGCCGGCTCGTTCGAGACCAGCAGTTTGCGCATGTCGCTCTCGCCGGCCATACCGCGCAGCCCGGATTCCTGATTCAGCAGATGATCCAATTCGTCGATGGACATTTTCCCTATGCGCAGCAGATAGAGCAGCAAACCGGGATCAAGGTCGCCGCTGCGCGTCGCCATGACCAACCCTTCGAGTGGCGAAAAACCCATCGACGTATCCTGCGGCGCGCCATCGGCGACCGCGGAGATCGAGCAGCCGGCGCCGAGCTGCAAGGAGATCACACGACCGCCTGCTGCAATATCGGGGCACAGATGCCGCCAGCGCCGCCACATGACCTGGTGCGCAATGCCGTGGAAACCGTAACGGCGCAACCCAAGGCGCTGCACAAGCTGTTGCGGCAGCGCATAACTGCGCGCCACTTCGGGCAATGCCGCATAGAAACCGGTGTCGAATACTGCAACCTGCATGATCTCCGTGACAAGCATCTCACGGCAGGCACGTATCCAGGCCAGCGCACGTGGATTATGCAGCGGTGCAAGTACGGCAAGGCGTTCAATTTCCGCCTCTACCGCCGCATCAATCACGCAAGGTGCGGCCAGTCGCTCTCCGCCATGCACCACTCGGTGCGCTACCGCATCTACCGACACGCTGCCGATAAAATCTTGCAGGGTATGCTCCGGTTGAACCTCGCCAGAGATACGACGTTCGTCCAGCAGACTCAGCATCCCGCCATCGCTGGCATAAAGCGCGAGCCGCACCGACGAACTGCCGGTGTTGACCGTAAGCAATCTCACTGCACTCCCAGTATAAACAGTGGTTCCATCCAGCCTGAGGAAACGCCGATTTATTCGATTCTGTCGTTCCCGCGCAGGTAGTAACCCAGTTAAATCAAGGCACTGGATCCCCGCCTGCGCCTGCGCGGGGATGGCGAATTAATCGGCGTTTTCCCTGTTTTAATGACACCCTTTTTTATTGTCAACTTCAAGGTTGCCAATCTCGCATTCTTCCTGGTAATTGATAAAGGCCAGCTTGAGGCGATCTACCCACCCCCCGCCGAGATCGGCTCCGATCAAGGCCAATTTGTCTGCAATCTGTTCGGCTGTGGCCTGCATTAAATCGTACTGAATTTCGATTTTGTCGCCATCAATGCAAATCTCTCGTATTCCCATCATCTCAAGCAATGCCCGTTTCACCTGTTCCGCCTGCATGGCATCAAGCGGAACCGACAATACAAACCGTCGGTTTTTGATGACTTCCTTCCCATATTGTGCGGGGGCTTTGTGCCCGGGCAATCCAACATATAAATGCGGGTTTGCCAGAAATCTTTCCCTGCACTGCGCAGAACAAAAGGCATAAGCAATACCCGCATACTCGGCGGCGAACAATGCAGCGGAGATTTCCATCTGGCAAACCGGATCTTTGACTGTTTCACTCATGGCATACCCCCCCTGGATGATTTTCCGGGAAAGTCCTGACGCATCTGCTGCGTCAGGAAGAGGTCAGTTATTTTCCGTCCTGCATGAGCATTTCCTGACGTTCGAGCATCTGCTCCATCATCATCTGCATCATCCCCATGCGCTCTTCCATCATCTGGTGCATGGGCATCATGCCTCCGGTTTTGCCCGGCTCTTTACCCTGCCCCATCATGCCCATCCCCATCTTCATGCCGCGCATCATATCCATGGTGTCACGCATGGCTTGGGTGTGCTGTTGCATAAGCTTTTTACGCTCGGCGGGGTCTTTGGTATCTCGCAGCTTACCCATAAGTGCCTGCGCTTGTTTCATGCGCTCTTGTGCTTTGGCCATTTGCGCATCGGCAGCACCGCTGTCGCCTGTGCTACTCATGGTTTTGTCGGGTGTGGCAGGCTGTTTTGGCATCACATTTTTTCCGGGAACAGACTTGGGCGCAGGTGCGCTACTCTGTTCGGGATGATGTGTGTCATCAGCATAAATCACTGGCGCGCCCATACACAACACAGCTACCACACTACTAATCAATAACTTTTTCATGGCTAACTCCTTTCAGGTTGAAGAAAACAAAGTTTCAGTGCAGGCTCATATTCGCCAGGAGCGAATGTGATGCCGGAGCTAAAAAACACCCATACACCTCAGGTGTCTTGTTGGAACAACTCTATACGACAAACTGTTAATCAAGAACTGCGATGCCAGGCAAAATGCTCATACACCCCGCTCCAATATGTGCCGACACCAAAGCCGAACAATAGTTCTTCGATTGGGAAAGCGCCGATCATCACACCGCTGAGCGCCGGAAGATTCCACACCCGTGCGATATAGCCTGGAGCCATTATTTCCAGCGCGATCAGAAAGATCAGGTAAACCCCGGCGAACAACGCGCCGCCGGTCAAAGTTTTCCTGGCCAGATCGGGGCGGCACAGGACACAGGATGCCCCGCCGGCAAGCAGTGCGGCTATCCCAGGATAAATTGGATTCCATGGCAGAAAATATAGCGCAACGAACACAGCAAATGGCGTGCCTAAAGCCACGCGGTGGAAGCGATGGCGCGGACTGTAACGCTCGTGATCGCGCATTGGCATCAGATGTTTTCCAGCCAGTGCGTTGTACAGAACCGCCCCCACACCGCCGATGCCAAAACAGAAAACCAGGCTTTCAATGTCAAAACCGGTGCGCTGGGCAAGATCGAACAGGCTGGGCGGATTCCAATACTCCGGCACAAAAATGGGTTCGGTCAAACCAAACAACGCGGTCAGTGAACTGCTCCACAACATCACGCGGCGCCGCGCAGGAAAGGCCGCATACAACACCGCCCAGGGAACGAGAAAGGCAAGCGCCCAAACCAGCCAGATGTATTTATCGCCGCCCGGGATCATTGCACGCACCCACTCTGATATCCGGGATGGAAGCGTTCAGAAAACAATTTCGTGATAGCTACGACGAACAACATGAACCATCTCCTTGCTGAATGGGAGGACAAGGTGTTGAGCCATAAGAGCAGAAAACGCAACAATCCCCTCTCCTTGGTTTGAGCAAAACACCACATGCTTTGCATGCATAGAACCACTGGCAAGCGTCTGTTGGCATTGTTTCAATTTGCTTATGCCCACACTCCGGACATGTGATGGTTGATTCGAGAATAATTTTCTTATTCATGAAGTACCCTGAGATAGTTGCGGAATAAATCTTGGCGTACGCGCCGCATACTCGCGCCAGCGTTCGCCGAAGCGCGCCTCGACATCGCGCTCCTCGGCACGCGCCAGGCGCGCATACACCAACAGCAACACCGGAAACATGAACAGGGTGATCAATGTCGGCCATTGCAACAGGAAGCCGAACATCACCAGCACGAAGGCCACATATTGCGGATGGCGGATGCGCGCATAAGGGCCTGTGTTCGCCAGCTCGTTTCGCTGCGCCGCCTGGTAGAGCACTTTCCAGGCGGAGGCCAGCAGCCAGAAGCCGCCGCCGATGAAAACTATGCTGAGGATATGGAACGGCCCGAAATGCGGATTGGCGCGCCAGCCGAACATCACCTCCAGCAAGTGCCCCGCATCGTGCGACAGGAAATCCACTCCGGGAAATTTTTCCGTCAGCCAGCCGGACAGGAAGTAAATCGTCAGCGGAAAACCGTACATTTCAGTAAACAGCGCTACGATAAAAGCCGAATAAAGGCCGAAAGTGCGCCAATCACGTCGTGACTGCGGCTTGAAGAAACTGAAGGCAAACAGGATAAAGAATACCGAGTTGATAATGACCAGCGACCACAAGCCATAAGCGTTTTCCGTGGAGTTCATTTTTCGCTCCTCTCTGAATTCTCATCATGCCCGCCGTGTGCGCCATGCCCTCCATGCATGAACAGATGCATCAACGGGCAGGCGAGCAACAACAGGAACGGCAATGCACCCAGCAGGTGGGCACGGTGTTCGGTAAACAGATAAAAAGCGGCTATCGCCAGAAATGCCACAAGAATCCAGTTGTATCCCCGTGGGGCGAGATGCGCATCGTGCCCGGCATGTTCGTCATGTTCCATCACATTCTCCTTTCAAAAAAATTTTCCATGGGGCATCCTCCTCTTCAGATGCGAGCGTGTTGGTACTCGAATTCGGCCTCGATGGCCTGCGTTACGCCCGGACGGCGAACCAGCACCTGAATGCGGTAGATGCCGGCGCCAGACATCCTGAAGTAGTTGCCGTAGCTGACGGCGCCAGCGATGTTCATTGGCTCCAGCTTTTTCCCGGTGCCGGACAGGCCGAGCTCCGACACTCTGGCACTGACCTGCGCGCCGGTAATGCGTTTGCCGGTTGCAGCGTCGAACAGCGCGACCGTCACGTGGTATTGGTGCTCGCCGGTCGGGATGCCGCCGTGCATTTCGCTTTCAGGGTGCTGCCCGGAATGCCCTTGAATCAGTTCAGCCGGGAAAATCCCCAAGTAGATATCCACACCGTCCACCACCTGGTGTCGGCTGCTATCGGACGCATATGACGTCATGGGCAGCGCACCCAGAATAGCGGTCAATAGGCCAAATAATAGACTTGCGAAATAAGTCGTTTTCATGATCTATCTCCTTTATATAGTGGCGATGTAAAACGCGTATGTTTCTTATTACATGTGTGCCAATCCTTAGCAGCTAGTGTTTAATTGCGTAATTACACGACAGTATCTGTAGGTCGGGTTATAACCAGCGACCCTTCGACTTCGCTCAGGACAGGCTTGGTTGGCGTCTTTTGCCAGCCTAGTCGAATGGCTAGTTGTTTCATCAGGCGCGGTTTTTGCGCCGTAACCCGATGTTTGCGCCAAATTACGTCGGGTTACGTCCGTCGGTGGTGAGCCTGTCGAACCATAAAGCCGCTAACCCGACCTACGGATATTTGTTAAAAATGGCATATTTAATAATGCAATTAAACACTAGAAAGCACCGCACTCTTGAGCAGCACCGAATTCACAATCACCGACACAGAACTGAAGCTCATCGTAGCGGCGATAATTGGAAAAAGCAGCAATCGCAAGAAAGCCGATTCACGTCCATTTGCCGCAAGAGTTTCCTTGTATAGCTCTCAGTCAATCCAGTCCTGGCACCCATCCTTTTATCTGAGTTTGTGATGATGCCGATATTCGAAGTGCGCCTCGATTACTCGTGGTTTCCCTGGCCTTTTAATCTGCACCATGATGCGATATTCGGAGCGACCAGGCATTGCGAAGAAGCCGCTGTAGGCCGGCTTTCCCTCGACCATCATGGGCTTGAGCAACTTCCCGGAGCCCGCATACCCGGCTTCCGCCACCTCTGCCTTCACCTGGGCGCCCTTAAGAGACTTGGAAGTGGATTTATCGAACAACCAGACTACCAGGTGATGCTCATACTGGGATTCGATACGTGGCTCCGGTTCCCGTTCGGCATGAAGAACGGCCAGCACAATTTCGACATCGTCCACGACCTGGCGCTGCCTTATCTCCGCCGCTGCGGCTATTGATGTTGCCATGAAGGAAAGAACTGCCATCCAGGCAAGTCCGGCGCATTTCGGGATAACTTTTCGCAGCATCATAGTACTCATAGCTTCGCACGCTTCAATAACGCCGAATTCACAATCACCGACAGCGAACTCAACGCCATCGCGGCAGCGGCGATAATCGGGTTGAGGAAGCCGAGCGCCGCCACCGGGATGCCGATGCTGTTGTAGATGAATGCCCAGAACAGGTTTTGCTTGATCTTGCGCATGGTGGCGCGCGACAGGCGGATAGCCGCGACCACGTCGCGCACGTCATCCTTGATCAGGACGATGCCGCCGGTCTCTTTCGCCACGTCGGAGCCGGAGCCGATGGCAATGCCAATGTCAGCCACCGCGAGGGCAGGCGCGTCGTTGACGCCGTCACCCACCATCGCGACCGCCTTGCCTTGTTGCTGCAGCTCTTGAATGATGCGCGCCTTGTCACCCGGCAGCACCTCGGCGATTACTCGCGTGATGCCGAGTTGCGCGGCGATAGCCTGCGCGGTGCGCTGGTTGTCGCCGGTCAGCAGAATCACCTCGATGCCTTCCTGCTTCAGTGCAGACACCGCTTCCTGCGCCTCCGGTTTCAGCGTGTCGGCGACGGCGATAATGCCGGACAGTGCGCCGTTCATGCCGACCAGCATGGCGGTCTTGCCTTCGGTTTCCAGTCGGGTCATGGCCTCCTCGGCAGCCGCTGAATCGATGCCTTCGCGTGCGAACAGGCGGCGGTTGCCCAACAATACCCGGCGCATTTCGACCTCGCCGCGAATGCCGTGGCCGGGAATGGCCTCGAAGCCTTCCACCTTCGGCAACACGAGTTGGCGGTGTTGCGCGGCACGCACGATCGCTTCGCCGAGGGGATGCTCCGAACCTGCCTCGACTGCGGCGGCAAGCCGCAGGATTTCTTGCTCTGTTGCCGCGCCGAGCGCGACAATATCGGTGACGTTGGGTTCGCCCCGGGTCAGCGTGCCGGTCTTGTCGAATACCACGGCGGTAAGCTTCTCCGCGCGCTCCAGCACTTCGGCGCCGCGGATCAGGATGCCGGCTTCTGCCCCCTTGCCCACGCCCACCATCAGCGCCGCCGGGGTGGCGACGCCCAGCGCACATGGGCAGGAAATGATCAGCACCGCGATGAAGGCGAGCAGCCCCTGCGGAAAGTTACCTGCCGCCCACCAGCCAAAGAAAGCCAGGAAAGCGACCGTCACCACCGCCGGGACGAAATACGCGGTTACCTTGTCGGCGAGGCGCTGTACGGCGGCGGTGCTGGCTTGGGCGTCCTCCACCATCTTGATGATCTGAGCCAGCGCCGTCCCGGCCCCAACCTGCGTCGCCCTGAAGCGGAACAGGCCGGTGCGATTGATCGTGCCGCCGATCACCGCGCTGCCCGCTGTCTTTTCCACCGGCATGGATTCGCCAGTGAGCATAGCCTCATCCACCGAGGAATTCCCTTCCAGCACCAGGCCGTCGGTGGGAATTTTCTCGCCGGGCCGCACCACCAAGGTCTCGTCCACCATCACCGACTCGGCGGGCACCTCCATCTCGGCGCCCTCCCGGATAACGTGGGCGACGGCCGGCCTGAGATCCAGAAGCTTGCGCACCGCCGCCGAGGAGCGCTTCTTGATGATCTCCTCCATGTACTTGCCCAGCAGCACGAAGGCGATGATGACGGCGGAAACCTCGAAGTAAACGTCGCGTTCCTCGACCTTGACCGGCAACACCGCAGGGAAAAACAGCACCGCCACACTGTAGAAATACGCCACCGAAGTGCCCAGCGCGATCAGGAAATCCATGTTGATGCTGCGGGTGCGCAGCGCGTTCCACGCGCCCTTGTAGAAACTCCAGCCGCCGATGAACTGAACCGGCGTGACCAGCAGAAACAGCCACATTCCCCAGGTGAACCAGGGCAGCTGCGGAATGGGCGCCCAAGTGACGATGGTAGCCCCGGTAGCGAGCGCGAGAAACGCGCCGGCGCGCAGGATGGCCAGGAACAACACACCGGTGAGGGCGATCGCGACCCGGGTGCGCATGGACTTGAGTTCCTGCTCGGGCGATTCGAAAGTGCGCTGGCAGCCCACGCTGCAAAAATAGTAAGCGCGCCCGCCGCGCTCGGATTTAAGCGCCGTCGCTTTTTCCACCACCATGCCGCAGATCGGATCCTTGGCCATTTCCCTGGCCTCATTTGGCATCTTTGCATCGGGCATGGCATGAGCATGATCGTGTCTGTGGGATGCATCTGCTCCGGCCTTGCCGCCGCCGGTATATTTGGCCGGATTGGCTTCAAATTCATGCTGGCAGCGTGGCGAACAAAAATAATAGGTCTTACCCTCGCAGACGGCGTTGCCCGCCGCCGCGCGCTCATCCACTGTCATTCCGCAAACAGGGTCTGTGGTAACGCTCATGGTCTGTTCCTTTCAGATGAGTAAATCAAACGCTTCGTTTCACGGGGATACCGGAATTGTCCGGTCGCATGCACTTGGCGGCCACCATTTCGCGCAGTGTAGTTTCTTCTGCCAAAAATGCCTGCACTGCCAGCGGGTCGAACTGTGTGCCGCCCATGCTGACGATTTCATCGCGCGCCTGTTCGAAGGAGCTTGCTTTGCGATAAGGGCGGCCGGAAGTCATCGCGTCCAGCGTGTCGATCAGCGCGAAGAGCCGCGCTCCCAGAGAAATCTGTTCGCCCTTGAGCCCGCGCGGATAACCGGTTCCATCGAAACGCTCCTCATGGCTGAGGACGATTTCGGCGGCCTGCTCCATACCCGGAATTTGCGTCACGATGCGGTATCCCTTTTCGGGGTGCTTCCTCATTTCCACCCATTCATCTTCGTTGAGCGCCCCCTGTTTCAACAAAATTACATCCGGTATCCCGATCTTGCCTATGTCGTGAAGCAAGGAGCCCCAATAAATTTGTCGCAACTGATCGGTATCTGCGGTAAAACGGCGCGCCATCACCAAGGTATGGCAGGCCACCCGTTTGGAGTGGTCGCCGGTTTCGTGCTCACGGATATCCAGAGCTTCGGCCAAGGCTTCTGCAAATGCAGCATCTGCCCGTTCCAAAATGTCTGCTTCTACATTCATTCCGATCTCTCCGATTTCAACCCGAATCCGGTACTGCCGATACTCTTCAGGGTATTCGCAACACGAAACGCGGCAACTGCGCCCAAGCCAAGCAGGCCGGCGGCCACCCAGAACGGCACTGCGATATGCACAGCAAACAACCAGCCGGCAGCGGACGATCCCACGGCATAGCCGAGGCTGCCAGCGGCAGTCTGCTTGCCAATGGCCGCACCCGGCGCAGAACCGGCTGCAAGCGATATCAGATAGGTTAGCGCCGGGATCAGCATACCGGAGGCCGCAGCGATCAGCCCGACGCCGATCAGCAGGGCCGGGAAACTCGCAGCGTACGGCAGCAGCGCAATACCGCTAGCCATCGCGAGGAAGGCTGGCGCCATTAAGCTGCTGCCGACGCGCTGAATCAGCGGTGCGAGCACGAAAACCTGCACCATGATCATCACCAGGCTGCACTCGACGAACGCCCAGCCGATCTCGCGCGGTTCCAGGTTCAGCACCTGCTGCCCCAGCAATGTCAGCCCCACCTCGAAGCTCCCCAAACCGAACATCACCAGCAGCGACAACGCCAGCAGCCCCATCAAGGACGGCACACTTCGCGCCGGATCGCTGTCGCGAACGCACAGCGATGCGTTCTCCGGAAGAAAGCGATAGGCCGCAAGCCACACCCCGCCACCCAGCGCTGCGGTTGCGTAAAACGGCAATGCGAGCGAGGTATCCTGCGCGACGATCTTGACGGATACCAACCAGCCGCTCAACGCCGGACCGAACATGAAACCGAGCGCACTCGCCGCGCTCAACCACGCGAATGCCTGTGCCCGCGTGCGCGACATAGCCGCATCGCTTACCCAGGCCAACACTACCGGCAGCACTGCCGCCGCGAATATACCGGCGAACGCGCGTGCGCCATAAATGAACACCAGACCGCGCGCCAACGCAAACCACAGCATCGCAACGCTGAAGCCGGCAAGCCCGATCAGAATTACCGTCCGGCGGCCAATACGATCCGAGATATACCCCCATAGTGGCGCGAACAGGAACAGCACCAGCATATATACACCCGTCAGCATGCCGGTGTGCCAAGGGATCGAGGTACGCTCTGCCTCGCCGAGTGCGTCCGCCAGCACGAACGGCAGAACCGGCAGCACCACTCCGTAGCCCAGCGACACGACGAACACCGCCACGAGCGGCAAAGCCAGGCTCGTGATGGACTCCCGGTTCGCGGCCGTAAGCGTGCTCATGCGGTATCTTTCACGTATGCCTTCCTCATAATTCGGGTTACCCCGGCCTTTCCCGGCGCCCATTAACTTGGACCCTGTGCCGGCTGGCCTGGCATGTCATCCGCGCTCGCCGGCACATACAGTTGCGGCGCCTTATCAAACCTGGCGACGCAGGCCGCGCTGCAAAAGTAGTAAGCCCTGCCCCGGATGGTGCGTTGCTCTGCCGCCTCTTCGGATCGAACCAACATTCCGCATACGGGATCTTTCTCCATCGTCCATCTCCTTTTTCATAAGTCAGCCAGGATGCCGCCGGAATCGCCACACGCTCAGCGCGAGCAACGCGGCCCCGATTGCCAGCATGGCCGCGAGCCGCGGCCACAGTATGTCGAGTCCCACGCCTTTCAGGAACAGGCCAAGCACCGCGTCCATGTAGTGCCGCAGCGGACTAGCCTCTGCCAGGTATTGCAGACCGGGCGGCATACTTTCGAGCGGCACGATGGTGCCGGACAGGAACAGCAGCGGGAACAGCACCAAAAACGAGATCAGCAGCGCTTGCTGCAACGTGTCCGCGATCACCCCCACCAGGATGCCGATGCCCATGCTGCTCAGCAGGAACACGCCGGAGAACAGCATGAACAGCGCAAGGCTGCCGCGCAGCGGCACGCCGAACACGGCCGCCACCAGCATGCTCGGGAACAAGGCGAGCAGGCAGAACAGCAGCGGCGGCAGCATCTTGGCCGCGATCATCTCGCCCACTGATACCGGTGTTACCAGCAACTGTTCCATCGTGCCCGATTCCTTCTCGCGCACGATGACGGCTGCGGCCGTGATCATGCCCACCATCATGCCGGACAGCGCCATCATCGACAACACCATGAAGTGGCGGTAGTCCAGTTCCGAGTTGTACCAGACGCGCGGGCGCAGCTCGACCGCCGGCGGGCCGGCCATGAATGGCGGCAGCGCCCGTTGCAGCGCGAAGTTCTGCACGATGCGCTGCGCGTAGCCCTGGGCGACGCTCGC
>JACRIU010000057.1 GCA_016235775.1 Hydrogenophilales bacterium
ACCACTGAGCTACATGGGCGAAACTTTTCTTCCCCTACAAAGCCCCCACATATTGGGGCGGGTGAAGGGAATGTGTCCGGCTCGCCTTAGGGCGATCCAGCCATCCCGCCCTTCGGTCGGGACCGCCATTCTGGCGTCCAGCCGAGCATTGCTCGGCTAGTCGAACCCGGAGTCTTCTCAGACCCTTCACCCATCCAGTTTCCTAAGGGGGCGATGCCCCCTTAGGAAACTGGAGCGGGTGAAGGGAATCGAACCCTCGTCTTAAGCTTGGAAGGCTTCAGCTCTACCATTAAGCTACACCCGCGTAATCGCGATCGGCTTAAAGCCCTAAATTCTATGGTGGAGGAGGCTGGATTCGAACCAGCGTAGGCGTAAGCCAACAGATTTACAGTCTGCCCCCTTTAGCCACTCGGGCACCCCTCCCAGCGAAACCGCTAATTATGCCGCCCCGATGCGGGAGTGTCAAATATAGAGTTGAAATTGCAGCGAATATTGGTTTTACGCGCGCGCCGCTCGGGGAATTTTGTGAGTCCCACGAAATTTGCTATCGTTCGCCGGTGCTTACCGACGCTATCGACCTTTCTCAACTCCGGCGCGTGCTGGTCATCAAATTGCGTCATCACGGGGATGTGCTGCTCGCCTCCCCCGTATTCAGCACCCTTAAAAATCACGCTCCTCACCTCAAAATCGATGCATTGCTGTACCTAGATACGGCTGAAATGCTGACGCTGCACCCGGCGATCGAGGAAATTCATACGATTGACCGCGCCTGGAAACGGGCTGGGCTGCTAACTCAGGCACGGCAGGAATGGGCCTTGCTGTCGCGGCTGCGCAGCAAGCGCTACGACTTGGTGGTCCATCTGAGCGAACACCCGCGTGGGGCCTGGGTTAAGCGCTTGACTGGTGCACGCTATGGCGTGGCGCGCAGTCTTGGCAGCCGCAGCCGTTGGTGGCAAAGCAGCTTCACGCATTTGTTCCCCTGGGCGCCGGGCAGCACTCGGCATACGGTGGAAATCCATCTCGACGCCTTGCGCCGGATCGGGCTGCAACCCACCCTTGAGGAACGGCGCTTGGTGTTGGAACCGGGCATGGATGCCAAACGCCATATCGCTGACACCCTGGCCGCGCAGGGCTTAAGCAGCAAAGGCTTCATTCATCTGCATCCCACTTCACGCTGGCTGTTCAAATGCTGGGCCGAAGACAAGGTGACCGCGCTGATGCACGCACTCCAATCACAAGGTCACACGCTGGTTGTCAGCAGCGCCCCGGATGTGCGCGAATTGGCCATGCTGGAACGCATCCTGCGCCCGCTCGCCCAACCGGTAGTGAATTTGAGCGGGCAACTCACGCTGAAGCAACTCGCCGCGCTCACCGCGCACGCCAAACTTTTCATCGGCGTCGATTCCGCCCCCATGCATATCGCCGCCGCCATGCAAACCCCGGTACTGGCCTTGTTCGGGCCGAGCGGGGATAAGGAATGGGGGCCGTGGATGGCGCCACACCGCATCATCGCCTCAGATCACCCCTGCCGCCCCTGCGGCCAGGACGGCTGTGGTGGCGGCAAGATCAGCGAGTGCCTGACCACGCTGCCGGTGGAACGCGTGCTCGCGGCGGCGCAAGAACTTCTCGCGCCATGAAACCGCTGCAATTAGCCCTCATCCGCCAGCGCTATACCCCGTTCGGCGGGGCGGAGCGCTTTGTTTCCCGCGCCATGGACGCGCTGAAAGCACAAGGCGCATCGATTACTTTGCTTACACGCGAATGGGAAGGCGGCGGCGATGCGCTGATCTGCGACCCGTTTTATCTCGGTAGCTTGTGGCGCGATTGGGGCTTTGCACGCTGCGTCTGCCGCACGCTGGCCCGGCATAATTTCGATTTGGTGCAATCGCATGAGCGCGTCAGTTGCTGCGATATCTACCGCGCGGGCGATGGGGTGCACCGTGAATGGCTCGCGCAGCGCGGCCGAGTACTCGGCCCCTTGCGCCGCTTCGGCGTTTGGCTCAACCCTTACCATCGTTACACGCTCGGCGCAGAACGCCGCTTGTTCGCCTCGCCGCAATTGAAAGCCGTGATCTGTAATTCACGCATGGTAAAGGCAGAAATCATGCGCCACTTCGGCGTGGCGGAGGACAAGCTGCATGTGATTTACAGCGGGGTAGATTTAGAGGCCTTCCATCCTCGTCTCAAGGAGACGTACCGCCTACCGGTACGAACGCAACTCGGCATCCCCGGGCACGCCACGCTTTTTCTGTTCGTCGGTTCCGGCTTCGAGCGCAAAGGGCTGGCGGCCGCGTTGCGCGCCTTGCCGCCCGCCGCCTATCTCGCCGTGGCGGGACATGATCGCCGCGCCCGAGACTACTCGCGCCTGGCCGCGCAACTCGGCATCGCTGAGCGGGTGCGCTTCCTCGGCCCGCAACAAGATGTGAAGCCCTATTACGGCGCAGCCGATGCGCTGGTGTTGCCCACGCTGTACGACCCTTTCCCCAATGTCGCGCTCGAAGCGCTGGCGTGCGGGCTGCCGGTGGTCACCAGCACCCAATGCGGCGCGGCTGAATTGCTGGCCGAAACCGGATTGGTCGTGGATGCATTGGACACGGATGCGCTCGGGGCGGCGATGACGGCTTTGCTCGACAAAAATCACCGCTCCGCCCTGAGCGAGCAAGCCCGGCGCCTGGCGAGCGAATACGGCCTGCAAGCCATGGCCGACAACCTGCTCCGGCTGTATGGCGAGTTGATGCCGCGCGCCGGGGTATAATCCGCCTTTTTCAAGCGCCCGCCTCAGCCGCCGCCGAATGTCTCGCGAACTCTCCAGTAAAGACCTCTACTTTCGACTGCTCAAGTACGTCACCCCGTACTGGCGCGTGTTTGCCGTCGCCATCCTCGCCATGGTTGCCACCGCCGCGACGGAGGCGGGCTTTCCTGCCTTGCTCAAACCCCTGCTCGACGGCAGTTTTGTAGAAAAAGACCCGGCCACGATCCAGCTCATGCCGCTGCTCATCGTGGGCATCATTTTGCTGCGCGGCTTGTCCGCTTTCGCCAGCAGCTACGCCATGAGCTGGGTCGCCAACAAGATGGTCATGGATTTGCGCGATGCCATGTTCAAGCGGCTGGTGACCTTGCCCACCCGTTTTTACGATGAGCGCGCCTCGGGCAATCTGATCGCGAGCATCGCCTTCAATGTCACCTCGGTGACCGAAGCGGGGACCACCGTGATTACCATCCTGGTCAAGGATGTGCTCACCTTGCTCGGCTTGCTGGGGTGGATGTTTTACTTGAATTGGAAGCTCACGCTGGTCGCGCTCACCATCACCCCGCTGGTCGCGCTCATCGTGCGCACGGTCAGCCGCCGCATCCGCGGCGTGAGCCGCAGCGCACAATCCGCGATGGGGCGCATCACGCATGTGCTGGAAGAAGCGATTCAAGGCCACCGCGTGGTCAAGATTTTCGGCGGGCAGGCCTACGAAAAAAAGCGCTTCTCCGAGGCTATCAATCATGCGCGCTTGTTGAATATGAAGCAGGTCGTCGCCTCGGCCATCGGGGTCTCGACGGTGCAACTGCTGGCGGGTATCTCGCTGGCCGTGATCTTGTTTATCGCCACCCGCAACAACCAATTGACGGTGGGCGGCTTCGTGTCTTTTCTCGCCGCCATGCTCATGCTGCTCTCGCCGCTCAAGCGCCTGACCAGCGTGAGCGAACCTTTGCAACGCGGTCTCGCCGCCGCTGAAATGATTTTTGACATGCTCGATGAAACACCCGAGCGCGATACCGGCACGCGCACGGTCGAACGGGTGCGCGGCGAAATCACTTTCGAGCAGGTCAGCCTCGCCTATGAGCGCAGCACACAGAACGCACTGGATCAGATCACACTCGCTATCCACGCGGGGGAAACCGTGGCGCTGGTAGGCGCCTCGGGCGGAGGCAAAACCAGCTTGGTGAATCTGATCCCTCGCTTTTATCACCCCACGGCAGGCCGGATTTTGCTGGACGGGCACAACCTCGAAACGCTTACCCTGGAAAGCCTGCGCGACAATATCGCCTTGGTGAGCCAAGACGTGGTGCTGTTCAACGACACCGTCGGCGCCAACATCGCCTATGGACAAAAGCGCGCGCCCACCGAAGCCGAGATCGTGGCCGCCGCCGAAGCCGCGCACGCGATGGAGTTTATCCGCGACATGCCGCAAGGCCTCGACACTGAAATCGGCGAACGCGGCGTACGTCTCTCGGGGGGCCAGCGCCAGCGCCTCGCCATTGCGCGCGCGATTTTGAAAAATGCGCCGATTCTGATTTTGGATGAAGCCACCTCGGCCCTGGATTCCGCCTCCGAGCGCCATGTGCAAGCCGCGCTGGAAACGCTGATGCAAAACCGCAGCACCATCGTCATCGCGCATCGCCTCTCCACCATTGAAAAAGCCGACCGCATCGCGGTGCTGCAAAAAGGCCGCATAGTCGAAATCGGCGCGCACCGGGAACTGCTGGCGCAAAACGGGGTGTACGCCAAGCTGCATCAGATTCAGTTCGCGCAGGGTGAAACGCCCGCAACAGCCCCATGAGCAGCACGCCCCTGCACATCGTGCACACCGAGTCTTCGCTCGGCTGGGGCGGGCAGGAAATCCGGATATTGACCGAAGCCATGGGCATGCGCCAAAGAGGGCATGCGGTTACCCTGATCGCGCCGCCAGCGGCGCGCATTTTTCATGCGGCTGAGGAACGGAATATTCATGTCGTGGCGCTACCCATTGGACGTAAAAATTTAAAGGGTCTATTTGCGCTGCGGCGCTGGCTAGTAAGTCACCCCTGTGACGTGATCAACACCCACAGCTCCACCGATAGCTGGCTGGCGGCATTGGCCACGCGCTTCATGCGCCACGCGCCGCCGCTGGTGCGCACCCGCCACATCTCCGCGGCGATTCCCGACAATGCCGCGACGCGCTGGCTATACCAATCCGCGACCACGTTCATCGCCACCACGGGAGAACGGCTGCGGCAACAACTCGTCAAACACAATGGATTTGATCCGGCGCGCATCACCTCCGTGCCCACCGGCATCGACACCGACCGCTTCGCGCCCGGCAACCCCGCCATCGCACGCGGCCAACTCAATCTCCCCTTGAACGCGCCCATCGTCGGTATCGTCGCCACCCTGCGCAGTTGGAAAGGGCACACCTACCTGCTGGAAGCCTTCGCGCACCTCGCCGACTCCAATGCGCTACTGCTCATCGTAGGGGATGGCCCGCAACGGCAAAATCTGGAACAAGAGATCGCGCGGCTCAATTTGACCGGCCGCGTCCTCATGCCCGGCAACCAGCGCGATGTCG
Source organism: Hydrogenophilales bacterium (assembly GCA_016235775.1). GTDB lineage: Bacteria > Pseudomonadota > Gammaproteobacteria > Burkholderiales > Thiobacteraceae > RBG-16-58-11. Next base: position 5,316 of record JACRIU010000057.1, read on the forward strand.
CGCCGTGGCTGCACGCAATGGATGTTTTCGTCCTGCCCTCCTATGCCAACGAAGGCGTGCCGCAAGCACTGATGCAAGCCATGTCCTGCGGCCTGCCGGTGATTAGCACGCCCATCGGCAGCATCACCGAAGCCGTGCAAGATGGGGTCTCCGGCCGCATCGTGCCAGCGCGTGACCCGGAAAAATTACAACAAGCGATCCAGGCGCTGCTGCAAGACCCCGGACAGCGCGCCGCCTTCGGCGCGGCGGCGCGCAAAACTGCGATCGAAATATTCGGCGTTGACGCCATGCTGGATAAGATGGAAACCATCTTCATGCAGGCTGCGCGTCATGGCTAGCCGGCTAGCTTCGCGGTTGCCGCTCATTGCCGCCGCACTGCGCGCAACCCTCACCGGGAAACACCACCCGCCCAACCATCCGGCGCGCATCCTGATCGCGCATCACCTGTTGCTGGGCGATACGCTGATGCTGACGCCCTTGCTCGCCAAGCTGCGCGCGCAATACCCGGCTGCAGAAATCGTCATGACGGTGCGCCCTGAATTTGCCGCGCTATATGAGAAGCGCCCCTACGGCGTAGTCGTTCTACCCTATGATCCGAAAAACCCGGCAAGCTTCGCGGCGCTGCGCCAACAAAATGACTTCGACCTTGCACTCATCCCCGGCGACAACCGCTATAGCTGGCTGGCGCGGGCGTTGAATGCGCACTGGATCGTGGCGTTTGCCGGCGACCGGCCAGCTTACAAAAATTGGCCGGTGGATGAAGCCATCCCGTTTCCACAATATCCAATCTCTGTCGGCGACATGATGGCGCTGCTGATTGACGGGGCGGCGCCGGCGCCCTATCGACCTAAAAATTGGCCCGCGCCCGCCTATGCTGCATTCGATTTGCCTGATACACCTTACGTGGTCTTGCATATCGGTGCAGGCAATGTGCTGCGGCGCTGGCAGCCGGAGAAGTGGCGCGCATTGATCGCGGATTTGGAAGCACGCGGCTTGTGCTGCGTGTTCAGCGGCGCGGCGAGCGATCGCGAGCACATCACGCAAATCGATCCCGAAGGCAAACGGTTTTCATACGCGGGGAATACCAGCCTACCCCAGCTCTGGCATTTGCTGCAAAACGCCGCGCTACTGGTCTGCCCCGACACCGGCATTGCCCACCTCGGGCGCATCGCCGGGGTACCGACGGTTGCATTATATGGCCAAGGCTCGCCCCTGCTGTTTGGCGCAGGCGAGTTCTGGCGCGATGCGCCATTTCAGGCGGTGTGGCTGCCGGACTTTCCCTGCCGTGATCAAAAGGTACTGTTCAAACGCGAAGCAGAATGGATCCGCCGCTGCAGCCGCACCCCAAGTGAGTGTCCCGAAGCCCGCTGCATGCAGAGCATCGACGTCGCGCCGGTGCTGGACGCCATCGGCCGGCTGCTGAATAATGCCCGCCCATGACTGAAATCACCTTCCCCCGCGGCGCCGAGATCGCCGCCTTTCACGATCATTGCGTCCACACCGAGCACTGGGAGCATGACGCGCCGGTGCAGTTCCCCTCCGGCGTGTGGTGCTTCATCGAGCGCAATCACCGCCACAACAGCCTGCTCTGGGCGGAAGAAGACCAGGCCCGGCGCAAGCACGTGCCCGACAGCGAGATCGCCGCCAACAAGCGCGCCATCGACCGCAACAACCAGGCGCGCAACGACGCAATCGAAAAGATAGATGAAATTCTGCTCACCGAACTAGACAGTGTCGCGCGCCAACCGGATGCCTGGCTCAACAGCGAAACCGCTGGCTCCATGGTGGACCGGATGTCGGTGCTGAGCCTCAAGATTTATCACATGAATTTGCAAACGCAGCGCGCCGATGCGGACGAAGCGCATCGCGAAACATGTAGGCAGAAAGTTTTACGCTTGAAAGAGCAGCGAGCAGATTTGGCGGAGAGTTTCGACCGCCTGCTTCAAGCGGCGCAGGAAGGAACGGCTTACTTCAAGGTATATCGGCAGTTCAAAATGTACAACGATCCGACGCTCAACCCTTATTTGTATTCCGGAAAAAGCGATTAACCGCACCGACCTAAGGCATTACGATACCAGCCGCACAGCCGGCAACGCGCCGCTTTCCGATGCTATTTTAGACAACGCCTTGTCAAAGGTACAAAAAGCTTGATCGCCTGCGCTCAAAGCAAGGTGCAGAGCGTCTCCAAAATCCATGCCTTCCTCGTACCAGCGCATTGCATAGCATATAGCCTCGAATTGTTTGGGTTTGAAATTTGGGAGGCCCAGCAGCAACTTCAGCGCCCGGATGATCTGCTCTCGCTCGCATCCATTCACGCGGAGCACCCACACCAGCTCCAATATCACGGTTGGCGGCGCGGTATAGGTCTGTTTCTTGGAAAGCAGCGTGATCGCGGCCTTGGATTGCTTGGCATCGTCATTCAAGAAATAGCGCGCCAAAACATTGGTATCCAGTGCGATCACTTCTTGGTGGCCTCATCCGAAGTTTTGAGCAAGTCACCGATCGCGAAATCGGTCTCCTGATCGCTTTTCCGTTTGCGCTTGGCCTTGGCCAACAAGCCCGCACTTTGCGCAACGGTGCTCGGCAGGAATATCGGCAGCGGCTTCAAGCGTATCTCATCCCCGACAAATTCCACAGTAAACTCCATGCCGATCGCCAAGCGGTGGGTTTCTCTCACCTCCTTGGGAATGACAATTTGCCCTTTGCTCGATAGTTTGACGGTTTCCATCACGCGCTCCTGGTAAGACGGCAAGTCTTACCAGCATAGCCCAGCTAAGCCGCCACGTCCACTGAGGGCGTTTTTGCACTAGACCCCAAGCGATTCGGCCGATGCCGCGATCAATCGTTCCACCACGGCGAAAACCTGTTCGTCGGTTAATTCTTCCACGCTCTTATCCGCTTCCAGATACGCCGCATTGCGTCCGCGCGGACCCCATTGGCTGGGGTGGGGCGACACGGTTGTATCTGCAAACAAAGCCAGCACTCCGCCGGGACTGGCTGCAGCCAAGTGCGCCAACCCCCCATCGGGGAAAATCGACAATTTGGCATTCCAAACCAGCCCTAACAAGGGCATGACGCTGTCGCTGTAAGAAAAGGGGTGCATGTAGTCCGGTCTTTTCGCCAGGATCGGTTGCACCAGATCATCGTCGCCGGGATAGAGCTTGCTGTCGGCAGGGCCCGGCATCCAGGCAAAGACGGTATCCAGACCCCACTGCTGTTTGATATGCGCGCTCCAGCGAAAGATTTGCGCCTCGGTCGGCTTGCGCTTGGCGCGGCGTGCATTGAGGCCGAGCACGATGTAGCCGCCGGGCTGCAAACCCTCGCGCGCCAACCGGTCGCGCGCATAGTGTTGCCATTGCTCGGACAGGCGGTATACCGGCAGATCAGGCTGCGCAGGCGGAGCGATGCCGAGCGGTTTCAGCAATTGGATATTGAGATCGACTTCATGCACCTGCTTTGGAAACGGCAGCGGATCGGTAAGCCGGGCGCACAAATCCAGCCCTTCGCAGAACGCCACGGTACGTTTCGCCCCCAGCTTCAACAAACGCTTGATGGCGCGCGGCGACACCACGCCGCCGCCGGCGATGGCGAAATCGTAGCGTTGCGCACGCAACGCGAGCAACTGCCACAATTGTTTGAACACAGCGAACGGCCGCACCTCATCGCCCAGCTTCACGCGCGGATATATCCACAGTCTGTCGATATTCGGATCATCCTGAATCACCCAGGCGTTGTAGTCGTTGGCCAGCAGATGAATTTCCGCATCCGGCAAGTTGCGCCGCAGATGCGCCAGCATGGGCGTCATGAGCAGCATATCGCCGATTTTATCGCGCTTAAGAATCAGGATTTTCATGAAGGGTATTAACCGTGAGTTGAGCTTCGTTCAATGCGCGTAAGGGACAGCCCGCAGGGGTCGCATCCAGCGCAAGCGGCGTAGCGATGCCGCAAAAATTGCGGATCGCCTGATTCAAACAAACCGCCGACGTGCAGCTCTTTTCTTCGCAATGCATCTCACCCAGACCCGCCAAGCGCATGGGCCGGTTATCTTGCGCCGGCATCGCGTTACTGCTGGGTTGAGTAGGGCCGAAAAATTCGGTGCAGGGAATGCCCATACCTGCCGCCAGATGGTACAGCCCAGTGTCGGTTCCATACCAGGCTTGCAATTCGAGATAGATATTCACCAAATCGTCCAGGGTATGAAACACGCGCGGCTGCGCGCTGGGCGGCGCATCACGCGGAAACAGCACTTCCTCGCCGGGGTTGAGCAACACGTAGAGCGGGGTGTTCGGGTGTGCTTGCGCGAGCTTCCGCAGCAATTGCCGCAGCGTGTCGGGGCTCATGTTGCGCCGCTTCTCGTCCGATAGGGGGCAGATGCCAATGGCACACTTGGCGCCCGATTCGCGCCAACGCTGCGCCAAGCCATCCAACACCAGCTTCTCCGGCTTGGGCAAAGCCGGATCGAACAGCCGCGCCACCCGCCACGCCGGATCGACTTGGCGCACATGAGGGGCGCGCGCCGGAAATTCGGGGAAGGCTCCCCGATACCGATCATCCAGGTACAAGCGGCGGCGTGCGCTGCTTGCTTGGGCTAGCCAAGCCAGATTTTCGCCGGTACCCCAGAGCACAGCACAGGCGTCCCACGCCCCGTTCCACCAGCGACGCTTGAACACCTCCCACCAGCACTGCACACGCCCGCGATAGGGAATCAACGAGTAAGACAAACCAGCCGCAGGAGCAAGTAAAGGCAGGTAGTTCCGGCGCATGATCAGCGTCGCATCAAACTCGGGATGGCGCAGCAGCAATTCGCGCAGCACGCTGAAAGCCACCAGGCTGTCACCCAGCTTGCCGCGAATCACGAATAAAAATCGTTGCCTCATCGATGGCCTGATAAAATAATGCAAATCAACTCTGTGACCGACATGCGATTCCTTCCTACTGCTACCCGTTATCCGATCGAGTTTGCTTTTCTCGCATTACTGATCGTCTTCCTGCCCGCGTTCGAGGCGCCAAAAAATATTTTTTGGGCCACCTATGTGATCACGTGGATTGTTAATCGAGTCAGGGACAAAGATTTCGGCGGAAAGTGGAAAACGTGGGATACGTTAATCATTTTGTGGATCGCATCGGGCTATATCGTAGCAGCTTTCGCCGGTCTCAAACACGAGGAATGGCTGGGCGCACATGACATCCTGCGCTATGGCAGCATCTTCTGGCTGGTGATGCGTGGGCGCTATGATGACGCACAACTGCGCTGGCTACTCGGCGCGATCATCTTGTCCACGCTGCTCACCTTGGGCATGGGCTTCTGGCAATTTTATGTCAGCCACACCAAGAATTCTTTGCAGCTGCATTCGGTTGGCCATGTTAATCACAGCGCGATTTATTTGGCGATGGTGTTTGGCGCGGCGCTGTGCTGGCTGCTGGCGGCTTGGCGTACGGCGTCACTTGCGCTACGTGTACTGTTGATTGCCGCGCTGGGGTTGATCACGTTAGCGCTGTTCATCGCGGAAAGCCGAGCGGCGGCCGGCATGGCCTTGCTGCTCGTGCTTGGCGTGGGCTTTATTTGGCTGCCGAAATCGAAAACGCCTTTGCTGGTGATGACTGTCGCCGCGATAACGCTCATCGGTGGAAGTCTTTTCTTCAATGCGCGGCTAATAGAAAAAACCCGTGGCGCCATCAAAAGCAATGTCACTTATGCGGAACGGCCGGAAATTTGGAATGTAGCTGTAGAAGCTTGGCGACAATACCCCATCTTCGGTGTTGGTATGGATAATTTTGGTGAGATCGGCAAACATCTACAAAGTTGGGTGGCAACTCACGAAAGACCTAACTACCCCAAACGATATGTCGCGCAGGCTCACGGCCACAGCTTATATTTCAATACGCTCGCCGAGCGCGGGGCATTTGGTTTGTCGATTTTGCTGGCGGTGCTGGCTTACTGGGCGTATTGCCTGGTGCGCCGCTGGCCATCGAAAACCGATGACGATATGTGCTGGTTGCTATGGGGTGGCGCGTTCAGCGCTTGGTTTATCACCGTCGGCGTGGGCACCTTCAACACCACCTTGCATCACGAGCATGCGATTCTTGCCGTCCTGCTACTTGGTTTTTGGCTGTCCCACGAATCGCGACACATATTGAAAGCATGAGCACGGCGCTCAAGATACTCGTCATCCGCCGCGATAATATCGGTGATCTGGTTTGCACCACGCCCGTTTTTACTGCACTACGCCAGCGATTCCCCACCGCGCAAATCTGCGCCCTGGTCAATAGTTACAATGCCCCCGTACTAGCACACCATCCTGACGTCGACCGTGTATTTGTTTACACCAAACTCAAGCATCGTGCGCCAGGTCAATCGCGCCTGCGCCTGCTCTGGCAGCGGCTACGCATGCATCAGGATCTGAAGAAAATTGCATTCGACTATGTGCTGCTGCCTAATGATCAGTCGCGCCTGCTGCGCTTCGCGCTGGGCCTGCGCGCAAAGCATGTCATTGCCCTCGGTCATAGCACTTTCCAACACCAAAGCCTCACGATGCTCCCCGCCATCCACGAGGGGAGCGAGCATGAAGCGCAAGCCGTATTTCGCTTGTTAGAACCGCTGTGCATCCATGGTCTGCCGCCGCATGGTTTGGTCATTGCAGACCCCATCGATGCTGCAAAAGCGCAGGCTGCACTAGATGCGAAAGGTGGGGTTGGCCCCGTCATTGCTCTGCATATTAGTGCCCGTAAACCGAGCCAACGCTGGTCATCCGAGCGTTTCGCTGCATTGATGCGTGAGCTTCATGCGCGTCACGGATTCCGTTTCATACTGCTTTGGGCGCCTGGGTCGGAATCTAACCCACATCATCCGGGTGACGACGAAAAGGCCCAAACCATTCTGCAAGCAGCCAGCGATCTTCCGGTGTTGCCCTACCCGACCCATACTCTGCCGGAATTGATCGGCGCGCTTTCTATTTGCGATAGGGTGATTTGCAGCGATGGAGGAACGATGCATCTTGCGGCAGGGCTGGGAAAACCGATCGTATGCCTGTTCGGCAAGTCGGATGCTTGGCGCTGGCATCCTTGGGGGGTGCCCTACAAACTATTACAGGCAGGATCAAAAGACGTGAAGGATATTACGGTTGACGAAGTGATCAATGCCTTTGAGCAACTCGCATCGCCCATACAACATCACTAACTAGCCGGCTGATACTCCGGTACCCAAGCGCGAAGCTGCGCTTTCACTTCATGCTCGGTGCGCGCCTGGTCCGTATTCACCCATCCCAACATCTGCTCCAGCCATTTGCCCTCGACTAATCGAGCGCGCGCAATGCGCAGCTTGGGATGCGGCGTGGGCAAGGTATGCTCATCATCTGCGAGCAACTCTTCATAGAGTTTCTCACCGGGGCGCAGGCCCGTGAATTCGATCTTGATGTCGTCCTCGCTGTAGCCCGACAGGCGAATCATGTCGCGCGCCAAATCGGTTATTTTTACTGGCTCGCCCATATCCAGCACCATGATCTCGCCGCCCTTGCCCATGAGGCCCGCTTGCATCACCAGTTGCGCTGCTTCCGGGATAGACATGAAGTAGCGAGTAATCTCCGGATGCGTCACCGTGACCGGCCCGCCCCGGGCGATCTGCTCGCGAAATTTCGGAATCACGCTACCGGTGCTGCCCAGCACATTGCCGAAGCGCACCATGACAAAACGCGTGCAGGTATCCGCTTGCACGCTCTGACACACCATTTCCGCCAGGCGTTTGGTCGCACCCATCACGTTGGTCGGATTAACTGCCTTGTCAGTCGAGATCAAAACAAATTCGTCCACGCCGGCTTCGCGTGCGGCACTTGCCACCACATAAGTGCCGAACACATTATTGCGCACCGCCTCCCAGGCATTCGCATTCTCCATCAGGGGAACGTGCTTGTAGGCCGCCGCGTGAAACACTACCGCTGGCTTCCACTCGGACATCACCTGCCGAACCCGGAAAACATCCTTCACATCGCCGATCAAGCAGCGCACGGTCAGGCCAGGCACATGCTCATGGAACTCCTGCTCGATCGCATACATGGCAAACTCTGATTGCTCGAATAGAAGCAGCACGCTCGGTTTAAATCTGGATATCTGCCGGCACAACTCGGCGCCGATCGAACCGCCCGCGCCGGTCACCATCACCACTCGGTCTGTCAGCAGCTTATGCATCCCCGCATCGTCCAACTGCACCGGTTCACGGCCCAGAAGGTCGTCCAGTTCCACATTGCGAATTTCGGACACCGTCACTTTGCCGCTCATCAAGTCGTCAAACGCCGGCACGGTTAGCGGTTTAACGCCCGCTTCGCCGCACAGATCCACCACCCGTCGCCGCGCGGCATGGTTGGCTGAGGGCATGGCAAGGATCACATTGCTCACGTTCAACTCGTGCGCAAATTCGGGGAGTTGATCGATTCGGCCAAGAATGCGCACACCCTGGATCAGACGCTCGTGTTTTTTCACATCATCATCGAGCAAACCGACGACGCGCCACTGCCGGCTGCGCGCCAGTTCTTTTACCAAATTGCTCGCCGCATCGCCTGCACCCACCACGAGCACTGGCTCACCTTGGAGACTGAGCAAACCGTAAAGCCGGTTCTCTTTCCATCCGCGATAAGCGAGGCGGCTACCACCCATAAACATCACCAACAGAATAGGATCGAGCAGCAGCACGGAGCGCGGCACAACGACTGAGACACGAAACATGAAGAGCGTCACCGCCACCACCAATGACCCCGTCCCTACCGCAAATACGATACGTTGAATATCGGGCAAACTGGCATAACGCCAGATGCCGCGATACAAACCAAACTGCCGGAAAATCAGCGCCTGCACCGGCACCACCCAAATCAAAGTGCGCAACATTCCATACAGATGCTCGCTCGGCAATTCGAGGTTAAAGCGAAACAAGTAAGCGAGCGCCCACGCTGCGATCGCAGCGACGACATCGTGCATGAATGCTAGAGCAGTGCGGGGATTGATGCGCGATAGTTTCATTTAGTTTTTTTTCCGGCGCCGCTCCAGAGACGGTCGATCTGGAGCGTCAGTACCATATAAACAATTACCCACCCGCCAAGCAAGATCGCTTGATCCGTTGATGACTGCCATGCGCCCCACAGGGCCGACACATCAACCGTGAACATCAATGCATATTCTAACCACGCGGTCTTGCGGTGGCCATGACCAAGCAGAATCAGGCGTTGATAGTAATGCTCTCGATGCGCCTGCCAGATGCGCTCGCCTCGCAGCAGGCGTTTGAACAAAGTTACCGTCGCATCGACGATGAAGGGCGAAAATACTAGCGCCGGGAACCACGCTGGCCACACACCATTGGTCCAACCGATAAAGCCAATCAAGCCCGCCAGAAAGCCGAGCGGTATTGATCCGGCATCGCCCATGAACACGCGGGCCGGATGAAAATTGAATAGCAAAAAACCTAACGCCGCCGCCGCGATGACAGCGTTCAGGCTTGCGAATGCCGCATCGCCCATGGCGGCGGCCTGCAAGGTGAAACTGGTAAAACCGAACAGCGCCATACCACCGGCGAGCCCATCGGCGCCATCCATGAAATTGAACAGGTTGGTCATCCAAACAATCGCCAGGATCACGGCTATCAACACCAGCCAAGACTGCCCGCCAGACAGCCATAACACACCCGCACTCGCCGCCAGGAAGTGCGCGAAAAAACGCTGCCACACCGGCAGATGCCTTAAATCGTCCAGAAACGACACCCAGGCAAGCGCGGCCGTCGCGGCCACCACCAGCGCCAACTGCGCAGAATCTATCCCCATCCACCCGCACAGCATTCCCGCGAGCATGGCCACGCCCCCGATGCGCGGCGTCGGATTTCGATGCAAGGAGCGGTCGTTCGGACGATCCAGAATTTTCGCCGCGACACCGCTTCTCAGAAGCCAAGTCAACGTAAGCAGCGAGATCGCAAAAGCGACGATTGGACGCGCGGCATGCACCCAGGGAGAAGACCAATCCATTTATGCCGCACTACATAAGCGTAGCGCCAGCATCCGTGCCGGCAGGGATGCCGGCGCCACAAAAACAGTGGTTAAACTCGAATTCCGCATTTCGTTTGTAGTTTCATAATTTTCTCATTCACCAATTCTCGAATTTTCTCCACCTGCATGGCCACGATGCGCTTCTCGTCGTAAAGGGCCAGCGCCCGCTCACGACCGGCCCGCCCCATGCTCGCACGCAAATCGGCATCTTCCAGCAAACGCGCAATTGCTTGACCCAGCGCACCGGCATCGCGCGTCGGCACCAATAGGCCGGTCTGGCCGTCTACAACAGCCTCGCGTGAACCACGAATTTTCGTAGCCACAACAGGTTTTGCCATCAGCATGGCTTCGATAACCGTTGTAGGCAAGCCTTCACGATAGGAGGGTAGGCAATAAATATCCATGGCGGCCAGCATTTCCGGCACATCTTCGCGCATGCCAGCCATGAGCAACTTCCCTCCTAATTGTTGCTGAGCACGCTTAATCAAATTATCAACGGCCTTCGCATGGTCGCTTTGCAATCGCTCACCGACAACCAAAAAGACAGTATCGGCGTGACGTTTAGTGAGCCATTCAGCCGCGCGCAAAAATTCCACATAGCCTTTTTCCACCACTAGCCGGCTTACGATCCCCACCACGTAAGCCTTGTCCGGTATCCCTAACTGCTTGCGTACTGCTGCTCGGTCAATGCGCGCAGGATCAAAACGCGACACATTCACGCCGTTTCCAGTCGCCAGAATGCTGTTACTTGGCATAATGCCGTAGCATTTTGCGGTTTCGGCATCTTCAGCACTTACGGTAAATAAATAATCCGTGATTTGTCCAGCAAACCATTCAAGCGCGATAAACATATATCGCTTGAGGGCCAGCATCTCATCATGGAAATAAAATCCATGCGCGGTATGGATCACCAGCGACACGCCTGCGAACTTGGCGGCAACACGTCCTAGCAGCGCCGCGACCGGGGTATGGACATGCAACACGTCAAACTTTTCATTGCGAAATAAACGTATCAGCGAACGTAGCGAACGCAGGCCGGAGATAGGGTTCATGCTACGCGCAATGGGTAAGGTTTCGATGTGGTAGCCTTGGTCGCGCATGCTGGCGACAAACGGGCCATCGGAGCACACCGCGGTGACTTCCCAACCTGCATCGCGCATGCCGTCGATCAAGGGCAACAGGAACTTCTGCAATGTGAAGTCCACTGCGCAGAGTTGGCACACTTTCAGCGCCGTTGTGCTTTCCACCTTTTGCGACAACTGGCGGATTTTTTCAATCTGCAACATCAATATCCGTTGCTCATCGTATAAAGCGATTGCTCGATCCTGACCCGCCCGCCCCATGCTGGCACGCAATGCCGGATCATGAATCAAGCGGCCGAGCGCTAGCGCCAGGGCAGCGGCGTCGCGCGTCGGCGCCAGAAGCCCGGTCACCCCATCCATCACTTCTTCACGCGAGCCGCGAATGTCGGTCGCAACCACCGGCTTACCCATCACCATCGCTTCAATGATGGTGCGCGGCATCCCTTCGCGATAAGACGGTAAACAAAAGATATCCATCGCGGCCAACAGCGCCGGCACATCCTCGCGCATCCCGGTTAGTACCAAGCGCGAGCCTAACAACTGCTGTGCATGCGCCAAAGGCGGCCCTATGCCGATCGCATGGTCGCTTTGCAAGCGCTCGCCAACCACTAGAAAATATGTGTTGGGATGCTGCGCCGCCAATAATTCCGCCGCCCGGAAAAATTCGCCATAGCCCTTTTCTCGTACCAAGCGCCCGATGATTCCGACGACAATAGCGTCCGACGGAATAGCCAGTTCATCTCGAATTATTGCTTGGCGCTGCTGCGTTGGATCGAAACGCGCTACGTTCACGCCATTACCAATCGCCATTACTCGGCCTTGAACCGCAATACCCAAACGCTGTGCCGCCTCCGCATCCTCCGCGCTTTGGGAAAAAAGGAAATCCGTCAGTCTGCCGCCCAACCTTTCGAGCCAGACAAAAAAACTGCGCTTGAGGGCTGGCATTTCATCGTGAAAGTAAAACCCATGCGCGGTGTAAATCACCAAGGGAATGCCCGCGAGGCGTGCCGCAATTCTCCCCAACAGTGCGGCCACGGGCGTATGAACATGCAGCACGTCGAAACGCTCGCACCGGAAAAACCGTATCAACCCCCATAGTGATTTGAGATGTGCAAACGGATTCACGCTGCGTGAAATGGATAGCGTCTCGATTCGATACCCGGCGCTACGCAAACCGCCCACATATGGCCCTTCTGAACACACAGCGATCACGTCCCAACCTTCCTCACGCATGGCATCGATTAAAGGCACCAAAAATTTCATTAACGTGAAATCGACCGCGCACAGTTGGCAGACTTTCATAGCCATTGCTCTCCCCAGGCCTGAAACATGAGCACCCCCCAAAGGTGATACTGCCAGTTGCGCCGGCCAGAGAGATGCTCGGCCCACTTTTGCCGGATCGGTGCAGGATTCAGGTGACCCTCTCTTCTCAGGCGCGATTCATCGAGCAATGCCTCGGCCCATTCGCGCAACGGCCCACGCAGCCAGCGGTCAATGGGCACGCCGAAGCCCATCTTGGGGCGCTCGATCAGCTGGCGTGGGACATACTTATAGAGTATCTGGCGTAATAGCCATTTGCCTTGGCCTTGGCGAATTTTCAAATCGAGCGGCAGAGACCAAGCAAACTCTGTTAGCCGGTGATCCAAGAAGGGCGCGCGGGATTCCAGACCTACCCCCATGGTGGCCCGATCCACTTTCACCAGGATGTCATCTGGCAGATAGAAGCGCGCATCCAGATACATCATAAATTCCGTGAAATCCAGATGGACAGGCCATTGCGACGGATCTGTGGCGGCCACGAGCAGGGGGCTGCTGCCTGGAACCAACTCTGCTCCATTCCAAAGGGAAATCAGATCCAGATAGACATCGCTGGCGGACCTCGCACCAACAAGCATGGCTAACTTGTGAAGCTTGTCCCCTGGAGCGTTATACCGCAGTAGCCGCGGCAACACCTGGCCAAAAGTTGCAAATAGGCGATCCCAGGTTTGGGGGGATGGCGCGCTTAGGGCTTGGGCCGCTGCCATTCTCACTGGCATGGGCAGACCTTTAATGCGATCCCAGATATTGCGGCCCCAGGAATAACGGTTGTAGCCGCCGAACAGCTCATCGCCCCCATCACCGGAAAGGCTGACCGTGACGTGCTGGCGCGTGAGTTTGGCCACGAGGTAGGTCGGAATCTGGGACGAATCCGCGAAGGGCTCGTCATAGAGGGTGGGCAGCAGCGGAATGACTTCCAGGGCATCCTTGGGCGTGACATAAAACTCCGTGTGCGCCGTGCCTAGATGGCGCGCCACGGCTGCGGCATGCTCTGCTTCGTTGAAGGACGCCTCGTGGAAACCGATGGTGAAAGTGCGTACCGGGCGAACGCTCTGCTTCTGCATCAGCGCAACGATCAGGGACGAATCGATTCCGCCGGATAGAAACGCGCCGATGGGCACATCAGCCATCATCTGCTGCCCTATGCTCTGGCTCAGTATCTGCTCCGCCTGCGCCATGGCGGATTGTTCGGAAATGATCAGGCGCGGCGCGGCCGCCGCATCCTGCAAAGACCAGTAGCCTTGCACATCAACCTTGCCAGGAAGCATGGCAGAATCGATCTTGGCAATGCAGCCCGGCTCCAGCTTACGGATATCTTTAAATATGGTAAAGGGGGCAGGAATGTAGTTGTACTGCAGGTATAAGGCGAGGGCGTCTCGATCCAGCGCGCCCTCCCATGACGGATGGACGCGCAACGCTTTAAGTTCCGACCCGAACAGCAGGGCGCCATTGACCCAACCATAATAAAGCGGCTTTTCTCCCAAGCGGTCACGCACCAAATAAAGCGTTCGTTCAGCGCGATCCCACAGGACAAAGGCGAACATGCCGACAAAGCGTTTGGTCGCTTCAAGCACGCCCCAACGCGAAATGGCGGCGAGCATGGCCTCTGTATCGGAATGACCACGCCACGACAGCTTTTCCCCCTCCCCGCAACGCGCGGTCCCTGCCCCTTCAATTTCTCTGCGCAACGCCGCGTGATTATAGACCTCGCCGTTGAAAGCGATGACGAAACGGCCATCCGCCGAAATCATGGGCTGATGGCCTTCGGGAGAAAGATCAAGGATGGAGAGGCGCCGGTGCGCGAGGCAAACGCCAGCGGCATCGTCTTGCCACAAGCCAAAATCATCCGGACCCCGGTGGGCAAGTTGGCCCGCCATGCGTGCCGTTGTTCCAGCTAGCTCAATATCACAGGAACCCGTGCGGGAAATGAGTTGCCCCGCTATACCGCACATGGAAAATTAATAGGCATGGGGCCTTTTGGTCAAATCAATATACAGATCGTGCACTTTATTGAGCGCCTTTTCCAAGGAAAACTCATCGATACATCGCTGGTAACCCGCCTCGCCCATCTCACGAGCTCTTGCAGGATTGCCCAAGAGCTCGATGATGGCATCGGCAAAAGCATGATGATCCTCTGAATTCACCAATAGCCCTGATTCCCCGTGCTGCACGATGTGATTGATTGGATAAATATTGCTCGCTACCACGGGACATTTTACAGACATCGCCTCAATCAAAACGATACCGAACCCCTCGGAAACCGACGCAAAAGCGAACACATCCAGGCTATACAAAAATCCCAGCGGAGCAGCGCAAAAATCAAGCACCTTCACATTGCCTTCCACCTTAAGCGATCTGGCTAGGCGCTTTATCACATTGGAATAGCCTGTAGGGTCACTACCGGCCAACAACAACTGCGCCTCGGGAAATGATTTCCGGATTTCGACCATCGCTTTAACTAAGGTTTCCATCCCCTTTCGCTTTTCAAATCTAGCCAAGCATCCAATAAGCTTTTGTTCGCTCATGTTCGTTTGCGAACCGTTTGGATTTTCACTTAGGGGGACACCATGATATATCACGCTAGTCTTGTGGGACGGCAACGCAAGAGCCCGAACACCCCATTCTTGAACATGTTTTGAGACCGCTACAACATGATCGGCTCGTCGCCAATTCCATCGGATAAAAGGAAATATCCAGTGTCCTGAATACTTGTCTCGTGTGTAGGTATCATGCAGAGTGCTGACCCAAAGCATATTGGGCAGCGCCGCCTTCGCGATAGACGCCGCCAAGTCTGATCTGGGCAAATGTGAATGGATGATGTCAGGTAACAAATGCCGCAGTAACTTGATCAAACTGAACCAGCGGCCGGCATCCCCCAAAGCGCACGAATTTAAATAAATGACCTTTACGCCCGCCCCGGCAAAATCCAGCTCAAGGCTGTTTGCGCCCCCCCGAATCCCCCTTTTAAGCACGACAACCCACACTGCGTAGCCGCGTCGCACCATGTCACGCGCCAGATTCAACAAGTGCCGCTCCGCCCCGCCGGCACCAAGCGAGTTGGCAAGGTAGGCCAACTTCATCTCAGGTATCTCGTTTGACGGCCACCATACAGACCATGTAGCCATATTGTGGCAATTTTTTTGCAGCAATTGGCTCAATTATTTCCACACCCTTCAGCACTAGTGTCCGGTTAAATTCAAAACAACATCAATTGGTTAGTGACTGGCTGCACGATGCTTCTGTTACCCAGTGGCTGAAAGGCGCATGAAATAGGGGTTTTCTCAAAAATTGAGACCGACAATATCTGTAACAAAGT
>JACRIU010000002.1 GCA_016235775.1 Hydrogenophilales bacterium
AACGGCAAGAAGGTGATTCAGCAGGTCGGCCTGGCGGCCAAGCAGATGCTGGGGCGCACGCCGGGCAACATCACCGCGATCCGCCCGATGAAGGACGGCGTGATCGCCGACTTTACCGTCACCGAGCAGATGCTCAAGCAGTTCATCCGCAAGGTTTACAAAGCGGGCATTTTCAGCCCCAGCCCGCGTATCGTGATCTGCGTGCCGTGCGGCTCCACCCAGGTGGAACGCCGCGCGATCCGCGAATCGGCGGTCGGCGCCGGCGCGCGCCGCGTGGAACTGATCGAAGAACCGATGGCGGCCGCGATCGGCGCCGGTCTGCCGGTAGAAGAAGCGACCGGCTCGATGGTGGTGGACATCGGCGGCGGCACCACGGAAGTGGGCGTGATTTCGCTGGGTGGCGCGGTGTATTCCGGCTCGGTGCGCGTGGGCGGCGATAAATTCGACGAGGCGATCATCAACTACATCCGCCGCAATTACGGCATGTTGATCGGCGAACCCACCGCGGAAGAGATCAAGAAGACCATCGGCTCCGCCTTCCCGGGCAGCGAAGTGCGCGAGATGGAAGTGAAGGGGCGCAACCTGGCCGAAGGCGTGCCGCGCAGCTTCACCATTTCCAGCAACGAAATCCTCGAAGCGTTGACCGAGCCGCTCAACAGCATCGTCAGCGCGGTGAAAACCGCACTCGAACAGACACCGCCGGAACTCGGCGCGGATATTGCGAACAAAGGCATGGTACTGACCGGCGGCGGTGCGCTGTTGCGCGACATCGACCGCCTGCTGATGGAAGAAACCGGCCTGCCGGTGCTGATCGCCGAAGATCCGCTGACTTGCGTGGTACGCGGTTCGGGCCGCGCCCTCGAAAGCATGGACAAGTCCACCAGCATCTTTACCACCGAGTAGGGGCACGATTCATCGCGCCCGCTTCACGTTCCGGGATTTGGGCGCGGTGAATCGCGCCGCATGGCGCTCAAAAGATGGACAGCACGCAATCATTCCAATTTTTCAATCGCGGCCCCAGCCCGGCGGTGCGGCTGGTGTTTTTCACGATGCTTTCGCTGCTGCTGCTGTTCGTCGACGCGCGCTACCGCTATCTGGAATCCACCCGCAGCGCGTTGTCGGTGCTGGTTTCACCGGTGCAGCGGCTGGCGACGTTGCCGGGCATATTGTGGCAACAGGCCGGCAGTTTCTTTGTCACGCAACGCAGCCTGGTGAATGAAAACAAATCGCTGTATCTGCAACATCAGCAGGATGCCGCACAGCTGGCGCAATTCCAGGCATTGCAGCAGGAAAACCAGCAATTGCGCGGCCTGCTGGCGCTGCCGCAGCGCAGTGAATTCAACGCCCAGCCCGCCGAAATCGTGTATGCCGAGCGGGATGTGTTCAAGCGCAAAATACTCATCGACAAAGGTTCCGATGCCCATGTGCAGGCCGGGCAAGTGGCGATGGACGATAACGGCATCATCGGGCAGGTCACGCGCGTCTACCCCTGGCTTTCCGAAGTCACGCTGATTACCGAAAAGGATCACGCCGTGCCGGTGCAGGTGCTGCGCAACGGGTTGCGCAGCATCGTGTTCGGCGCGGGGGATACCAGCCGGTTGTCGCTGCGTTATATGCCGGTCAGCTCGGATATCCAGAACGGCGACGTGCTGGTGACCTCGGGGATAGACGGCCTCTATCCGCCCGGTATCCCGGTCGCCAAAGTGGAAAAGATCGAGCGCGATGCCGCCTATCCTTTTGCCCGCGTTACTTGCCTGCCGTTGGGCGGCGTGGACAAACACCGCCACCTGCTGATCCTGTCCGGCCTGCCCAAACCGCCGGAACGCCCGGCGGAAGAGCCCGCTGCGCCCAATCTGAAGTCCCGGCAGAAGCCGAAAAAGTAAATGCCTTATTCCGACCCCGACAATCCGGAAATCCAGCGTCCGGTCAGCAACACCTTCATCGTATTGAGCGTGCTGGCCGCGCTGTTCATGAACATGCTGCCGTGGGAGGGCGTCTGGCTGATGTTGCGCCCGGATTTCGTCGCGGTGGTGTTGCTGTACTGGTGCATGCACAAACCGTTGCGCGTCGGCATCGGCTTGTCGTGGTCGGTGGGCATACTCGCCGACGTGGCCGACGCCAGCCTGTTCGGCCAGCACGCGCTCGCCTACACGTTGCTCGCGTTTGGCGGCGTGGTGCTGCACCGCCGTTTGCAGATGTTCAATCTGCGCCAGCAAACCACCCAGGTATTCGGCATTTTCGTGCTGACCTATGTGGCGTATGCGCTGGTGCATTGGCAGGCGAACAACTATGTGGTGTGGACGTATTTTGCCGGCTGCCTGACGTCGACTTTGCTGTGGGCGCCGCTCAGCATCGTGTTCCAGGCGATGCAGCGGATGCGCGTGGAACACAAGGGATCATGAACAAGCGCGTCGAGCTGAAAAATCACCAGTACGAAATTTTTCACTTCCGCCTGCGGCTGGCCATCAGCATTGGTTTTGTGCTGCTATTGCTGGGGATTCTGCTGGTGCGCTTTATCTATTTGCAGGTGGTGCGCCACGAGTATTACCAGACGCTGGCGGAAAGCAACCGCATTTCCATCGTCCCCATTGTGCCCAACCGCGGACTGATACTGGACCGCAACGGTGTGGTGATGGCACACAATTATTCCGGCTACACGCTGGAGATAACCCCGAACAAGACCGCAGACCTGGAAGGCACGATCAACGAATTGGCCACGCTGGTCGAAATCACCCCCAAAGACCGCAAGCGCTTCAAGAAATTGCTCGCCGAACGGCGCAATTTCGAGACGCTGATGATCCGTAACCGGCTCACCGACGAGGAAGTCGCGCGCTTCGCCGCGCAGCAATACCGCTTCCCGGGCGTCGAAATCAAGGCGCGGCTGTTCCGGGATTACCCGTTCGGCGAAAAAACGGCCCATCTGATCGGCTATATCGGCCGCATCAATCAAACCGATGTCGAGCAACTCGAAGAAAACGATCTGGCGGCCAATTATCGCGGTTCGGATTACATCGGCAAGATCGGCCTGGAGCAAAGCTACGAAAACGAGCTGCACGGCACCACCGGCGTGGAGCAGGTTGAAGTGGATTCGGGCGGGCGGGCGGTGCGGATGCTGTCGCGCACACCACCGGTATCCGGCAACACGCTGGTGTTGAGCATAGACGCGAAATTGCAGGAAATAGCCGAACAATCATTCGGCAATTATCGCGGCGCGCTGATCGCGATCGACCCGACCAACGGCGAAGTGCTGGCCTTCGTCAGCAAACCGGGCTTCGACCCCAGCCTGTTCGTCGATGGCATCGACCAGGAAAACTGGGATGAGCTGAACAATTCGCCCGATCACCCGCTCAACAATCGCGCGCTGCGCGGGCAATATCCGTCCGGCTCCACGATCAAACCGTTCATGGCGCTGGCTGGCCTGTATTACAAGATACGCTCGCCCGAACGCACCATCAGCGACCCCGGCTATTTCACCCTGCCCGGCAGCAGCCACCAATACCGCGACTGGAAAAAAGGCGGTCATGGCACTGTGGACATGTTCAAATCCATCGTCATCTCCTGCGACACCTATTACTACGGCCTGGCCACGGAAATGGGCATCGACAATATTTACAATTTCCTGTCGCGCTTCAATTTCGGCAAAAAAACCGGCATTGATCTCGAAGGCGAGACTTCCGGTTTATTGCCCTCGCAGGAATGGAAGGCAAAACGCTACAAGCAGAAATGGTATGTGGGCGATACCGTTTCGGTGGGTATTGGACAGGGTTACAGCCTGGTGACGCCGATGCAGTTGGCTTATGCCACCGCGATGCTGGCGAATGACGGGGTGGGCTTCAGGCCGCATCTGGTTAAAGAGGTGCGCAACTCGCGCAGCAATGAAATCCGCACGATTGCAAGCACACCGACGTTTGACCTGAAGCTTGATCCGGCACACCTGGATCTGGTGAAGCGCGCCATGGCGGCGGTCACACAACCCGGGGGCACGGCGGCGCAAGCCTCGGCCGGCGCGCCCTATCGCATTGCCGGCAAGACGGGCACGGCGCAGGTAGTCGGGATGAAGCAGGGCGAAAAATATGATGCCAGCAAGCTCAGCGAACGGAATCGCGACCATGCCTGGTTCATCGCCTTCGCCCCTGCCGAGCAGCCGAAAATCGCACTGGTCGTACTGGCGGAAAACGGCGGGCACGGCGGCGGCACGGCGGCGCCGATCGCGCGCAAGGTGATGGACTATTACCTGCTGGGCAAAGTGCCGCAACCGTTGCAGGATGTCGCGGAAGACGGGGACGAACAGCATGACTAGTGTCGCGTCACGCATGATATGTCGCATTGCTGTGAATTGTTTTTTCGTAGGGTGGATTAAGCGCGTAGCGCGAATCCACCAAGGCACGGTGGATACACGCCTTCGGCGTTTTATCCACCCTACCCATC
>JACRIU010000058.1 GCA_016235775.1 Hydrogenophilales bacterium
GCGGCCTCAAGTCGCGTTTCGAGGCGCACCACGGCATCAAATACACCTCTGCCGCGCTTTCCACCGCCGCGGAGCTGTCGGCCAAATACATCAACGACCGCCATCTGCCGGACAAGGCGATCGACGTGATTGACGAAGCGGGCGCGGCGCAGCGCATTCTGCCCAAGTCGAAACAGAAGAAAGTGATCACGCCGAAAGAGATCGAAGACATCGTGGCGAAAATCGCGCGCATCCCGCCGAAGAGCGTCTCGTCCGACGACCGATCCGCACTCAAGAATCTGGGTCGCGACCTGAAAGCCGTGGTGTTCGGCCAAGACAATGCAATCGAAGCACTGGCCACCTCGATCAAAATGGCGCGCTCTGGTTTAGGCAATCCGAGCAAGCCGATCGGTTCGTTCCTATTCTCCGGCCCCACGGGCGTGGGCAAGACCGAAGTCGCGCGCCAACTGGCCTACATCATGGGCATCGAGCTGATGCGCTTCGATATGTCCGAATACATGGAGCGTCACGCCGTGTCGCGCTTGATCGGCGCGCCGCCGGGCTATGTCGGCTTCGATCAAGGCGGCTTGCTCACCGAAGCCATCACCAAGCATCCGTATGCGGTGCTGCTGTTGGACGAAATCGAAAAAGCGCACCCGGATATTTTCAATATTCTGCTGCAAGTCATGGATCACGGCACGCTCACGGACAACAACGGGCGCAAGGCCGATTTCCGCAACGTGATCATCATCATGACCACCAATGCGGGTGCTGAAGCCTTGAACAAAACCACTATCGGTTTCACGCCGCCGGAAAAAGGCGGGGACGAAATGGGGGATATCAAGCGCCTGTTTTCGCCCGAGTTCCGCAACCGCCTGGATGCGATGATTTCGTTCAAATCATTGGATAAAGAAGTCATCATGCGCGTGGTGGACAAGTTCCTGATGCAGCTTGAAGAGCAGCTGCATGAGAAGAAAGTCGAGGCGAACTTTACCGATGCGCTGAAAGAGCATTTGGCGAAAAAAGGCTTCGATCCCTTGATGGGCGCACGTCCGATGGCGCGGCTGATCCAAGACACGATTCGCAAGGCGCTGGCCGATGAGTTGTTGTTCGGGCGCTTAGCCCACGGCGGCAAGGTTACCGTCGATGTGGATGACGCCGGGCAAGTGAAGCTGGTGTTCGAAGAAGAGCCGGAAGCGGTTGTTTAGCTAGCTTGTGCTGCAAGCGTTCAAAAAAATGGCCGACGTTGTCGGCCATTTGCATTGTGCAGCAGCACTTCGATTCGTCTTTTAATTCCGGCGCCGCGTCAGACAATCCCACAGCATGCCGGCGGGGCGATCGATGCCGGTCAGCACGTAGTTGAGTGCATTGTGGTTGTGCATGGTGAGGTTCATGTGCCGTGATGTTTCGATGCGCCCGCACAATAGGAGTTTATCGCCCACGACCAGGCTGTGTTCGTCCGGGGGCAGCAGGGTTGATTCATTTCCGCGCATGAGCAGCAAGGCCAGGCACGGCAGCCGATCCACCCGGTTGCGCGGATCCAGGTAGAGATCGCCGACGCATACTTTGCATCCCGCTTTTATGGCCGCAGCGACGGTCGGCGTCGCGGCCGAATTGATTTCAATGACCCAGGTATGAGGCGCTACATCGCCAACGATACCGCCGATGCGGGCCACTAGCACGTTGGCCCACTCATTGCCTTGGGGGCGTGCCAGTTGGAGGAAATCGGGCAGCAGGGGGGTCGTGATCAGCGCATAAATTTTATGCGCGATGACGTTCGCGCGCTGCATCACGAGCTGCAGATTTGCGGCACGGAACGTCGCTTCGTTTTGATGTTGGTTTTGGCGCGCCACCATGAATAGATTGGGGTTTAAAGCGCGCGCGGTGAGTGCAACGGACAGATTGGTCGCGTCATTGTCGGTGCCTGCGACAATCCCGGCTGCGGTCTCGATGCCGGCTTGGCGCAGCACTTCCGGCTCCGATCCCCGGCCTTGCACGCTGCCGGGCGGGGGCGAGGTGCGCGCGTGATCGGCCTCGATAATCGTTACGGCAATACCCTCCGTGGCGAGACGCTCCTGCACCGCCTTGCCGAAACGGCCATAGCCGCACAGGATCCAATGGCCATGCGGCGGGAAGATCGGCTCGCGCAGCGCTTCAGTCGGCGTTGCGGTCATCCATTCAAACAGCAGATACATGCCCGGCGCGTGCAATGCCATGGCCAGTCGGGCCGCGAAGGTGTGGAAGGGGTTGATGATGTGATCGGTGCCGAAAGCGGTCATGTTCTTTTCGGCTTCCTGGCTTTCGGCCCGGCACACGGTGAGCAGGTGGGGATGCAGCAGCCGGGCAGTGATGGCGATGCGCAAATTGACATCGTCCGAATTGGTGAGCGCGATCACGCCGATGCAGTTGCCATGGGTGAGCCCCGCCATCGTGAGCGCATCCGGGTGCGAGGCATCCGCGCACCAGCTGGGCACATGCAGCGGCAGGTCTTCCAACTTCAGCGCGTTGATGCATTCCTGGTGGATGTCCAGCACCACCGAGCGGATATCCGATTCGGCCAGCGCCCGCGCCAATAACGTGCCGGTATCGCCATAGCCGCAAATCAGATAAAACGGTTCACGGATACGGGCGACATCGCGCTGGAACGCATATCGCACCATCAGCGCGCGCAAGCCCGGGTCTTGCAGGGCGGTGAACAGGGCGCCGATGCTGTACAGCCAAGTCAGCACCGAAGCGTAGATCACCAGGATGGACCAGAGCCGCTGCGCATTGGTGAAGAGGTAGGGCAACTCGCCGAAGCCGATGGTGGTAGCGGTATAGCTGACCACGTAAAAGGCATGGAAGAAACCCATGTGCCATGGCTGTCCCTTGTCATCTACGCCTGGGATCAACACGAAACCGAGCACCGATATTGCGTACACCACAATCAACAGAATGAGCGGCGTGCGTATCCGCCGCAGCAGGACGAACAACACGTTCTGCATCGCGCGGCCTAGCGGCGAATGGTAATGGTCTCGGCGACCAGCAAGACCACCGAGGTCAGATTGGCCAGGACGGCGCCGCCAGAAAGCGAAACGATAGCGGTCATAATGTGCGGCGTGAGTCCGCCATGGCTGACCTGATCGGCATACGCCCAAACCAGCGCCGCCGCAATCAGTTGCAAATCGGCCACCAGGCTGGTGGCGAGCAGCACCGCGCCCAGGTGCGTGCGGTCGCCGAGTTTGAGTACCGTGGCGATCAAGCTCACCACCAAGGCGGCATAGAGCTCATAGACGCTGTGATGCACCGGGTTGTCGATTTCGCCCACGTAAAAGCCGAAATTGAGGGTCAGCGCGAGCACGATGAAGAAAGCGAAAATGACCTTTTCCAGATTCATGGTGTTGCTCCCAAATATTGTTGTATTGAAAGTCTATACTGTTTCATTGCGGACGGCATCGGCAGCCGCGATGGGGCCAAAATTTGAGGTAGGATACATGTTGTACCGTCAGTGGCGGCCCCTCTTTTCGAACGATTGATTATGCCCGTGCAAACTCCGCTTTTTACCCAGGCCCGCAAGCGCGATGGCCGTATTGTTCCCTTCGATCAAAACCGCATTACCAGCGCCTTGCAGCATGCCATGCAGGCGTGCAATGAGGGCGCGCTCAAGGTCGATCCGCAGCGTGTTTCGGATGCGGTGATGGCGGCGTTGGCAAAACGCTTTCCCAGCGGCCATATTCCTCAGGTGGAGGAGATTCAGGATCAGGTCGAAGAATCGCTGATCCTGCTCGATTTCCCCAAGACCGCGAAGGCGTACATTCTCTATCGGCACGAGCGGGCGAAGATTCGGGACAAGGTGAAAGATGTTCCCGGGCATGTGAAAAAACTGGCGGCCGAATCCAAGCAATATTTCCGCAATCCGCTGGCCGAGTTTGTGTATTACCGCACCTATTCGCGCTGGATCGAAGACGAGAGCCGGCGCGAAACCTGGATCGAGACGGTGGACCGCTACCTGTCTTTCATGCGCGAGAAACTGGGCGAGAAGCTGACCGAATCCGAATACGCCGAGTTGCGCGCGGCGATTCTGAAGCAGGAGGTCATGCCCTCGATGCGCCTCATGTGGTCGGCGGGCAAGGCGGCGCGCAACAACAACGTGTCGGCATACAACTGCTCCTTCATCGCGCCGACGCGGCTCGACGATTTCGCCGAGATCATGTTTCTGCTCATGTGCGGCGTGGGCGTGGGGTTTTCGGTCGAGAGTCAAAACGTGCAATTGCTGCCCATCATCCAGCGCCAGAGCGGGCACATGATGCCGGCGCATGTCGTGGTGGACAGCAAGGAAGGCTGGGGCGATGCGCTCAAGCTCGGCCTTGCCGCCTGGTACGAAGGCCGCGATGTGCGCTTCGATTTTTCCCAGGTGCGCCCAGCCGGCGCACGGCTTTTCACCATGGGCGGGCGCAGTTCCGGGCCGGGGCCGCTGCGCTCGCTGCTCGATTTCGCGCGCGGCAAGATTCTCGCCAATCAGGGCAAGCGCCTGGCCAACCTCGACGTGCACGACATCATTTGCAAAATCGGCGAAGTGGTGGAGATGGGCGGCGTGCGCCGCTCGGCATTGATTTCGCTCTCCGACTTCGATGATGACGAACTGCGCAGCGCCAAGAGCGGGCACTTCTACATCAACAACCCGCAGCGCTCCATGGCCAACAATTCCGCGGTATATGAGACGCGACCGCGCGCGGTGGACTTTCTCGACGAGTGGCTGGCGCTGGCCAAGAGCGGCAGCGGCGAGCGCGGGATTTTTAATCGCGGCGGCCTACCCGACCAGTTGCCGCAACGGCGCTGGGATAAGTTTGCGCCGTATTGGCCGCGCTGCGGTGTCAATCCTTGTGGCGAAATAATTCTGCGCTCCAAGCAATTTTGCAATCTAACTGAAGTTATTGCGCGCGCCGAGGATACACTCGAGACGCTAACGCATAAAATGCGCCTCGCCACCATTCTGGGCACCTATCAATCCTCACTCACCGATTTTCCCTACATCTCAAAGGAATGGCAGGACAATTGCGAGGAAGAACGGCTCTTGGGCGTATCCATCACGGGTCAGTGGGATTGCGCCCTGGTGCGGGAAGCCGAGGTGCTGCGCACGCTGCGTGATCAGGCGATCGCGGTGAATCGCGAATATGCGGCGCGCTTCGGCGTCAACACCTCCACCGCCATCACCTGCGTCAAGCCTTCCGGCACCGTGTCGCAGCTGGTCGATTCGGCATCCGGCATGCACCCGCGCTATGCGAATTTTTATTTGCGCCGCATTCGCATCTCCGCCACCGATCCCTTGTTCGCGATGCTGAAGGAGCAGAAATTTCCTTACCAGCCGGAAGTCGGGCAACTGGAGGCGACCGCCACCAGCTTCGTATTCGAGTTCCCCGTGGCGGCGCCCCCAGGCTGCATCACCCGCAGCGATCTCAACGCCATCGAGCAACTGGAATTCTGGAAGCGGGTGAAGCTCAATTTCACCGAGCATAATCCCTCGGTCACCATTTCGGTGGCGAGCGATGAATGGATCGCCACGGCGCATTGGCTCTACGACAACTGGCCCATCCTGGGCGGCTTGTCCTTCCTGCCCAAATCCGACAGCGTGTACGAGCTCGCGCCCTACGAGGAGCTCAGCGAAGCGGAATATCAGCGCCGCGTGGCCAGCCTGCCGCAAATCGATTTTTCCTCCATCGTGGTATACGAGAAGGAAGACACCACCAAGGGCGCCAAGGAATTCGCCTGTGTGGCAGGGCAGTGCGAATTGGATCCGGAAGAGGGCTCGGTGGCGATGGCGCCTGGCAGGTAGTTTGGAACCACGGATGCACACGGATAAACACGGATGAAAGCAAAAACGGATACCCTACGACAAACCGGAAAATTTTGCTCTTTTAGGCGCTCTATAAATTTCATGTGGGGTTTTATCCATGTTTATCCGTGTGCATCCGTGGTTACTCAGCCGTGCGTTTAGGCATTGACCTCGGCGGCACCAAAATCGAAATCATCGCTCTCGACGAATCGGGGCAGGAACTGGCGCGCCGCCGTGTGGCCACGCCGCAGGGCGACTACTCGGCCACGCTGCATGCGATCGCGGGGCTGGTATATGGGGTCGAGACCGAATTGGGGCGCGAAGGCACCATCGGCATCGGCACGCCAGGCGCCATTTCGCACGCCACCGGACGCCTCAAAAATTCCAACTCCGTGTGCATGAACGGCCAGCCGCTGCTGGATGATTTGCAACAATTGCTGGGGCGCACCATCCGCATCCAAAATGACGCGAATTGCTTCGCGCTCTCCGAAGCGGTGGACGGCGCGGCTGCCGGCGCGCGGGTGGTCTTCGGCGTGATCATCGGCACCGGGGTCGGCGCGGGCATCGTGGTGAACGGCCAGGCGCTCACCGGCCCCAATGCCATCGCCGGCGAATGGGGCCACAACCCGCTGCCCTGGCCGCTGCCCGGCGAGCTGCCGGGAAATGCATGTTATTGCGGTAAATCGGGGTGCGTTGAAACGTGGCTCTCCGGCCCCGGCATGGCGCGCCATCATGCGCAGCGCTTGGGTGCGACCTGGGACGCGCCGCGCATTGCCGCGCGCGCGGCGCAAGGCGATGCCGCTTGCGAGCAGACCTTGCTCGAATACGAAGATCGTCTAGCGCGTTCTCTCGCGCAGGTCATCAACATCCTCGATCCCGACGTGATTGTGCTGGGCGGCGGCATGTCGAACATTGCCCGCTTGTATGAAAATGTCCCGCAGCAGTGGGGCAAATATGTGTTCTCCGACCAGGTAGCTACGCGGCTGGTGAAGCACCAGCATGGGGATTCGAGCGGGGTGCGGGGCGCTGCGTGGTTGTGGGATTAACCGAGCGCGGCTAATCCTGCCAGCGCGACTTCTCCATCCTGCTCGGAAGTGACGCCGGACACGCCAATCGCGCCGAGGAATTCCCCTTTCAGCACCAGCGGCAGACCGCCTTCGATGGGGGTGGCGCCGGGCAGCCCCAGAATCTGCATGCGGCCGCCCTTGAGCGCTTCGCTCCAGACTTTGGTGGGGCGCTTGAAGGCGAGCGCGGTGCGCGCCTTGGCTTGAGCGACCTCGACGCTGCCGATCTGCGCGCCATCCATGCGCGCCAGGTACATCAAATGCCCGCCGTCGTCCACGATACTGATCACCACATTCCAGCCTTTTTTGCGGGCGAATTTCTCTGCGGCGGTGGCGACCTGTTTTGCCGCTTCCAGAGATAGGGTGTGTTTGGTGAGCAAGGCGAGCTTGGATGGTTTTTTCATGAGGCGGCTTTCTGCGCATAGCGGCGCGCCAGCGCTTGACGTTTTAGGTAAGTCTCACGCGCCAGTGCCACGTCTTCCAGGAAATGCGGCAACTCCGCCAAGGTCATCGCTTGCGGGCCGTCGACCAGCGCTTTGGAAGGTGCAGGGTGAAAGTCGATCAGGATCATATTGGCCCCGGCGATGACGCCTTGCGCCACGACTTGCATGATATCCAGAATGCCGTCCGGCCCGGCGGCGCGGGTGCCGACCGAATGCGATGGGTCGATGCACACCGGCATGCGCGTCAAGCGCTTCACCACCGGCACATGCGCGAAATCGACGAAATTGCGATGCGGGTCGCCCATATTGGTTTTCATGCCGCGCAAGCCGAATACGACTTTGCGGTTGCCCTCCGAGGCTAGGTATTCAGCGGCGTTGATCGATTCGTCCAGCGTAATGCCGAAGCCGCGCTTGATCAGCACCGGAAACGCCTGCTGGCGGCCGACGATTTTAAGCAACTCAAAATTTTGCGTGTTGCGCGTGCCGATTTGCAGCATGACGCCGGTCGGGTTGCCGGTCGCTTGAAGTGCTGCACGGATTTCCGCCACATGCGATTCGTGCGTGATTTCCATGGCGATCACTTTAATGCCGTATTTGCCCGCCAATTCGAACACATAGGGCAGGCAAGTCTTGCCGTGGCCTTGGAACGAGTAAGGACTTGTGCGCGGCTTATATGCGCCCATCCGGGTGCAAACCTGACCGTGTTCCTTCAGCGCTTGCATCATGCGCTCCACATGCTCCGGCGTATCCACCGCGCACAGGCCGGCGAAGATGTTCAGATTGTCTTGCGAGAAAGTGACCCCGTTGTATTCGAAATCGCTCGGGCGCGTATCGTCCTTATGCCGGCCCAGCACGCGATATTCTTCCGATACCCTTACCACGCGCTCCACGCACGGCAGGCTCTTCATGTAATCGAGTCCCGGCGTGGCGGTGTCGCCGATCAAATACACTTCGGTCAGCCGCTGCTGCACGCCCTGTTCGTGGTGCATGCGGTATTGGATATTGGGCAATTGGTCGAGAAAGCCGATGAGCTGCCCGTACTCGGCGCCCTGTTGGTCAATATTGGGAGAGAGGATGAGGATCATGGCGGCTCGCAGGGGTGGTCAAGTTGTTGGATATTGTAGCTGGGTTAGGTGCTTGCGTTGTTGAGTGCCCCGGCCAATGACAGTCAGACCTCTGATGCGCTAATGATGTGCGCAAAACAATCCCCGGCGCTTCAAAGTGAACCTTGCCCCCAAGGCAGCCTTAATGGCATTGATGGCATCCAGCTAATAGATATGGCTGTTGTCAAATATGATTTTCATCAGCCGCTTTTTGCAATGCTTCCAGATTTGCCAGCAGCGGGGGGATGTCATCCTGAATTACGCTCCACAAGGTATCGTTGTCGATGCCCAGATAGCCGTGGATCAAGCGATTGCGCATGGCGACAATCTTCCGCCACGGGATGTGCGGCGCGGATTCCCGTACCGACTCCGGGATGTGGGTAGCCGCCTCACCGATCAACTCCAGATTGCGTACCGTTGCATCGTAATTCAGTCCGCTCTGCTCGAATCGTGTCAGACATGAATGGCATCCCTTTCGATATAGGGCCGTAACTGTGGGCGTAATGCTTTGTCTGTCACCAGATCAACGGGGCATCCCAGCAGGTCTTCCAGATAGAATTGCACCCCGAAGTAGCGTGCTGAGGTGGCAGGGCCATCAAAACTGACCAACACGTCCACATCGCTGTCTGGCCGCGCCGAATCACGCACGACAGAGCCAAACAGGGCAAGATCGGTAATTCCGAAGCGACGGATCAGTTCCGGTTTGTGTTGGGTGAGCAATTGTAATGTTTCATCTTTCCGCATCGTTTCCTCCTATACCCGTCCTGAAAGTAATTCCGTGCGATCTGGCTTCCATCGGTGCGACATCATGCCTGCGTACGGCAGGCTCTTCATGTAATCGAGCCCCAGCGCGGCGGTATCGCCGATCAAATACACTTCAGTCAGCCGCTGCTGCACGCCCTGCTCGTGGTGCATGCGGTACTGGATATTGGGCAACTGGTCGAGAAAGCCAATGAGCTGTCCATACTCGGCGCCCTGTTGGTCGATATTGGGAGAGAGGATGAGGATCATGGCGGCTCGCAGGGGTGGTCAAGTTGTTGGATATTGTAACTGGGTTAGGTGCTTGTGTTGTTGAGTGTGTCTTTGTTAGAAGATGCCAGACAATATGCGCTCAACGCTCGACCAAAATGATGGTATACCAGCCAACTGATTTTTTGGTGCTAGCGGTTGGCGGGTTTGGCTCAAGGAGTAGACAGTCAGGACAGCCCTCCGGCTACGTCTTTGGTCGATATGCTTAAATGGCCCCTGCCACGATAAGGTCAGTCAGGGTGGCAGCATCGAATGTCTGGATGTCGGCCAAAGCGGTCGCTGGAGACTTAAGCCGACGACTTCTGCCATTCATTCGTTACCGGACGTACGCCAAGAGATTTTATCGAACGACAGCTTTGTGATTTCCTCGGCTAGAGGGAGTCGCCCTGAAGATGCATTCGACAGGTGTCCCCGCATGTGTACGCGACCATAACCGGGCCACTTTCTCCCCGCTCCTCCGGTCAAAATTGCCCACTAAGAATCGCACAGGGCGCAAGCGGCGTAAACCATTGTCAAGTTCTACGGGTCTTTGATACCGTTTACATGTAGAGTTTCCAATTCGGGGCGAACATACCATGTTGCCTCCTGAATATTATTACGAGGCAGCGTCATACGGGCATGGCAGCAAGGGACGATCTCAATTTATCTGAAGGCGCGATTGTCGCCATCCCATTCTTCGAGAATGAAAAATTTGTCGTCGGCTCAAAACGAGGTGGTGGCATGGGTAACGTCTACCAGTTGTTGCCTTTACAGCCTGCGGCGTCTCCGCTTGCACTCAAGACTTATCAGGGCAACGCCGACTACGCTCTGTTTGAACGGGAAGCTCGGATATGGGTATCACTGGGCGCTCACCCCAACATCGCCCGAGCCATAACCTACGGGCAACTTAGTGGTGTCCGCTGCATACTCGCCAATTGGTACTCGAAGAATCTATTGGACATCGATTCGAGGCAACTATCCCCAGAGACATTGTTCGGATTTGTTGATGGAATACTGGCAGGATTGCAGGACGCGCACATAAACTTCGGCCTGATCCACAAAGACATCAAGCCAACCAACATCCTTGTAGATGATAGAGGTGCACCACGTCTGGCCGATTTTGGCATTTCCAGCATTGTTCCACCGAATCCGACCGGTCGCCAGCCATATGCGAACACGGTTGACCTGAAAAAGATCAACATCGATCGGAACAGCGTCGTCAGCGGAACTCCTATCTATATGGCTCCCGAGTTGTTTCAAGGCGCTCCAAATTCGATCCAGACGGACATATTTGCGCTCGGTGTAACGCTGTTCGAATGGCTTTCTGGCGCACACCCTTACCTCAACCGGCAAGGCAATTTTGACTACGGACGCCTGCCGGCATTTGCGATAGACATTCGCAATCGTTACGGCGATGAAGTCGAGCCATTGATCAGGCTGATCCTTCTGTCCATCCAACTGGACGTCGACGAACGTCCGCACACATACTTAGAGCTACTCGAACGATCGGCATTTTCATCACCAGATCAGTTATCCACATCGGAAACAGAGAAGCCGCAACACTTGGCGAACTTTGATCTTATCTCTAGGTCGCAAGTCCTCAGACGCCAGGGGAAGGTCAATGAAGCCGTAGCACTGCTGAAAAATGCATTGGATCGGCAGCCGATGGATCCGGTTCTTCTGGCTGCATACGCAACGACACTAATCAAAATCGATCAGATTAAGGTTGCTCTGCCATATCTGGAACAGGCCGTAGCGATCAATCGGGAGAACAAGAACCGTTATCTTGACCAACCCTACGTCGAACCCAACGTCAATCTCGCTTGGATATTGATTTCTGGTAAGCAATTCGATCAGGCGGCAGCCCTACTAAAAGAAGCATCGGAGTGTCTCAAAGCGGCTAATTTCGACATGTCGTCTGTCTACTGGGAGTTTGCTTGGCTTTCGCTGTACGAAGGTCGTGCAGAGCATGCTACTCAGCGACTGCTCTATTACATGTCTAGACGATCGGCAACTGAACCTGTGATCGCACTGTTCTGTTTGGCTGCCTATATGACCCCCAATAAGCAGGAGTACTTCAAAAAGTGCTTTGACTTGATTGCTGCGACTGGTTGTAACGACGCATTGGTTGGGTGTTTTCTTTGCATTATTGCTACCTATCTTGACGCGGAGAGACTACACAAGTTCAATAAAGCTGTTTTGACACCAGAGCTGGCTAGCGATCTCGAAGGATTGAGCATTGCACTAAACGGCACGCGGAATGGGTTCCGGCCACCGATGGATTTACAGAACGTGCGCCAACTTATGGCGCTAGTGGATGACAAATACTGTGGAGGAAAGTACCGTGGGATTCTTTAAGCACCTATTCTTTCCTCTGAAGTCCAGATTCAAGAAGATGGACATGCTGCTGCAGAACAGGATTGCGATTAGCATGTCGTTGGCGGGCTTCACTCAACATGCCGCTGAAAACGATCTCTTACCGGAAGTCTTGCCGGCGCTCGGCAATTCGATCACGCCGGATATAAAGAGGCGAATCGCAACAGAACTGGCCATTGGGATCGTCGCGTGCGCAAACATACCTAACAGACTAGCGCTTGGTGACGTTTGGGGCTTGGAAGGCGAGTTGCTTCGCCAGATGATCGGGATGCTTCTACTTTCTGAGGCCAATGATTCACGCCAAGTTCTTGACAGTGCCAAATATTCTTCCAACCCGGATGAGGCGCGACTGCAGGTCTTACTAGCGGTCATTAGGTTGGCTGGCATTAAGGACGACACATTGATCACGCGCCTCAACACAGAGCAGTTCGGAAAGAAGTGGAATGGATTCGTGACTGAGTTCATAGCTGGAGCGCTGACTGGGTTTCGTCGCACGAAAAGATCCACCATGCTTGATTCAATAGCTGGCAAACTAGAATCATTGACCCCTCGCGGCAATGCCATCATCGAAGAGCTGGTGAGGCGTTGCGAGGAGGCGCCGGCTAAGCCACAAGACAACCCATCTCGACTTCTGGCACCAGATAGCCGGGCGCAACTTTTGTACAACGCGGCTATCAAGAAGGCAGATGAACTCAGAGATCAGATCAATTCGATGATGGGCCTTCCACCAATTGACTTGCCTCAATTCCGGAAGGTGAATGAAGAAATGCGCATCCATTGGCTGAGGTATTGTGTGCCTTACGCGGCAACATTGATTTTTCTCTCGCAGATCAAGAAGGATGCATATTTCTTCAAATCAGACGAGTTCACCGTCGTGTACGGGCAAGCAATTCTCCGCGTAGTCGATGTTGAGAAAAGGCTAGCAGTCGATATGGGTTTCCTTGATAAGTTTGATCCGCAGAAAAGTCAGGCGAGCGCACAGGAACTGATGGATGAACTTGCAGGTGCCTTGCGCTACTACATCGATTATTACAAGAAGATTCCGTTCTCTGATACGAAGATGCTGGATTTCTTGGCTTCCAAGATTGGTGTTCCGGAAAATCTGCATTCCCAGTTCTCCCGGAAGCTCCGGGTATTCAATAACGAAACACTCGCAGAATTCGCCAAGTTGTAGCTGTTCGATCCAACGGGTTCAATCTTGTTCGCTGCGGCTGCATTGTTGGCCGCCCTTATTCTTAAAAGGAATTGATCCGTTTTACGCGGCGGGCACATGCCGGGACGCCCGTCGCACATCACTCCGTCTAATTAGTCCGCTTAGGCTGAGCTGATAGCGCAGGTAGTCCGACAACTTTCGGAGTTTAACTATCCACTCGATTGGAAGCTTTGCAGGATCCTTGAATGGTTGGAAATGGCCGGGGGCTGCCATCGTAGATGGATGCCGGAAAGCTGACATCAAGCCGTCAGCACCTCGGCCCAATGGCGTTTATCGGAACCATGTTCGAATTGGTGCAACCGGTCATGAACGGATACTCGGCCCATCCGTGTCGAGCAGCTGGTCTAGACTGTGGACGCATTCTCGGTGCCGCCATTCTGGTCATCGGCGGCTTCTGAAAGCATTTATCGATCACCGTTTGCAGCGAAAGGCTGTCTGGCCTTGGGAGTCCAAGAAATGAGAGACATGAACGCATCGGATTATTGGAAGAACTTCCGGCTCGGCGAGGAAGTGCACATCGCCGGATCCTTCATTTACAACGGTATGCGTCGGTTCCATGAGTTGCGCCTGCTTGATCACGCCGACGATCTGTTCGAGTTTCTCTACAACCTATCGGTTGGCCTTGAACGGCTCTTGAAGATCGCAGTCGTGCTACATGAGCACACCAACGCGACCGATCAGGACGTGCTAGAGCAGTCCCTTCTCACACACAGTCACTTGGATCTACTGGCGCGTGTGCGAAAGCACGTTACGATCAACTTCAGCAAGCCGCAAAATGACCTCCTACAACTCTTGAGCACGTTCTACAAAACGCTGCGGTACGATCGGTTCTTGCTTAACTCGGTCTACAAGGGAAGGAAGGAAGCCGAGGCGATTCGCGGGCTGCTGAGCAAGCACTTGAACGTCGAGTTCCCCGATAGCTCCCTCCCATTCGGTACGCCCAACGAGAACCGATACCGCGCCTTCATCAGCCGAACGATCCTGAAGATATCAGAGACGATCTACAAGGTCGTCGACAACCGCTCCAGCGCGCTTGGGTTATACACATACGAGCTGCGGCACGGCTCGAAAGCAGAGAGCGTGTTCCTGCACGAGGTGGGCATGGGCGATGAGGACGTGCTCTGGAAGGAGCTGCTCATTTTCTTCATGAACGTAGATCCGAGCACGGGTTACCTGAAATTCCTAAAGGGAATTAAGCCATTGGAGTTCGATCATGGCTTAGTCAGTGACTACCTCGACTGCTTCAAGTCAGATGCGTCGAAGGCTGAGGTCATGGACGAGTTGGAGTTCCACTACCAAGAAATGGATCCCAAGGAGCGGAAGCAGCGGCTCGAAATGATGGGCGTCATCGGCGCGCCAGGCGTGTACTTTGACCATCCTGAAGAGGGGGATGAGTCGCTAGAAGACGATGACATCGCCTGATCATCGCCCGCCTCAGTATTAGCAGTTGACGGCCCGATGGCGTGAAGGACTGCTCAGGGCCGGTAGCTGCCACCCATTGCTTGTGGGTTGAGCGGCAGCAAAGGCCGAATAGCAGACCATCATCGGGTGCAGTCTAACTGCCCACTGGCTCCTTGGCGACGAAGAACAGGATTGCCAGGTTTTGCCTGAATCGATCGACAAAATTCCTTGCGCAGAAAGTCAATGGTGCGACGTAAACTGTAGCTGCCAGAAATTTCCAAGGTATGTGCCACGCATCCCGTCGCATCACAGCGCAGGTAGCCACCTAAGTTGTATCAATCCGTCAGCACCCAGCGTTCGCATGTTTTTCTGTCCGCGGTATGCACATGTTTTGCCGGACGGTGGGTGTGGCCGTGGATCAGGCACGGGTCGATATGTTAGCCCAGCGCGGTTTTGAGCTTGTCGAGGTTGATCTTGCCTCACTGAAAATCTGCGGCGCGGCCTCGCGTAGTTGCGCCAGCAGGTCATCGCCAGGGTTGCGGGTGGCCAGCGCTATTGAGCTTTACATAAATCGTGACATACCACCTTGGTCACGTAAATCCCTCCTACCCTCCTTTGCTAAAGGGAGGAAGCTGTTCCAAGCAGCAACCTGTGGGTGCCCCCCTTTGCAAAAGGGGGGGTAGGGGGGATTTGAAGCGTGTCATGATTTATGTAAAGCTCAATAGTTTGATGTCGTCGGTCATGGTTGCTTATCTTTCTCGCCTTTATCTGCGGCTTCGCCAAGCAGGCCCCCCGCGTCTTTTTCATCCAGTTCGAGTTTGGGCGTGGCGGTCTTGATGCGCTTTTCCACTTCCTTGATATGCTCGGCGGCGGGGATGTGCTCGGGCAGAGCACCTCCGATGCGTGTGATCGCGGCTCGGACTTCTTTGCCGACTTGCTCGTGGGCGCGGATGGCTTGTTGCTGGTCGTGGATGTTTTCTCGCGCCAGCTTGTCGCGAGTTTGGGTCATGCGGAACTGATTGGCGGCAAGTTCGGTGGCGTTCATTCTGTCCATGAGGTTTTCCTTGGACGGAATACGCTTGCGGGTTTTGATGTCCTCGCCGCTCAATCCGCCGTACAGCCCTTTGTAACCCGCGTCATGAAAAACGCCAAACATGCGGTTTTGTACGCCCGCTTGCTGGGCCGCGCCTGAGAGCGCCTTGAATTCCGCCGAGGTTTGTTTGCGCAGTTCCAGCCGCTCGACATCGGCGACGAGTTGGTCGGTGAGTTCTTGCCGCCGAGCCTGGATGGCGAAGTATTTCTGCGCCTGGGCGATTTCTGGTTTGCGCGGATCGCCGTTCTGGGCGATGAGATAGCAGGCGAAGCGGGAGAGTTGGTAGTCATCGACTTCACGCACGCCGCCCTTGCCCAACTCGATCATTTTGCCGGCGCCGGCAAAATGATAATCAGGCTTATTTCCCGATTGTTCACAAGAGCTTAAGGCACGCTTAATGGCATCCTCGAAGCGCCGCCACTGACCGTACCCCAGCAAAGATTGTAAATCACGGGCGCTCCAATATTCGGCGCCATGATCGTTGGTTTGCTTGAGGCCTTCAAAGGAAAGACCCGCGATGGTTGGGACTTGTTTATCTGGCATGCTTTGCTTCCTCTGCTGAAATCTCCAAGGTATGCGCTACGCATCCCGCCGCATCGCAGCGCAGATAGCCGCCCGACACATACCAATCCGGCAGCACCCAGCGTTCGCATGTTTTGCCATCCACCGTATGCACATGCCTGGCCGGGCGGTGGGTATGGCCGTGGATCAGGCGTGGATACCCATGTTCACGCAGGGTATTTTCTACTGCATCAGAATTGACATCCATGATCTCGGCGGACTTGCCGGATTTTTCTTGCGCGCTCTTTTTTCGCAGCTCGTCGATCTGTGCCTTGCGTTGGCTTAGGGGCTGCGCGAGGAAATTGTTCTGCCACTCTGCGCTACGCACCATGGCGCGGAACTGTTGATACGCCACATCGTCGGTGCAGAGCGTATCGCCGTGCATCAGCAGCGTAGGCGTGCCGTACAGATCGAGAAGCAAAGGGGCGGGCAACAACGTCGCTTGTGCCGCACCCATGAAGGCATCGCTCAGCAGAAAATCGCGGTTGCCGTGCATGAGGTAGATGCGCGTGCCCTGCTGTGCCAAGCCAGCCAACGCGTCCGTGATAGCGGTATGAAACGGCTCGGCCAAGTCATCATCGCCGGCCCAATATTCGAAAAAATCACCCAGGATATACAGCGCTTCCGCTTGCGGTGCGATGTCTCGCACAAAACGCATGAACAGCGCAGTGATGGCGGGGCGGGTGGGGCAGAGGTGGAGGTCGGAGATGAAGAGGGAGTGGGGCATACAGAGAAGTGAGACGTTAGGCGTGAGGGGTGCAGGTTTTTTTACACCTATCGCCTTACCCCTCACGCCTCACCGTTAAACGACTTCCGCGCTTTCGATCACGACGTCCTCAAGCGGGACATCCTGATGCCCGCCTTTGTTGCCGGTGCGGACTTTTTTGATCTTGTCGATGACGTCCGTGCCTTCGACGACTTTGCCGAATACGCAGTAGCCCCAGCCTTGCGGGGTAGGGGAGGTGTAGTTTAGAAAGTCGTTGTTCGAGGCGTTGATGAAGAACTGTGCGGTGGCGGAGTGCGGATCGGATGTGCGCGCCATGGCGATGGTGTAGATGTCGTTTTTCAGGCCGTTATCGGCTTCATTCTTGATTGTCGCGCCGGTGGGCTTCTGATTCATGCCGGGTTCGAAGCCGCCGCCCTGAATCATGAAGCCATCGATGACGCGATGAAAGATTGTGTTGTTGAAAAAACCGCTTTGCACATATTCCAGAAAATTCGCGACCGTGGCGGGCGCTTTCCCGGCGTCAAGTTCCAGCGAGAATTCGCCGTGGTTGGTTTTTACTTTTACCATTGGTCTTTCCTTTCGATTTTACTTTTGCTGTAGTAGGGGGGGATTCGGGTTCTTCCGGCAGGAGCGCGACTTTCTCGATCACGATCGGCTCCACCGGCACATCGGTCGCGAAGGGGCCGCCCGCGCCGGTTTGCGTGTCGGCGATTTTTTGCATCACGTCCATGCCTTTCACGATTTTGCCGAATACGGCATGGCCGTAGTAATCGGGGTGGTCGCGGTGGTGGTTGAGATGCTTATTGCTTTCCAGGTTGAAGAAGAATTGCGTGGTGGCGGAGTCCGGGTCGCGCGCGCGCGCCATGGCGATGGTGCCGACCTCGTTGGTGAGGCCGTTTTTGGCTTCGCATTGAATCGGATCATCACCCTTGCGCCAATTCAGCGCCTTGTCGAACGCGCCGCCCTGCACCATGAAATTCTTTACCACGCGATGAAACACGGTGCCCTCATAGAAACCATTTTTGACGTAGCGCAGAAAATTTTCTACCGTCTTCGGAGCTTTGTCCGGATACAGCTCGACCACGATGTTGCCCTGATTGGTTTGCATCTCGACCATGGGGTGGCCGGCATGAGCAACGCCGGCGGCGACGGAGAGAGTCAGTGCGGTGATAAGCAATTTCATTTTGGCCTCCTAAGTAACGGGTTTAGACGGTCTTAGGTTAAACAAGTCGGACGGAAGCGGGGGTTACGCTTAGGTTAACTGGCCGCGCCTTCATAAACAATTTTCCACGTTGCGCCGTCCTGCATCCAGTATTGGCGTTTGCGCATTTGGTTGTTCAGATTGTTGCTGCGGTAATCCTGGTCGAAGGTCACCACGATCAGGTTGTCCTTGCCCGGATAGCGGAACACGCTGAGGTTGGAGAGTTGCACCTTGACCGCAGTCTTGCCGGCATTCACCGCGCGCTTTTGCGCGGACCAGGCGGCAAAGTCCTGGCGCTCACTCGTGAATTCCTGCGCATAGTGGGCAAGATAGCGCTCGGCATTGCGGCTCTCCCAATCGCGGCGCCAGGTTTCGACATCGCGCAGAATCGCTTCGCGCTGGCCCTTCCACGCTTTGCGGTCGATCCAGGCCACGTCGTTGCTGATGATCACCGGCGTATGGCCGACTTGCAGGTATTTTTCAACTGATTTCAGGTCTTCGTTGGTCAGTACGACGCAACCATTGCTGGCGCGCGGCGGGCGGCTATAGGTATCGCTCGGCACGCCATGCAGCCAAATGCCGTGGCCGTTCTTGCCCAGACGCTTGTCCCATTCGTTGGGATAGCTGATGGGATAAGCCCCCGCGCCGTAAAAGTCAGTCAGTTTGGCCTTGGGCAGGTTATCCACCACGATATACACGCCGATCGGCGTGCGCTGGTCGCCTTCCTTCAACTTCTCCGAACCTTTGAGGCCGCTGGAGATGTAGTAATCCGCCATGTAACGCGGTTCGCCGTTGTCGTTTTTGTAGAGATACAGCCGCGATTTGTTGGTGTCCACCACCACCGCATAGTGTTGGTTCGGCTCGAATTGCAGCAGGTACTCCGGCACCAGATCAAGCGGCGCCGGGTCGAGGTAATGTTGCAGCCGAACCCGCGCTTCATCGCGCAGATCGGACAAGCGATTGGCCGGGACGCCGGGCGCATTGCCGATGGTGGCGATCGGCCGCGCGCGCGCCATGAGCAAATCGCCTTTGATCAAGTGCGCCAAACGGAAATTCGGATTGAGGGTGATGAGCTTGTCGATCTGCTTCAGCGCGGCATCGAGGCGATTGCCTTGGATGTCGATCAGGCTTTGCACCAGCAGCGCTTCGGGGCTGTTAGGTAGCTTATCGCCGCCTTGGGCCGGATGCGGACGATTGCCCATCGCGGTGGCGGGCGGTTCGGCAAGCGGCAGCAGCACCAGCCAGGCGCACAACACCAGGAGCTTGCCCCGGTGGCGCGAAAGAAAAGCAAAAGCGCGTCCCATGCGCGAGTTGGCGGCGAGGGGAGAGGCGCTTAGGCGCCGACGCGCTCTTGCTGAATAAGCCATTTGTCTCCGGATTTAACAAGCACCAATGTCTTGGTGGTCGCGGAATTAAGTGTATCGGCTTTATAGTGCTGGCGGAAGGTGACGGACGCATGCGTCTCATCCTTCAGCGTGACCTTGGCGTTGGATACGCTGACCTGGATTTTCTTCGGCGCGTGGATACGTTCCTTGCGGAATTTTTCCCACTCTGCGCGCGGCTCGCCCTTCGGCGTTTTGAAATCCGGGGCGTAGTGAGCGAGGTATTCGCCAACACTCTTATTCGACCAGGCGTGAGCCCAGCTGTTGACCATGCCCAGAATGGCTTGCGTCGGGTCTTGTTTAGACTTATCGGCTTTTTCAGCCGGTTTTTCAGCCGGTTTCTCCATTACTTTTTCAACAGGTTTGGCAGCGGGGGCGGCTGCCGGCGCGGCGGGGGCCGGGCTTGGGGTGATCGGCTTGGCCGGCTGTGCGGCGGGCGCGGCGGCCACGCTGAGCGGCTTGGTGGTGATTGGCGCGATAGCGCCGGTTTTTACCGAGGGGCGCTGATGCCGGCTATTGATCGGGAAAATCTCCTTGATCAACGAGAGCTTGGTCTGCGCCGCGGCGTTGGATTTATCGAGTTGCAAGGCGCGGTCATAGGCTTGGCTGGCCATTTTGGCGTAAATATCGCCCAGATTCTCATGCGCGGTGGCATAGGAAGGATGAGTTTGAATCGCCAGCTCCAGCGCTTGGCGTGATTTGTCGTATTGCTGCTGCGAGGCGTAGAGCACCGCGAGGTTGTTATACGGCTCGGGCAGCTCGGGATAGTCCTCGGTGAGCGCGGTGAACACCTTGATCGCCTCACCGGATTTGTTCTGCTCGGTGAGAATGACGCCCTTGAGAAAGCGTCCCTGCGCATCTTTGGGGCGGCTGGCAAGATAGCCGTTTACCCGGTCGAGCGCTTGATTGTGGTTGCCCTGCTTGACCAAGGCTTGGATGTCTTGCAACTCGTCGGCGCGGGCGGGCGTGCTTGCCGCGGCAACTACGAAGGCGGCGAGGGCGAGGGCGGAGGCAATGTGGCGTGAGGTCATTATGTTATACTTTCGTCCAGTTAAGCCCTTGTTCTAACCATCGATTTTACCAACAACCGCGCCCCGGCGACAATTTGTTTTTCCCCATTTCATGCCCGCCTTGAAAACCCGCTTTGCCCCCAGCCCGACCGGCCTGATCCATTTTGGGAATGTGCGCACCGCGCTATTCAATGTATTGCTCGCACGAAAAGAGGGCGGCGCATTCCTGTTGCGCATCGAAGATACCGATTTCGAACGCAGCCGCGAGGAGTATATCCAGGCTCTGATGCAAGACTTGCAGTGGCTCGGTCTCGACTGGCAGGAAGGCGAGCAGGCGGGCGGGCAGGCCGCGCCGTACCGCCAATCGCAGCGTACGGCGGCCTATGAAAAATATATGGCCGAGCTGGCGTCGATCGACCGCGTCTATCCCTGCTTTTGCAGCGCAACCGAGTTGGAAGTGTCGCGCAAAGTGCAGGCTGCCTCGGGCAAACCGCCGCGATATTCGGGCAAATGCGCGCATTTGAAGCCGGATGAAATCGCCAGGAAAAAAGCCGAGGGCTTGCCTTATACCTTGCGGTTTCGCATGCCCAAAAGCGAGGCGCTTACTTTCGACGACGTGGTGCGCGGGGCGCAACGCTTTCCGTCCGAGGATATTGGCGATTTCATTATCCGCCGCTCCGACGGCAGCTTCGCCTTCTTTTTCGTCAATGCCATCGACGATGCGCTGATGGGCGTGACGCATGTATTACGTGGCGAGGATCATCTCACCAACACCCCGCGCCAAATCGCCCTGCTGCAAGCCTTGAATCTGCCGGCGCCGGTTTACGGCCACATCTCGCTCATCGTCGATGCCCACGGCGCGCCCTTATCCAAGCGCAGCGGCAGCCTCTCGGTGCGGGAACTGCGCGAAATGGGCTACTTTCCGATTGCGGTCAACAACTACCTTGCGCGTTTAGGGCATCATTTTGTCGAAACCGGGTTGATGGATTTGGGCGCGCTGTCGCAAGCATTTGACCAATCGCACTTGGGTCGCGCCCCGGCGCGCTACGACCGCAGCCAATTGGATTACTGGCAAGCGCAGGCGGTACAGCAAGCCGATGCGGCAAGCTTGCTGGACTGGCTCGTCCCGACGCTCAAGGGCTGGGTGCCGGAAGCTGCGATGGCTGAGTTTGCGCAAGCCGTGCGCGCGAATATCGTGTTTCCGCACGATGCAAGGCTCTGGGTGGAGGCGGTGTACGCCGATGCGTTGCCGATTTCCGATGAGGCGCGCCAGGTATTGGAGAACGCCGCGCCGAATTTTTTCCGTGCGGCGGTGGATGCGCTGCTGGAGGACATGGACTTCAAAGCCTTCGCCCATCGCGTCAAATCGGCCAGCGGTGCGAGCGGCAAGACACTGTTTCTACC
This sequence comes from Hydrogenophilales bacterium, assembly GCA_016235775.1. GTDB lineage: Bacteria > Pseudomonadota > Gammaproteobacteria > Burkholderiales > Thiobacteraceae > RBG-16-58-11. The sequence continues at coordinate 21,778 of JACRIU010000058.1, forward strand.
ATTGAGAGCCGCACTGACGGGCCAGACCTTCGGCCCCGAGATGCCGGCGATGTTCAAGCTCATGGGGCATGCACGCGCGCGGCATCGTCTGACGCAGCACGTACTCTCCAGCGAGATTGATTAGCCGCGCAGCCTGTTTATGTTGATCTACAATTCCCTCGCACGCGATAAACAAATATTTCAGCCGATTAATCCTGGCCATGTGCGGATGTACGTCTGCGGCATGACGGTGTACGACTATTGCCACCTGGGCCATGCGCGGGTGATGGTCGTGTTCGACATGGTGTATCGCTGGCTCAAGGTTAGCGGCTTCGAGGTGAACTATGTGCGCAACATCACCGACATCGACGACAAAATCATCAAGCGCGCGGCGGAAAATAATGAGCCGATCGATGCGCTGACCGGGCGCTTCATCCAATTCATGCACGAGGACGAAGCCAAGCTGGGCATCCTGCCGCCGGCGCATGAACCGCGCGCCACCCAATTCGTACCGGGCATGGTTGCGATGATTCAAACCCTGGTGAATAAGGGTCTCGCCTATCCGGCGCCGAATGGCGATGTGTACTACGCCGTGCATCGCTTTAACGGCTACGGCAAGCTCTCCGGCAAATCACTGGACGATTTGCGCGCCGGCGAGCGGGTCGAGGTGGATTTGAACAAGCGCGACCCGCTCGATTTCGTGTTGTGGAAAGCGGCCAAGCCGAATGAGCCGGCCTGGGATTCCCCCTGGGGCCGTGGCCGCCCCGGCTGGCATATCGAATGCTCGGTGATGAGCGAGCATTATCTGGGCGAGCAGTTCGACATCCACGGCGGCGGCCAGGATTTGCAATTCCCGCATCACGAGAACGAAATCGCGCAAAGCGAAGGCGCGCATGAGCACCCCTTCGTGAATTACTGGATGCACAACGGCTTTGTGCGCGTGGACAACGAAAAGATGTCGAAGTCGCTCGGCAACTTCTTCTCCATCCGCGAAGTGTTGGAAAAATTCGATCCGGAAACCGTGCGCTTCTTCATTCTGCGCGCGCATTACCGCAGCCCATTGAATTACTCGGATCAGCATTTGCAGGATGCCAAGCAGTCGCTGGATGGGCTCTACATCACGTTGCGTGATGTGGTTCCAGAAGCAGTGGAGATAGATTGGAACGATGCCTATGCCGCACGCTTTAAAGCGGCAATGGATGACGATTTCGACAGCCACGGCGCGATTACCGTGCTATTCGAGTTGTCGCGCGAGGCGAATAAAGCCAAATCGGGCAAGCTGTCCGGTTTGCTGAAAGCGTTGGCCGGTGTGCTGGGCTTGTTGCAAGCCAGCCCGGCTGATTATCTCAAGGGCGGCGTTGCCGCAGCAGGTTTAAGCGCCGAGCGCATCGACCAACTCATCAATGAGCGCCTTGCCGCGCGCAAAGCACGTGACTTCACCCGCTCCGATGCGATCCGCAAGGAATTGTCAGACGCGGGCGTGATCTTGGAAGACGGCCCGCAAGGCACGACCTGGCGCCGCGCCTAAAGATCCCAACGATAGCCGATAAAGAAAAAGCTGCGCTGCGTGGTGTCCTGTTGGGTGGCGCCGTTGGTGGTGCTGTGTTCAAGCCCGGCTTCGCCTTCCAAGGTGAATTTTTCTTTCATCTTATATCCGACGCGCACGGTCGGCGAGATGCGGGTCAGCTTTGTGCCCAGGTTGTCCTTTTGCGTATACAAGCGTAGCGCGCCGTCCACCGTCCACTTTTCTTGAAACGTCGATAGGTTGTTGATCGACAGCGACTGGCCGTCATATTGCTTTCCCGTGATCAAACTCCCGTTAACGACAGTGATATCTTTTTCGAACACCAGGCCGGTAGCGATTGCCTGCAGGGTATAGGTGGCCACGATACCTGTTCCGTCAGTAGCGGGCAGTGTGCCGCTGGCGCTGGTGCCGGAGACTTGCGATAGTTTGATATCGCCCCCCAGTTGCCAGCGCGGGGTGAAGGGACGCGTCACGCCGAACATCAGGAAATCGGAGGTGGCCGTCAGGGCTTTGGCGCGCCGGCGCAACTCGTCTTCCGATAGGGTTTGCAGCAAGGTGCGGATAGAAGTGGTGGTCTCGCCGGAGAGCGCGTTGGTGGTCTGCATGGTCGGCGTTTTGCGGTGGTCGAGCAGCAGCGTGTAGGACGTGCCATCCTCGCTGATCTGATTGCCTTGGAACAGGGCGACGTTGAGTACGCCATAGGATGCATCATAGTCAATCAAGCTGTAGGCGGAACGGTTCGCATCGAAGTAGCGCAGTTCGGCGCCGACGGCGAGCCGATCAGTAATATCGTCGACGCGTTGGTGGATGGTATAGACATTGCCGCTCCAGTGCTCGGCGAAGGTGCCGCCTTCCACGCTGGCGCCGTAGAAATAACGTTGAGATGCCAGATTGCTGCTTTCCGCCGGCGTGCCGATGACGGCATTTGCGCGCCACTTGGGCGCAAAACCATAGCCGCCCAAGACGCCGTCGAAGCGGCCGAGCACGCCGCCGGCATTGCCGGACTGCCGCCCCATGCGCGCCGAATAGTCATGCTCCTTGTTCTTGAGATCGAAGAACGCCGCGGTGAGACGGTTGTCGTCCTTGCCGGTCTTGAGAAAATTCAAAGTGTGCGTGTCGCGCAGCACGAGCCGGTTGTCGTATTCGCTGCTGCGGAAACGGGCATTCAAGTCCAGATTGGTAATGATGGCGGATTGATCGGTGCTGGAGAGGGAGGCTTTGTCGACGGTGGAAGTGGTGTTGGTAATGATTTCGGCGTGTGTATTGCCGTAATAGTAGTTCTGCGACAAGCTGCCGAAAACCAGGGTTTCAGAAACTTCTTCCCGCTTTTTCGCTACGCGTAGCTTGGGAGTATGGGCCGGGGCCAAGTTGGCCAAGCGCTGACGCACCCGCTCCGCGCCTTCTCCCGTTGGATACTCTTTCAGATAAAGCTCGTATTCAATTTTCGCTCTGCTGATTTGTCCGTTTCGCTCGCGCGCTACGCCGATGAGCTCTTGGCCTTCTTGCTTGAATGGCGTTGGGGGAAGCCTGAGTAAGCGGTTTAATGTTCCAATCGCAAGTTCGATATCGCCTGCGCTGAGCGCTTCGCGGCCCTTGATCAAAAGCGCTTCAGCTTGGGCCTCAATGGGGCCGGCGGCGGTGCTGCTTGCGTTTGCGGAGGCTGGAGAGGGAGGAAGGGCGGTGGCGGTGGGTTCCGCCCAGGAGAGGCTTGGCAGTAGGCTGGCGCAGAGCAGAAGATTGGATATCCTCATGGGATGTTGTCCTCCCTGTTTCTGGGCATGCTCATTTTTCGCTCTTTGGCTGGGTGGTTTCAGGGCTGGTTAGCGCAGTGACTTGCAGCGTTACGCTGTAGGCATCCTTGCCCGGTTTAATCTTGTATTGGACCGGCCGCGAAAATTGGATGACAACACAATGGTTAGAGCTGACGGCATCGCACGATGCGCGTGGACTATAGCTCACGGTGAACGAGGGCAATAAATCCGAGGGCGGTGATTTCCGATATTCATCTACCGGCAGCGGCTCTGGCGCATCAAGGGCGAGCACTCGGAAATAGACCTGAATCTTGTTTCCAGAATCCTTGGGGTAGTGGCGCAGGTATTGGATTTGCGAGGCGAAGCGGATATTGACCTCGGCGCCAACCGTCGACGGATTGATTATGATCTCGTCCAAGAGCTGTGCGTTCGCGAACTGCGCCAGTCCCAGCATCAGGCAAGTGAAAATCCATTGTACGAGCGCTTTGATCATGCTGTTTTTACCCTCAATTTAGAATCCTCCGTCGGTGGAGTTGTGTTTACTGTTGCGCGATTTCTTGATAGTGGTGAAGTAGCTGTCCGTATATTCGTGACAACTGCCGGCGCAGTTCTTGAGATCGGCCACCATGTATAGGAGCTTGGGGCTATCCACTTTTTTGTGCGAATCGGCCTTGAACTTGCCCGCATGGCAGCCGGCGCAATCGGGCTTGTAGCCGCCGTATTGCCAAGCGATCACTTCATTATTGGTTTTGTGGCAAGAGGCACAGGTCACGCCCGCGTTATGTTTCTTATAGTAGGGCGTTGTATGCGTATAGCTGGCCGCCGGTGTCCAGCCGAAGGTTTGATGGCAGGCCTCGCAAGCGCGTGTGGTGATGAAGTGCCCCCCGCCCTTACCGGTGGCGGTCGATCCGTTATGGCAAGTGGCGCAGCCGGTGGTGATGCCCGTGTGGCTCATCTTGGCGCCCGAGAAGCTCGTTGTGGACTTATGGCAAGTCTCGCACGCGGCGGTAGTCAAGATGTGCGAACCGGGCTTGCCGATCGCGGTGGAGCCATTGTGGCAAGCAGCGCAACCGGTCGTGATCCCCGTGTGATTCATCTTGGCGCCGGCGAAGCTGGTAGTGGACTTATGGCAAGTCTCGCACGCGGCGGTAGTCAGGATGTGTGAACCGGGCTTACCGATCGCGGTGCTGCCATTGTGGCAAGTGGCGCAACCGGTGGTGATGCCGGTGTGATTCATCGGGGTGCCGGCGAAACTAATAGTGGATTTATGGCAAGTCTCGCACGCGGCAGTGGTCAGAATGTGCGATCCAGGCTTACCGATTGCCGTGGAGCCGTTGTGGCAAGCAGCGCAACCAGTGGTAATCCCGGTGTGATTCATCTTGGTACCGGCGAAGCTGATGGTGGACTTATGGCA
>JACRIU010000059.1 GCA_016235775.1 Hydrogenophilales bacterium
ACTTTGTTACAGATATTGTCGGTCTCAATTTTTGAGAAAACCCCTATTTCATGCGCCTTTCAGCCACTGGGTAACAGAAGCATCGTGCAGCCAGTCACTAACCAATTGATGTTGTTTTGAATTTAACCGGACACTAGTGATGCGCTTGTAAGAAATAAGCCAATCCCCCACAAGCCAACAAAAACATCACAGTCTGAATCCACGCCCAAACCAGAAACGCGCGCCCATGATGCGCGTTGGGGTGATTCGAGAGCAGGCAGGGGCGGCCATCGCGTGGCCGGCGCAGAAGGTGCAAGCCGTCATGGTCGGCATCGATTTGCAGGGTGGCTTTGATCTCCGATAGCGCGGTTTGGCGCGCGCGTTCCCATTCTTCGCTGTCCAAGTCGCCATCTTGATTGGCGTCGAATCGCGCGAGCAAAGCCGGGCGCTCGCGCTTCCAGGCGGCGAGCAGTTCATTCAGCATGCGCTTGGCGCCCGGATGCCGGCTGGGGTCGGCGAGGGTGGAGAATTCGCCCAGCGCATACAGCGCGTCATTTTCCAGCAGGAGATATTCGGTGTATTTTCGCTCGCCTTCGTTCCAGGTGCGTTTGTGTTGGGAGATGATTTCCGCGCCTACCGGATCGATGAGGCAAGCGCCGCTGCCGTCGTACAGCAGAAATGCGCTGTTGCTGGTTTCATCCAGCTCGGTTTCCCATTCGTTATTGCGTTTGACGCGCACGATGCAGTGAAACCATAAGCAGGGACTATGCGATAGCAAGCTTTCAAGCTGGCTCTGGCCGGTGGTGCGGAGTTGTCCGCTGAGTTCGACAAAACCTTGCGCGGCGGATGCAATCATCGACGAAGCCGTGTCGTGGATGAGTCGATAGCGCCGGTGATTGGCGCGCCATGCGAAAAGGCTGGCGGCGGCTATAGCCGCCATCACGCCCGCCCAAGCAAGGGGGCTGTCAAGGTGATCGGCGATGGCCATGCCGAATAAGGCAACGGGCAGGGTCGCGGCGTTATGCCACGATCCCATCCAGCTATCGTTGATGCTGCTGCGGAAGGTGTTGAGGGAAAAGCGCATGGACTTTTCCAGATGGAGAACTAATTTACAACTTCAGCGATTGCCCGATACTCATGACTTGCAGCCGGGTTTTCACATTGTGTTTGCGCAGTTCCGCGCTGAACGCTTCCGGCGTGCCCTGCAGCACCGGGAAGGTGCCGAAGTGCATGGGAATGACGGTGCCGGGTTTCACTAATTTAACCGCCTCTGCCGCGCGCTCCGGCCCCATGGTGAAATGCCCGCCGATGCAGGCGAGCATCACGTCCACTTTGCGGAATTTGGCGATGAGCGCCATATCGGAGAACACATCGGTATCGCCGGTGTGATACAAGGTCGGGCCGTTTTTGACCGCGATCACGAAGCCGCCGGGGTGGCCGCCATCGTGGATGTTTTTGCCATCCTCGGACGTGACCGAAGAGCTATGCACCGCCGGGATGAAAGTGATTTTGACTTCGCCTTCCAACAAGCTCAATTCGCCGCCGAAATTACCCTGGGTATCAAAGCCCATCTGTTCCTTGGGGAATCCGCCGTAGCTCACCATTCCCTTGCCCAGATCGAAGGTGGTGACCAGCCGCGCCCCGGTTTTTTTCGCGATCGCCACGCTGTCGCCGACATGATCCGCATGGCCGTGCGTCACCAGGATGAGATCGGCTTTCTCCAACTTAGCCAGGTCGTCCTTGCCGTTCTTGTTGGCCGGGTTGGTCAGCCAGGGGTCGAGCATCAGGATTTTCCCGCTCGGGGTTTTGAGCTTGAATGCGGCATGGCCGTACCACGTCAGCTCGGTGTTGCCCGCGGCCAAGGCAGCCGTGCTGAGCAGAGTGGAGGCGATAAAGATAAGGGTGGAAATAGTACGCATGGGTTTCTCCTGCAAGAGTTATTTACGATCGTAAATGACGAAATGGTATTCGAAGCCATTCGGTCCTTCGGTGCGGTGTTTCTCGCGCGCGGTTTCGATCCACTGGCTTTTATCAAACTCGGGAAAGAACGCATCGCCGTCGAACACGCGTTGAATTTCGGTGAGGTAAATCCGGTGCGCGATGGCCAAGGCTTGGCGATACAACTCCGCGCCGCCGACGAAAAACACTTCCGGATCGCCATGGCTCACGGTGAGCGCGGCATCGAGCGAATTCACCGCGAGGCAGCCGGGCACGGCGTAATCCGCATTGCGCGTGACGATCACCGTATCGCGCCCCGGCAAAGGCTTGCCGATGGAGTCGTAAGTTTTGCGCCCCATCACGATGTGGTGCCCCATGGTCAGCGCCTTGAAATGCTTGACGTCCTCCGGCAACTGCCAAGGCAGTGTGTTGCGGATGCCGATGGCGCGATTGGCCGCCATGGCCGAGATGATCGAGATGCGTGTATCGCTCATACGGCCACCAGCGCCTTAATCGTGGGATGGGGGTCGTAACCCTCCAGCGTGAAATCTTCAAATTTGAAATCGAAAATATTCGTCACCGCCGGGTTGATGCGCATCGCGGGCAGCGGACGCGGCGCGCGTGACAACTGCTCGCGCGTTTGTTCCAGATGATTCGAATAGAGGTGCGCATCGCCCAGGGTGTGCACGAAGTCGCCCGGCTGTAAGCCGCACACTTGCGCCACCATCATGGTGAGCAGCGCATAGGAAGCGATGTTGAAAGGAACGCCCAAAAAAATATCCGCGCTGCGCTGATACAGCTGGCAGGAGAGCTTGCCGTTCGCCACATAGAACTGAAAAAAAGCATGGCAGGGCGGTAGTTTCATTTTGTCGATTTCGCCCACATTCCAGGCCGAGACGATGAGGCGGCGCGAATCGGGGGTGCGCTTGATTTGCTCGATCACTTGCGTGATCTGGTCGACATGGCGGCCGTCGGCGGTGGGCCAGGAGCGCCACTGGTAGCCGTACACCGGCCCGAGGTTGCCCGCTGCATCGGCCCACTCATCCCAGATGGTGACCTTGTTGTCTTGCAGATATTTGATGTTGGTGTCGCCCTTCAAGAACCACAGCAGTTCATGCAGGATCGAGCGCAAGTGGCATTTCTTCGTGGTGACGAGCGGGAAGCCAGCGCTCAAATCGTAGCGCATTTGATAGCCGAACACGGAGAGCGTGCCGGTGCCGGTGCGGTCGGATTTTTGATGGCCATGCTCCAGCACGTGCTGCATCAGGTCGAGATATTGGCGCATGTAGTGGTGCCGGTTTTAATTATGGATTGAGCGCTACGGATTGCACGCTATGGAATTGCCGGAAGCGTTCACCGGCTTCCTTTAAGGGCCTATTGTAGGCGTTCCCAAAGGCTAGATCAAAATCCTGATTATCTTGCACGGCCTGGAGAAAATCCTGAAACCGCGCCGAGGATTCCTGGCGCAAAAAATTCACGAACAAAAGCGCCTGGCGGTAGAAAACGAACACATCCATCCCCCAATAATCCGCTGTATGGCGCTTGATCGCCGTGTCGCGTCGGTCTGGATCGAACATCTTGCCTTGGCGCAACGTTGCGATGGCCTGCTCATCCGAGGCGTAATCCGCGCCGCCGCCATTGGCGGCAAACGCCGCCAGGCCCTCATGAAACCAGGCGGGAACGGTGGCGGTGTAATGGCCGATCTGCTGGCCTAAATGCAAGTGCGAGAGTTCATGCGTGAGGATGGCGGATAAGCGATGCGTTTCGCGCCCGAATAGTTGCGGCGCGAGAAACACCCGATTATCCGGCACGGTGGCGGCGCTGACGTGCGGCGTGCGCACATGGCGCTTGAAGCAGCCATCGCTGCCGCACACATGCACCGTAACCTCGCCGAGAAACGCGCGGCCATGCGCGGACTCTACTTGCTGAATGGCGGCGGGCAACAGCGTGGCAACTTGTTCGGCGGCGTTTTCCGCCCCCGCTTCATAGCGCACGCGCTGATCGGTTGCAAGCGCGTGGAATGAGTCAGTCACAGGATGCGGCGGGGTAGCGCAAGCAGAGAGGAGCAAGGTCGCGCCGAGTGTGTAGAGAAATTTCAACATGATGCTGCGCCGAGACATGATCCTGAAAAAAGATTCGCCGCGGAGGTCACAGAGCACACGGAGAAAGGCATACCGGAATCATGGCTCTTAGCACACTCTGGAAGTGAGAGCGGTATGCCAAAAAAACCATTGTTTTTCTCTGTGCCCTCTGTGATCTCTGTGGCAAAAACGCTTGTTTCCAAGATGATCGCGGCTTAGTCGTCGAGGCGGCGCCAATGGCCATCGACCAGGCCTTCCATGGGACTAAAGCGAACTTTATAGGCCATTTTCTGGCTATCCGCGATCCAGTAGCCGAGATAGAGATAGGGCAGGCGAAGCTCCCGGCAGCGCTCGATTTGCCACATCACATTATAGGTGCCGAAGCTGGCTTGCTCGATCGCCGGATCGTAGAAGGTATACACGGCGGAGAGGCCGTTATCGACCACGTCCACCAGGCTCACCATGCGCAACACATCATTCTCGCGGAATTCGACCAGATTGGTCGAGACGCCGCTCTCCAATAAAAACTGGCGATATTGTTGCTGGTCGTCCTGATCCATGCCGCCGCCGGGGTGGCGTTGGCTCTGGTAGCGGCGATACAGGTCAAAATGTTCCTGCTCGAAGCGCAGCGGCAGCATGTGATAAGTCAGATGCCCGTGGCGCTTGGCAGCCCGGCGCTGGGTGCGATTCGCTTCGAATTCATCCACGATCAGCCGCACCGGCACGCAGGCGCGGCAGCGGTCGCACAGGGGGCGGTACACATACGCGCCGCTGCGGCGAAAGCCGAGCTGAATCAGCTCGCTGTAAACCTCGGCAGTGATTAAGTGGCTGGGGGTGGCGACTTGGGAGCGCGCCATGCGCCCCGGCAGATAGCTGCATGAATAGGCGGAGGTGAGATAGAACTGTAGCTTGTGTGCTGGGAAATCGTTAAGCATCCGCTTCCAATTCCAATTTGAGATCCGGGTCAAACCGCCAGGGGGTTGGCGCTGGAGAATATTGTATCAGCTTGGAAACCTGCCGCATAAAGTCGCGGCGCGGGATTTCGCGTGCGCCGAACGTACCCAAGTGCGCGGTTTTCATCTGACAGTCGATCAAGCCGAAGCCCCAGCGCTTGAGCTGCCACACTAAATGCACAAACGCAATTTTCGAGGCATCGGTTACTTCCGTGAACATCGATTCGCCATAAAACATGCACCCCAGCGCTATGCCATACAAGCCGCCGGCCAGCTTGCCGTCGATCCAGGTTTCGGCCGAGTGGGCGACGCCCATGTCGTGCAAGCGCGTGTAAGCCTCGATCATCACAGGCGAAATCCAGGTGCCGCTCTGCCCGGTGCGCGGCTCTGCGCAGCCGTGCATCACGCGAGTGAAAGCCGTGTCCAGCCGCACTTCGTATTCGCGGTTACGTATGACTTTTTTGAGCGAGCGGCCGACTTTTAGTTCGGCGGGAAACAGCACCATGCGCGGATCCGGGCTCCACCACAGCACCGGTTCGTCGGCATTGAACCAGGGAAAGACGCCATGGGAATATGCCTCGATCAATCGCGCCGGCGTCAGATCGGCGCCCGCCGCCAATAAGCCATTCGGCTGCTTCAGCGCCTTGCTGGTGGGAGGGAACGGGTCGCCAGGCTCAAGCCACGGAATCATAAAAGGATATTACCTGAGGCGAGCATCACCGGGGTTTTAACCACCTACCCATTAGGGGTATTTGACCCCAGGAGGCGATCACGCTATATTGGCCATATTCGGACAATAATATCCGAATAGAGGCTATTTTATTCTTAATTAAGGGGTACTTGCGATGAACAAGATGTTGATAGCGTGTGCAGTCGGCGTGGCAGTGGTGCAGAGTGGAGTGGCTCAGGCGGAAGAAAACTGGATGTGGCGGATACGTGCGATCCATGTCGCGCCGGATACCAGCTCGGCCCCGGTGACGGGTGTGGATGCGAGCAGCGAAACCGTGCCGGAGCTTGATTTCACCTATTTCATCAACAAAAATGTCGGGGTGGAGTTGATTCTCGGCACCACGCGCCATCAGGTCACCTTGAATGGCGCGAATCTGGGTAAAGTCAGCTTGCTGCCGCCGACGCTGACCTTGCAATACCACTTCACGCAAAGTGAAAAGATCAAGCCGTATGTCGGCGCCGGCGTCAATTACACGCGCTTTTATAGCATGGGTTTAAATTCTCCCCTCGATGTCGAACGCAATAGCTGGGGCGGCGCATTGCAGGCCGGTGTGGACATTGCGCTTGACAAGAAGAGCTACATCAACTTTGATGTGAAGAAGCTCTACATCGAAACGGATGTAAAGAGCAGCGGCGCTTACCTCACAACCTTCAAGATTAATCCCGTGGTGTGGGGGGTAGGTTACGGACGGCGTTTCTAGAGCTGAATAACAATCCAAATACAGGAAAGGATTCGCCGGGATGGGGGCAACCAGTTTGAACGAACTGGCGCGAGGGGAATATCAGGTCTGTTTTCACTGTGGCCAGCCGGTTCCCGTCGCGGCCCGCTTCCCGGTCAGCTATGCCGGCGAATCCCAACCCACTTGCTGCCGAGGCTGCCAGGCCGTGGCAAGCGCCATCATCGATCAAGGTTTGGGCGATTATTACCGGCATCGCAGCGCGTTGCCGGCCAACCCTGAAGCCGCCTTGCCCGAATTTCTCTCGCAAGTTTCCCTCTATGACACGCCCGAAATCCAGCGTTCCTTCGTGCGCGCGGAAGCGGGCAACGCGCGCGAAGCGGCGCTGCTGCTCGAAGGCATCCGCTGCGCGGCCTGCGTGTGGCTGAATGAGCGGCACTTGGCGAGCCTGCCGGGGGTGCTGTAGGTCGATATCAATTACACCACGCGCCGCGCGCGGGTGCGCTGGGACGACTCCCGCATTCATCTCTCCGGCATCCTGCGCGCGGCCGCCGCGATCGGTTATACCGCGCATCCGTTCGATGCCGCGCGCCAGGAAGGTGTGCAGCGGCGCGAGCGCCGTATCGCGCTGCGCCGGCTCGCCATCGCGGGGCTGTCCATGATGCAGGTGATGATGTATGCGATACCGGCTTATCTCGACGATGGCAGCATGAGCACGGATATCCAAGGCCTGATGCGTTGGGCGAGCTTGCTGCTGACCCTGCCGGTGGTGCTGTATTCCAGCGCGCCGTTTTTTCTCGGCGCTTGGCGCGATCTGGCGGCCAAGCGCGTCGGCATGGATGTGCCGGTGGCGCTGGGCATTGCCGTCGCGTTCAGCGCCAGTTGTCATGCCACGCTGACGATGCTCGGTGAGGTGTATTTCGATTCCATCGCCATGTTCGTGTTTCTATTGCTCGGGGGGCGCTATTTGGAAATGGGCGCGCGTGAACGTGCCGCGCAAGCGGTGGATCGCTTGGCCAAGCTTATTCCCGCATTCGCCGTGCGCTTCGTCGATTTTACGCTGCACCGCGACACCGAACAGGTTGCCGTGGCGCAACTCGCCGCCGGCGATCATGTGCTGATTCGCCCGGGCGCCGCCGTGCCGGCGGATGGCGTGGTGGCGGAAGGCCGGAGCGAAGCCGATGAAGCGCTGCTCACCGGCGAGAGCCGCGCCATCGATAAACGGGCGGGCAATGCGCTGGTCGGCGGCTCGATCAATATCAGCGGCCCGCTGGTGATGCGCGTGACGCACATCGGGCAAGACACCGTGCTCGCCGGCATGCTGCGCCTGCTCGACCGGGCACAAAGCGAGAAGCCGCAACTGGCGCTGCTCGCCGATCGCGCGGCGCAAATTTTCGTGGCGGTGATCTTGGCGATCGCCGCCCTGGCCGCCGTGGTCTGGTATGCCATCGATCCATCTAAGGCTATCTTCATCGCGGTATCGGTGCTGGTGGTGACCTGTCCTTGCGCGCTGTCGCTCGCCACGCCGGCGGCGCTGACTGCGGCCACCGGCGCGCTGGCACGTAAAGGCTTGCTGGTGACGCGCGGCCATGCATTGGAAACCTTGGCGCGGGTCACGGATGTGATCTTCGACAAAACCGGCACGCTCACCCTAGGGCGCACTGTTCTGCGCCAGACGCAAACCCTCGGCGATGCTTCCGCCGCGCACTGCCTGCAATTCGCCAACGCCTTGGAGCAAAGTTCCGAGCATAGCCTGGCCCAGGCCTTACGCATCGCAGAACCGAGTCAGCTGGTGGCTGCGGATGTGCGCAACACACCCGGCAGCGGCATCGAAGGCGTGATCGACGGCGCGCGGCTGCGCATCGGCAGCTTGGCCTTTGTCGCCGAGCTTGCGGGAGCCTTGCCCAGCAGCCTGCGCCCGCACGATGCCGCGCATACCTTGATTGGCTTGGGCAGCGCGCAAGGTTGGCTGGCGCTGTTCGAGATCGGCGATAGCTTGCGTCCGGAAGCGGTGCAACTGGTGAGCGCGCTGCAAGCTCGCGGCCTGCGCGTGCATCTGCTGTCGGGAGATAGTGACGGCGCGGTGAACGCCGTGGCGCGCCAGTTGGGGATCGAGCAAGTGCAGGCGCAAGCCAAGCCGGAAGACAAAGTGCGCTACGTAAAGGCGCTGCAAGCGCAGGGCGCGGTGGTGGCGATGGTGGGCGATGGCGTGAACGATGCGCCGGTGCTGGCCCAGGCCCAAGTTTCGATTGCGATGGGCGGCGGCGCCAGCGTCGCGCATGCGGCGGCGGATGTGGTGATGCTCTCCGGCAGCCTGCTGCGCATCGGCGAGGCGCTGGACAAGGCGGCGGCCACGCGCCGCATCGTGCGCCAAAACCTGCTGTGGGCGCTACTGTACAATTTGATTGCGATCCCCCCGGCGCTGCTGGGTTATGTCACGCCGTGGATGGCGGGCATCGGCATGTCCTTGAGCTCGCTGATCGTGGTGGTGAATGCGCTGCGCTTGGCGGAAAGTGAGCAGCAGGCGGCGATTGCGCCTAAAGTGCAACCCGCGTTTGCGGCAGAGAGCGTGTGATGGAAATTTTATATTTGCTGATTCCGATGAGTTTGATTCTGGTGTTCGTCATCGGCTGGGCGTTTTGGTGGGCGGTGAAATCGGGCCAGTTCGACGATATGGAAGGCCCGGCCTATCGCGTGTTGATGGATGATGACCTGCCCGCCAAGCCTGAAACAATTTCGATTTCTAAGCGAGAGGAGAAGTAAGTATGGAAGCCACCTATAACTACAAAGTGGTGCGGCAATTTGCACTGATGACCGTGGTGTGGGGCATTGTCGGCATGCTGGTCGGCGTGCTGATCGCGGCGCAGTTGATCTGGCCCGATCTCACCTACGGCATCCCGTGGCTGAGTTACGGCCGATTGCGCCCCCTGCACACCAATGCGGTGATCTTCGCCTTCGGCGGCTCGGCGCTATTCGCTACTTCTTACTATGTGGTGCAGCGCACCTGTCACGCGCGGCTGTTTTGCGACAAGCTGGCCGGGTTCACTTTCTGGGGCTGGCAACTGGTTATCGTGCTCGCCGCCGTCACGCTGCCGCTCGGTTTTACCAGCGCGAAGGAATATGCCGAGCTGGAATGGCCGATCGATATTCTGATCGCCGTGGTGTGGGTGTCGTATGCGATCGTGTTCTTCGGCACGATCATGAAGCGCAAGACGCCGCATATCTATGTGGCGAATTGGTTCTTCGGCGCCTTCATTCTGACGGTGGCGCTGCTGCACATCGTGAACAGCGCGGCGATACCGGTCGAGGCGATGAAATCCTACTCCGCCTACGCCGGCGTGCAGGATGCGATGATCCAGTGGTGGTACGGCCATAATGCGGTGGGCTTCTTCTTGACCGCGGGCTTTCTCGGCATGATGTACTACTTCATTCCGAAGCAGGCCGGGCGCCCGGTGTATTCGTATCGTCTGTCGGTGGTGCACTTCTGGGCGCTGATTTTTACTTACATGTGGGCCGGCCCGCACCATCTGCACTACACCGCGCTGCCGGACTGGACGCAATCGCTGGGCGCGGTGTTCTCGCTGATCCTGCTCGCGCCCAGTTGGGGCGGCATGGTGAACGGCATCATGACGCTGTCCGGCGCTTGGCATAAGCTCAGAACCGATCCGATACTTAAATTTCTCATCACCTCGCTCTCCTTCTACGGCATGTCCACCTTCGAAGGCCCGATGATGTCGATCAAAACCGTGAACGCCTTGTCGCATTACACCGATTGGACGGTGGGCCATGTGCATAGCGGCGCGCTGGGCTGGGTAGCGATGGTGACGATCGGCTGTACGTACTACTTGATCCCACGCTTGTTCGGCCGCGCCGAGATGCACAGCATCAAGCTCATCACCTTGCACTTCTGGGTTTCCACCATCGGCGTCGTGCTGTATATCTCTTCGATGTGGATCGCTGGCGTGATGCAGGGGCTGATGTGGCGCGCGGTGAATCCGGACGGCACGCTCACCTATGCCTTTGCCGAAGTGGTGGGCCGCATGTATCCGTATTACATGATCCGCCTCCTGGGCGGCGCGATGTTCTTCGCGGGCATGCTGATCATGGCCTACAACGTGATCAAAACCATATCCGGCCAGAAGGCGGTGGATGCGCCGATTCCCGCGCCTGCCGCGGCCCACGCTTAACGCTAAGGAGAGAGACATGAGTTCAAGCCATGAAGTAATCGAAAAAAACATCGGCCTCATGATGGTGCTCATCATCCTGGTGGTGAGTGTCGGAGGCTTGGTGGAAATCGTGCCGCTGTTTTTTCAAAAATCCACCACCGAGCCGGTGAAGGGCCTCAAGCCCTACACCGCGCTGCAATTGGCGGGGCGCGACATTTATCAACGCGAAGGCTGCTACAACTGCCACTCGCAAATGATCCGTCCGTTCCGCGCCGAAACCGAGCGCTATGGCCACTATTCCGTGGCGGGCGAGTCCGTGTACGACCACCCGTTCCAATGGGGCTCCAAGCGCACCGGCCCGGATCTGGCGCGTGTGGGGGGGCGTTATTCGGACGACTGGCATCGCGTGCATTTGCAGAATCCGCGCGATGTGGTGCCGGAATCCAATATGCCGGCTTATCCGTGGCTGGCGCAAAACAAGGTGAACGGCGACACGCTCGGCGCACATATGAATGGCTTGCGCATCGTGGGCGTGCCCTACACCGACGCCGATATCGCGGGCGCGAAGCAAGCCGTCGAGGGCAAGACCGAAGAAGACGCCATGGTCGCTTATCTGCAAGTGCTCGGCATCGCATTGAAGGAGGGGAAATAATGGATCTCCAAACCCTGCGCAGCATCATGACCGTGGCGTCGTTCGCCGCTTTCCTCGGCATCGTATGGTGGGCGTATGGTGCGCCGCGCAAGGCGGCGTTCGACGAAGCGGCGCGCTTGCCCTTGGATGACGACGATACCCCCCGCCCTGCGGAACAAAAATAGGAGAACATTATGAGCGATTTCACGAGTGGTTTCTGGAGCCTGTTCATCGCGATCGTCACGCTGGTCAGCGTGATCGGTTGCGGCGTGTTCCTGAAGGTGCTGAGCACGCGCCGCCTGGCGCCGGGCGAAAAGCCCGACACCACCGGCCATGTGTGGGACGAAGACTTGGCCGAATTCCATAACCCGATGCCGCGCTGGTGGATGTGGCTGTTCTATATCACGGTGGTTTTCGCCCTGATTTACCTGGCGATTTTTCCCGGCCTCGGCAGCTTCGCCGGCATCGGCAACTGGTCCTCGCACGGTAAATACGAAAAAGAGATGGCGGATGCGGATAAAGCCTATGGCCCGCTGTTCGATAAGTTTCTCAAGCAAGACCTGAAAGCGGTCGCCGCCGATGCGGAAGGTAAACAAATGGGCGAACGTTTGTACCTCACCTATTGTTCGCAATGCCATGGGTCGGATGCGCGCGGCGCCAAAGGTTTTCCGAACTTGACCGACAACGATTGGCTCTATGGCGGTGACGCGGATATCATCAAAGCCAGCATCACCAACGGCCGCAGCGGTATGATGCCGCCGATGGCCGCGGCGGTGGGCGGTGAGCAGGGCGCGAAGGAGGCCGCGAATTATGTGCTCTCCTTAAGCCGCCGCCCGCATGACGCGCAGCTCGCTGCTGCCGGCCAGGCCAAGTTTGCGGTCTGCGCTGCTTGCCACGGGCCGGAGGGGAAGGGCAATCCCGCGCTCGGCGCCCCCAACCTGACGGACGAGGTGTGGCTCTATGGCGGCTCGGAGAAAGCGATTATTGAAACCATCACCAAGGGCCGCAACGGCCTCATGCCGGCGCAGCAAGGCGTGCTCTCCGAAGGCAAGATTCATTTGCTCGCGGCGTATGTGTATGGCCTGTCGGCGAAGAAATAGGGCGTCGGGATTCGGGCGCCAGGGGATGTAGGGGCGAGGCATGCCTCGCCCGTTTGATTAATAAAACACCCAGGTAACAACTATTGACCGAGGCACGCACTAAACCCGAACCCGCGCAGGAGATGGAACAGGCGCTGTATGCGGTGCGCCAAAAAATCTACCCGCGCGCGGTCACCGGCCTTTTCTCAAACTTGCGCTGGGCCGCGGTGCTGTTTACGCAAGCGCTGTATTACGGCTTGCCGTGGCTCACCTGGGATGAGCGCCAGGCCGTGTTGTTCGATCTCGGCGCGCGCAAGTTCTATATCTTTGGTCTGGTGCTCTGGCCGCAGGATTTTGTTTTTCTCGCGGCGCTGCTGATTCTGGCCGCGCTCGCGCTGTTTCTGTTTACTGCGATCGCGGGCCGCCTGTGGTGCGGTTATGCTTGCCCGCAAACGGTCTACACCGAAATCTTTCTGTGGATCGAGCGCATGATCGAAGGTGACCGCGCCAAGCGCATGAAGCTGGATAAAACGGCATTCAGCGCGCGCAAATTCGGGCTGAAATTCGCCAAGCATGCGGCGTGGATCGCACTCGCATTTTGGACCGGCTTTACTTTCGTCGGCTATTTCACGCCGATTGCCATGCTGACGCAGGAGTTTGTCACCTTCACCGTCGGCCCGTGGGAAAGCTTCTGGGTGTTCTTCTACGGCTTCGCCACTTATGGCAACGCCGGCTGGCTGCGCGAGCAGGTATGCAAATACATGTGCCCCTATGCGCGCTTCCAAGGGGTGATGTTCGACACCGACACGCTGGTGATTACTTACGATATGACTCGCGGCGAGCCGCGCGGCGCGCGCGGCAGAGAGGTCGATTACCAGGCGCAAGGCTTGGGTGCGTGCGTGGATTGCAGCATCTGCGTTCAGGTGTGCCCGACCGGCATCGACATCCGCGAAGGCATGCAATACGAATGCATCGGCTGCGGCGCGTGCGTGGATGCCTGCAATCAGGTGATGGAGAAGGTAGGCTATCCCAAAGGCTTGATCCGCTACTCGACCGAGAACGTGCTCAATAGAAAATACACCGACGCGGAAATCCTGCGCCATGTATTCCGTCCCCGCACCTTGATCTACGGCGTCATTTTATTAGTCGTGTCGGCCGCGTTGATCGCCGCGCTCACGGTGCGTGTGCCGCTGCAAGTGGATGTGATGCGCGATCGCAACGCCTTGGCGCGCGAAACCGCACAGGGCCTGGTGGAGAACAGCTACCGCATCATGCTCATCAACATGGATGCCGCGCCGCACACGTTCACGATCAAGGTGGAGGGCGTGCCGAATATTAAAGTGGTCACGGACATATCGCCCCTCTCGGTTGAAGCCTTATCTTCGCGTCTGGTGTCAGTGCGCTTGCAAGCGGACCCGGCCGGGATGAAAGGTCGCACCGCCAAGGTAACATTCCAGATAAGCGCGGCGGAAAACAGCAAACTTACCCGCACGCAACAAACCACCTTCTTCGCCCGGTAGCGAAAGGAATAAAATGTATAGCATGAATCAGCAACGACCTTGGTACCGCGACTATTGGCCCTGGTTCCTCATCGCCTTGCCCGCCTCGGCGGTGGTGGCCGGTTTCATCACGCTGTGGCTGGCGATCCAAAGCGATGACGGCGTAGTGGTGGATGATTACTACAAACAAGGCCTCGCCATCAATCGCACCTTGGCGCGGGATGAAACCGCGGCGCGGCTTCAACTCGCAGCGCACATGCGCCTGGCGGGCGGCAATGTCGAGCTCACCCTCAGCGGCCGACTCGCCAGCCATCCCGATCGGATTACCTTGCGCATCGCCCATCCCACCCGCGCCGGCATGGACCAGACGGCTGTATTGACGCACATCGGCAATGGGCGCTATACCGGCCACGCCCAGTTGCCCGCGCCGGGCCGCTGGACCTTGGTGTTGGAAGATCCGGGAAAAATCTGGCTTTTGCATGGGCGGATCATGCAGGGCATGGAGGAAGCTGTTACATTGAAACCAAAAAACTAACCTGGCGCTTGGGTGATGCGGCTGTTCAGCCCAACAAAAAAACGGAAAAGGAGGAGAGAAAATGAAACGATTGATGTGGGTGCTCTGGCCCTCGTTCCTGGTGGCTATCGCCATGGATGGCGTGATGTTCTCCGCTTTCGACCCCTTGGAAATCGCCTATAACGGCGAACCCCTGTTTGAAAGCCGCATGTCGGCCTATACGATAGCCTTCCTCGTTTTCTGGCTATTCGCAGCCGGCTCCAGCGCGCTCACCTGCTACCTGCAAAGCACATTGCGCAAGGAAGGGTCGGCCTGCCCGCCTGTTGGTTCGTGAGGGCGCGTGAATAAGAGGTTTGATTGGGGTTGAAAAAGAAAATGGGTTAAATGCGATTGCACTTAACCCATTATTGTCTGGCGCGCCCGAAGAGATTCGAACTCCTGACCCCTTGGTTCGTAGCCAAGTACTCTATCCAGCTGAGCTACGGGCGCATTTGAAAGAGGCGTGATTCTACTTGGAATTGCTTTTAATTTCTAGTCCTTGGGCTATGCGGGGGCTAAAGCGTCCCTCTCTCTCCGCCAAATACAAAAGGGAGCCACGGGGAAGCGAATGACAAATTGATAGAGAGAGGGATTGTGTCAGTCTCGCCTTATGGCGATCCAGCCATCCCGCGCCGCTCGCTGGCGGCACGGGACCGCCCTGCGGGCGTCCAGCCGAGCAATGCTCGGCTAGTCGAACCCTGGAGGGCTCTTTCACCCTCTCTCTCCGCCAAATACAAAAGGGAGCCACGGGGCTCCCTTTTGTATTTGGCGGGGAGGGAGGGATTCGAACCCTCGATGCAG
>JACRIU010000060.1 GCA_016235775.1 Hydrogenophilales bacterium
ACTTTGTTACAGATATTGTCGGTCTCAATTTTTGAGAAAACCCCTATTTCATGCGCCTTTCAGCCACTGGGTAACAGAAGCATCGTGCAGCCAGTCACTAACCAATTGATGTTGTTTTGAATTTAACCGGACACTAGTGAACTTATTTTCTAAATCAAAACCCAGTCGCTTTTCGATCGCGTTGGTATTTGCCATGAAGCTTGCGGCATCGGTATACCACGCGCTAGTGGTTCCCGTATCGGCGGCAATAATGCTACTGTCCACATAAATCTTGTAGGCTTCGAGCAGTATTTTATCGAGCCCGGTGAGGGTGAAGCCCAGCGCCGTCACTTGCACGTCGTTGTTAGTGCTGTTGCGCTTGGCGCGCAGATGCAGCGTACCCCCCCAACTTCCCGCGCCGCCGCTGGCCGCGACGGTGGAGCCGGATTTCAGATTCAGATTGCCATCGGTGCTGAATAGCTCAATATCACCGCCGTGTTCGCCAGGCTTGCTGGCGCTCGCGTCAAGCCGAGCGCCGGATTCGAGCACGACATCGTTTTTCGCGTATAAACCGATGAAGCCGCCCTTCGCACCCGCTGCGTTCACTTCGCCGGTGACGGTAATATTCCCGGTTTTTTTGGTAGTGGTGCTGTCGCCGCCGTCGGCGGTGAGCTGGAAATTATGCGCCAGCACCGCGTGCTTACCGGTCTCTGAAGCGGGAATAGTCACGTCGCCGTTGCGCACGCGCAGCTTGCGCGATTCATGGAAGCCGCCTGTGTTAAGGACGCGGTTCAAGCTGCTGAAATCAGCCAGGCTGCCCACGTCTAATTCAAAGCGACCGCTGGCCGCTCCGGTCGAATCACCCAAGATGCTGTCCGACGCGATCTCGACTACGCCATTAGTTGCGTTCGTTGCGTTAACGGCGAGCGTGCCCGCGTCAGCCTCGGCTGTGCCCGAAACGTTGACCAGTGCATCCTTAAGAATTTTCACCTTGCCCTTATCCGAAGTCAGCGTCACCGTGCCGCCAGGCGAATGCACGTTCACATCGAAGAAGGGAATCACGATGCCCGCCGCATTGATCTTCCCCGCGACCTCGACATCGCCGCTGGTCGCGTGCAGGGTTACGTTGCCCGAGGGCAACTCGACCGTGCCGCCGTGGGCGACGCTTGATCCTTCCAAGGTCCAGTTCGCGCCCAGATTAGTCGCCGGGGCCAGCGCGCTCAATAGCAGATTTTGCAAGGTGGTCAGGAGACCGCTCGCGCCGAGCGTCTGGCTCGCGCCAGTCTCGCCGGTGATGCGCCCGGCATTCAACACGACATCGCCGCTCACCCTGGTGGTGTTGGTGGCGGTGCCGCCAACATCGACCACGCCGCGCGCGACGATTTCGTCGGCGTTCACCGTCACTGTCTTGAAGCCGCGAATCGCCTTATTGCCCGCACCGAAGATCGCTTGGGTGGCGTTGATCTGCAATTCGCCCGCGTTGGCCGGGGACGCGGAGGTATCAAGCGCCGCGCCGGGATTTTGGAATACCACGGCCGCGGCCTGGATAGTGGCGACGCTGCTTGCGCCGCCGTAACCAGTCAGCGCAGCGCCTTGCAGGGTCAACTTGTCGAGCAAAGGTACTTTCTTGCTATCGAGCGCGCCCAGCACCGGCGCGCCATAGAAATCGAAGCCGCTGTAGCTGGTGAAATTAAGCGCGTCGAGCGCGGAGAAATTGTCGAGCTGCGTCTGATCGAACACCAGACCGGCCGTGCCTACCGGCGCCGACACACCCTTGCCGGTGAAGCTGATGCGCTCAGCACCCAGGGTCAGGGCGCCTCCCGCGACCGGCTTGCCCTTACCGTCCTTGAAATTCAGCGTACCGAATACTTGGTTGTTCTTGGTAGCGTCGAAAATCGCGGCACGGGAGGAGCTAAGTTTGGCGCCCGCCTCCACGATCAAATCGCCGTTCTTGGGCGGGCTGCCGACGCCGCTGCGCGTCAGCGTGGCGGTATCCGCACCCAGGCGCAGCAAAGCGCCGTCGCCAGTCACTGCATAGTTAACTACCGCATCGTTGCGCACATCGCCATAGGCCGCGAGTTCAGAGCCATCGCGCACGGTGATCGATTTGGTGGCGGCGAACATCAGTTCACGCGCGGCCAACACTTTCCCATAAGCGGCCGTGTCCACGATCACATTACTTGCTACGTCCTCGATCTGCACCACGCCATCCACGGTGCGGCGCGTGCCACCGAAGAACACGCTCTCTATCGGCAGACTCGCGAGCAGCGTGGGATCAATCGTCACATAACCAACAGGCAGTACGGCGGAAGCATCCGCGATGGCCAGTTGATTGGAGGAAATATCCAACTGCGCGCCGCGATAGCCCGGCACGGTAGCGGCAATCAGATCGCCCTCGAATTTCAGCGCTTTCTGTCCAACTAAACTCAAGCGACCAGCTTCCTGCGCCAAGCCCTGAGTCAGGCCCAACACATTGGGGAAAAAGTTGCTGGCGGTGTTGAGCGCGAATTCTGATTTCGTTTGAACGATGGCTTTGGAAATAACCTCAAAACCGTTCCACGCGCCACGCGCCGTGCCTCGGCTGTCGGTCAGATAGCCGGGGACGATGAGGGAGCCATCCGGCTGCGTGCTGCCGAAGCCGGGCAACAGGCCGGCGCTTTTATCCGCCACTCGCACCGCATAAGCGCCAGGCAGTAAGGCATAGTGCGCGGGAAGCAGGGTATAGGTGGCTGCCGCCAAACCTGGCGCGCCAGCCAAATACACCGCGTCGCCCGGCTTGAGATCCGAATTCTGCATCACATCCCAAGGCGCGAATTTGCTGGTGTAGCCAGGCAGGATGGCGTACACGCCCTTTTGCGCCAGTACGTCGATGGAGCCGCCGTTGCCGGAGAAGAATTCATACGCTTGCAGATCGCCGCCCGCCGAGATATCAACTTGGGCGCCATCTGCGACCGTCAGCACTTGACCCGAGAGTCGGATGCGTTTCTCGGGCACGGCGCCGACTTCATAAGAGAAGCTGCCGATGTCATACACCCAACTCAATTCGTTGTCGGTGCGGCCATAAGGAATCAGTAAAGGCTTGCCGTCCGGTCCCAGCGCCGCGACCGATGTGAGGCTGCCCGGCGTCGCAGTGAGCTTGCCGTAAGCCTCCAGATCGATCACGCCGAAGGGCGCGCGGATCGTGCCGCCCTGCTCGATGTTCGGCGCTCTGATAATCAGCTCGCCGTCGGCGCTGAGCGGCGCTGCGGGCAAGCCAGCGTTCGCATTAAAGGGGGCAATGGTAACCGTGCCGCCGCTCGCCGCATCGACATCCACTTTGAAGGTGGTGCGCGTGGCGGGATACAGTTGCGCGGCCTTGAATTCCACATTGCCGGCGAGATTAATCTGCCCAGTGAGCCGATCCGAATTGCTAATCACGCTGCCGGCAGGCAACACACCCAGGAAACGCACATCGCTTGCGCTTTCGATATGCAAATCGCTCACGCCGTTCACGGCGAACTTGCCAATCAGATCCACGAAATCGCCGCGCAACCACATCTCGGCGCTGCCGGCGGCGGCGGCTTGCGCGGTTTGGTATCGCCTGTCGGTATTGCCGGCCAGAATGTAAGACGCGGCCAGATCAGCCACGCCTTGGGCCTTGATCTTCGGCGCATCGAGCACGATCGAGCGCAGATTGGCCGATTTCGGCACGGTCAGATTATCCACCACGAGGCTGCCCGAGCTTTTGAACGTCATCTGCTCTACGCCCGCGTCCACCAGCGCCTTCACATTGATGGAACCGGCACCGTTGTCGCTCGCGTTGAGCGCGCCGCTCGGTATCAAGCCCGCCGGTAGCGCGGCGGCGGTTTCGCCCAGGGTCAAGACACGATCATTAGAAGGCCAATTAAGCTGATCAAGAGGGGAGAAAACGTGGCGCTTGCCGTCGAGCGTGGCGCTAAAGCTGCCGCCCCGGGCCTGTGCCCCACCCGCCTCGGCCTTGACCGTGCCGTTGAAAAACAAGCCCTCGCCCGCGCTCAGGCTAATGCTGCCGGCGTTGCTCGCCACTACTTGGCCCAGGCCGCCGCCCACGGTCGGGATATCCAGATAGGCGGAAGTGCCGGACACATCGAGAATCGCGCCTTTCTCCACCGCCAGATACCTGAAATCCGCATTAATCGTGATGGAGCCGCCGTCCAGCACCTCGCCGTTGATCAGGCCCAGATTATTCATCGTGGTTCTGGCCACGCCCCCCGCCAAGAGCTTGGCGCTGGAAGCGATCCAAATCGAGCTTGTGGCGTCGAAAGTGGACGTCGTGGTGTTTGTCAGCACGATCTCACCTGCTGGAGCCGACAATTCGCCATACACCGTGAGCTGCTTGCTAGCGGAAAGATCGATCTTGCCGCCGGGGTCCACGCCGATACGCGCGCCCGCGCCGATCACGAGATCGCCGAACAGGCTCAGGCTGTCACTCGCGTCCAGCTTAATGTCTGCCGCCTTGCGCAACGCGTCCGGCTGCAACTCGACACTGCTGTAATCCAGAATATTGCTGCCGTTGGCGGCGAGAATATAGTCGGGCTGCAATTGCAAGGTGGACATACGCACATCGATATTCGCGCTATCGGCCACAGTCAAGCCCTTGCGACCGCTCACATCAAATTTGGAAAAGCCGCCGCGCGTAAAGAATCCAGTATCAAAATGATAGACACCTGAACCCGGCGCAGGCGCCACGCCGCCAATCTGCACCTTCGCCGGTGCTTGAATCGTGAGCTTGCCGCCTCGCTTCAGGGAATAGGAACGCAGCTCGCCGCCTAGGCTCAAGATATAGGGTGAAGTGTTGATATTTGCGTTATCTTCATTACCCGCTTTCAGGGTGATATCGCCACCTGCGCCACCCTGCACTTTGCCTTTTATGCCGACCCAAGCGCCGCCATCGGCATCCAACACCGAGCCCGAACCCAGCGTCAAATCATGGGCCGAAGATAAGGAAATGGCGCCGCCGTCCGGCAGCGCCGAGCCGATCGCCTGCGCCGGGTTCAGAAAATCGTTGACCCACTGGCCACCGGTGCTGAGCAACACACCATCGGCGACGGTGAGATCGAGCGTATCGCCAGATTTGAAGCTGGCCGTCGCCAGCGTTTGAATATCGATCGAGCCGGACGGCGCGACGATATTGCCGGCGATATCGGCCGTGCTCGCCCTGACCGTGAAGCTGCCCCCCGGCGCGAGATTGATGGGGGCATCCTGCACGATGGACACGCCCTTATTGGTATACACCGCCACGCGGTCGAAGCCCTGGCCGAACCAGGCCGGATTGAGCACCACGGTATCTTTAAAGCTCTGCGCCAAGCTGTCGCCAAACTTGAAGCCCAGTGCCAGTTGCGGCTGCGTGTAATCGAACAGCACGTTCTGCTGCACCTTGTAATCTGGGATCGCCGCGCTTGATGCCCGGCCGATCTGCAGCGAGCCGCCGAGCGGCGCCGTCTTGGCCGTGCGCTGGAAATCGCCAACAACGGTATTGGCTTTCAGGTCGCCGTTCAAAACCAGGGCCGGCGCTTGGAACACCACGCTCCCGGCGTTGCCGCCTTGGATATAGCCGGGGTCATAGCGCAGCGTTTCACCGATGAAAATCGTCTCGTTTATGCCCCACTTTTTATCTTTAATGATGATGCGGTCGGCAAAACCGTCGTACACCACGTTCGGGTTGGCCACGGATATATCAACCAACTTGCCGTTGGAAATGAGCTGGGTGGTCTGAACGTATCCGGGGGTATAGGTGATCTTGCCGCCGGAAACATCGAAGCTCGCGCCAGCCTGGAACACGATCTCGCCTTCGGATTGCACCTTGATCGTGCCGCCCACAGTGGAGCGCGCGCGCGCGGTGCGGCCAATCTGCGACTCGTAGCCCGAGATGTCGGCAAGCGGCGTGCCTTTGTTCACATCCACGTACACCTTCTGCCCGCGCAGGAAGCTGTCACGCTGCAAGGGCGAGTCCTTTAACTCGTCGCCGCGCAGCTCCACTGCCAAAATATTATTCGACACCGGCGCTGCCGCATCGGTGAGACCCGCCACATCGATCCAACTACCCTGATCGAATTGCACGCGCACGCCGGCCACCGCTGCGGTAAGGGTATCGGCGTCCAGGTTGGTTTTGCTCGGATTCGCCAGCGCCTTGATATTCACCACGCCCGCTGGCGCTAAGATGCCCGCACCGCTTTCCATGATGATTTCCTTGCCCACGATGTTGACCTGGGACAAGGCAAAAGCCTGCGAATCGATGCTGGTATCGGCGCTGTCCTCGGGCAGGATTTCGGTGATGCTGCCCGCGCCCAGCACTACACGACCGGCGCGCTGGGGATCGCGTTTAGTGTTGCTGAAGGTTGAAGCCACGCTACTTATCGTGCTGTCTCGCGCCAACAAATGAATCGAGCCGTTAAGGCTCACTGATGTGGTGGCGGAAATACGCCCCCTCTGATTCACGGCGTGGCCGATCAGCGTGGTGTTGCCGCGTTCGGTGATGATCTTGCCGAGATTGGTGGCGGCCCCGAGCATGTCGTATTCCGGGTTGCGGTATTCCTCCGCGCCCTTCGCTAGCGCCGCATTCGCCTGGGTGTAACTGGTCACGTCGGGGTTGTCCACTTCGATCACGAGGCCGCGCAGATTTGGATCCGAACTCGCGGCGAGCCAGATTTTTTGGCCTGCGCCGAGAATGGTTTGGCCCTCCGGTGTTTCAATCGTGCCTGCATTGAGCACGGTGGGCGCGAGCATCATCACCAAGCCGTTTTTCTCGGTGATGATGCTCGCGCCCTCCAGCACTTTGACGAAGCCGGTGCTGCCCTCGAACATCGGCGTGAGTCCATCCACCTTACTCAACAAACCATCGAGAAAACGCTGGTCGGTGATGTTGAGGCTGCTGGCGACGAGCGAGCCCACGCTCACTTGGGCGCCGTTGCCGAAGATAATGCCGTTGGCGTTGATTAGATAGATGGTGCCGCCTGGCGCGTCGATGCGGCCAAAGATGGTGCTCGGGTTTACATCATAGATACGGTTCAAAGTGCTGAATGGAGAATTGATCACATTTCCTGAGCTGTCTACATATTGGAATTTAACCCCGTAGCCATTGGCGATATTGAAACTCTCCCAGTTAAAAATTCCGTTTTGCGGTATCTGATTTACCGTCAAATAGTTATTCGCTATGTTGGAAATGGCCGCATTGGAAGATCGGGTCAAATAAGAACCGTCTCCAGACAAAGTAGTAAAGCCAACACCCGAGCAAGTAGAACCACCGCCGCACGCCACTGGCAAATTCATATAAGAATCGGCATGCACCCCGCTCACGGAAAAAAACATCACCCATGCCAATGCCACGCGTGCGCGGCCCTTCATCACGAAGCGGAAATCAGAATTCATACGCCACCCTCGCATGCAAGCGCGAATCGCGCGCCTGGGTATAGGTCAAGCTCTTGAAAGGCAGCGCCCAATCGACGTTGACACTCAGGCCCTTGGCCGCTTTGAGGCGCAAGCCCACGCCGCTACTAGAAAGAAGAAAGCGCGACGTCTGTTGCGGCAGTGGCGAGAGCAATCTCAGGCGCGCACCCTCGACGAAGGCCAGGGCGTATAGCTGGCCCGGCCCGAACGCCTCGGGCAGGAAAGAGGGCGAGCGCACTTCAAGCGCGCCATGCACGCCGTAGTCGCCCAGCGCTTCGGATTCCAAGTAGCCGCGCACGCTGGCCGCGCCGCCGGCGGTGAACTGCTCATTGGAAATCAAGGGGCCGCTGGCGGCTTGGCCGTCGAGCTTGGTGTATAAGGTCCAGCCGCCGATGCCCTGGGTGTGCTGCACGCCGCCGCGCAGATAGAAATAATTCGCTTGCGCCTTGTAGCGCTTGTTGGCGAAGTCATCCTCGTTATTGCGCTGGCCGCGCAAATTGAAATTCGCCGCGATGTCGAACTGGGTCAAGGTCTGCGGCGCCCAATTCCAGTTGCCGATATATTGCGCGCTGAGCGGCGTATAGGTGATGGGCGAGCTGATGGTGTCGGCGCTGCCCACTACACTCTCGGCCGAATCCTTGTAATCCACTCCCAAATTCATGGAATGGCTGTAGCCTTCGGACGCGCGCAACGGCCTAATCCAGCGGAAGCCGAAAAAGTTGCCTTGCCCAAGCGCGGTGTAGTCACCCACCGCCGCCACGTTGGAACGCGAGCGCACCATGTACAGCGCGTAGGCCTGGCCGTTATCGCCGGGGATGACATAGGTACCGGAGAATACGTTTGATTCCTCGGGTTTCTCGGGCGCGGTTTGAAATAGCAGCGAGAGGCTGTGCTCGCGCTGCCACAAATTGTCATAGCGTATTTGGCCGGAGAGCCGGGTGTGAGTGGTGTTGGCCGAATAAGCGTCGTTGAGTTCGACTGAGCCATGCAGCGGCAGCTCGTCTTTTACTTTCAACTCCACTTCCACCGTGCCGGGCGTCTTGCCCGCGCGCAATACCGGTGCCACCAAGCGGTCGCGGCTGCGCGTCAGCGCGGCGAGATCCGCCTGCACGTCGGGGAAATACGGTACGCCGCCCTCGGCCAGGGACGGTGCTTTTTCTTTGATCTTGCCCAGGGAGTAATAGCGCGCGCCGCTCACCTTGAGCCGGCTCACACTGGATTCGGTGACGCGCAAGCGAATGAGACCGCTTTTGACTTCCTGCTCCGGGATATCTACCAGCACGGTGAGATAGCCCGCGTTATGGTAGGTTTTTTCCAGGCTCAGCCGCGCCTGTTCCACATCCTTGATGCTCTTTTTCTCGCCGAGATGGGGATAGACCGCTTCCTCGATGGCCAATGCCGGCAAGACGGTGTTGCCCTCGATGGCATATTCCAAAATATCGAAGGTGTTGTCCGCGACATTCTCGGACATTGGCGCGGGAGGCGCATCGGCGCTTGCCGGTTTCTCCGCCATCGCGATCCAAGGCAATCCGGCTAATAGCATGAACGCCAATCCCTTCATCCACTGCATATTTACGATTTTCTTGGTTGGCAGGCGTGGCGCGAATGCCCGTTGATAAATTGCGCGGGGTAAAGGCGCTTATGAATCCGGCAGTCTATCCAGATCGCATGACAGCTTGATTGCGTAATGGGGATACCGTATAGCCCGTTTGACTCATTCCGGGTTGATGGATCGTTCGCATGCCTGTGTAGCGACGGCTTCCAGCCGGCATGCCGGCAAGGATGCCGGCGCTACGACACCCCCAAATAAAACAGCCCCTTGCGGGGCTGTTTGTGCAACATCTTGCTGGCGCCGCATTGCGCGGCGCCGTTCAGATCACAAGCTTAGAAGAACAGTGTTTGCGGTGCGCAGTTGTTGCCGAACTTAGCGCCGGAGCCCACTTTGTCGCCGTCGAAAGCCGGGGCAATCGGGGCGGTCGGCGCAACGAATACACCGGCCAAGTCGAGCACGGCTGGATCAGCCATGTCGTTGGCCAGCTCGTCGAAGAAAGGCGCCGTGTCGAAAGATGGATTCAGCGTGAGCGGCTTACTTACTGAACCTTCACCTACTTGTGGAACAGCAAAGTAGGCCAATTCCATCACGAAGCCGTATTTGCCTTTGGCGCCCGCTGCGCGCTGCTTGGCATCCGCGTTCGGGGAAACGCCGTCCAACTTAAGGTACTTGAACTTGTCGGTTGAGGCGACAATGTTCTCCGCCGACATCACGCCGATGGCGAAGTTGGTAGCAGCCGTGCTGGCGTAGTTGCCTGCGGCGCCGTTGCTCGCGTTAGTCTTGCTGACGATGTTGTTGGAGTTGGTCAAGCAAGCCTTCACGTCGCCGGTGCCGGAGTTTTCCACCACGTCGTATAAGCCGGCCGCATCATCCAGATTGGTGGAAGGAAACTGCAAGCCCGACGCGGGGATCCACTGGCGGCAGGGATTTTCCAGGAAATAGGCAGTGGAAGAAGCCTGGGTGCCAGATGACTCCACGCGACGGCATACGCGCACCGTTTTGCCCGAACCGGCTGCGCCGGCCAGCGGCTGCCAATCAGCCTGATAAGCACCGCCCGCACCAGTCACCGAAATCATGGCGCGGTACTGGTCATGGCCGATATTGGGCTGGCACTTGCCGGGCGTGAAATCGCCAGTCACGCAAGTCGCATCCATGTCGCCGTCGGCCTTTTGCTTGTCCTGCATCGCCATGTACAGCGCATCCGTCACCGCTACGCCGAACAACTGCGACACGTTGGCGGTTTTGTGGGCGAAGTTGACGCCTTGGTTCAGCGTTGGCCACAGGTCGTCTTCCACGTCAGCGAAGCCGCCGTCAGGCCGGGAGGCGTTGGTGGCGGTGGTCTTGGCGCAGCTTTTAAAAACCGTCACGCCGCCGGAGGTGCCGAGCGAGACGCAGCCGGTCAGGGCGGGGTCGATACGGGCGGCCGGCGTGGGGGTCGGCAGATGCGGCTGGAAAGCCACAAAGGAACCGCCTTCCACGGTGTGGTACATATTCACTGTATCGCCGTCCCAGGCCTTGAAGGTGGCGGTTTTCGCTGCATCGATGACGCAGCTATAGCGGAACCAGTTGCCGGTGCTGGCATCGCCGGGGCGGCTGGCGCTGGTGAGCGTGCTGCTGGTGCCGTTCATGTAAATCGTGATGCCGGCAGCCGAGCAGTTGGAAGCGAAGGCGTTGTATTCGGCGCGGGTGGGCGCGGACGCGCCGGAAGCCCAGATATTCTGCGTCAAGCCAACGGCGGCGGCATCGCCCACTGCAAATGCAGCGGCGACAGCGAGGGAAATATAGCTAAGTTGTTTCATTTGATGCTCCTAAAGTTTGTAAAAGAATTAATCGCCAGGCCGGGCAGACGGCGCATGCGGGCCGCCGTCTGCTTAGGACTGCTTACGCTTGCATGCGGCGGCGGGCGATGGCGCCCACGGCCAGCAGACCGGCGGCGAACATGGCCCAAGTGTCGGCTTCCGGCACGGCGGCGACCGAGTAGGTCAACACGCCGGCTTGGGTCAGGTTGAATTTGCCGGCATAAGCCGTCGGGGTGGTGGCATTACTCAAACCATTGGCGGAGCTGGTTTGCACGTAGTAAAAATCGGAGGCGGTGCCTACGATCCCGGTGGTGTCCCAGGTGGATTTGCTCACCCACTTGTCACCCTTGCCAGTGGCATACAGGCTTGTACCACCCGTGCTCAACGATGCGCCGTTGTCCGTGGTGCCATGGGTGCCGAGGGCATTGTTTGAAGTGAGGTAGAGGTCAGTAGCAAGCCCAAAGTTTGCCAAGTTGGCATTTTTCTGGGCAGCGACGGTAGCAAAGGGATCGGTGGATGTGCTCAGATAACGGTCGGTGCCGAGGCCGGAGCCGGTATTATCACCAGCGGCTACGTCGAATACGACCGCGCCCCAATTGGTGACGGTGGCGGCGAATTGAGACCAGATGGTGCTGTAGTTGGTGACGCCGATCACGCCGGCAGCCGGACTGCTGGTGGCCAGGTTCCAGGTCTTCGTGGAGGCGGCTGCCAAGCTGGCGGGCAAGAAGTCGTCCAGCAGAAAGCCCAGATCGAACACTGCCGAAGAAGTCGTGCCGTTGGATACGCTGGCGTACAAGCTGCCGTTGCCCGATGTCGAGTTTTGCATAGCAGCGTGCGCGCCGCCGGTAAAAGCGACGGCCAATAAGGTCGCCAAGAGTTTTTGTTGCAGTTTCATAAAATCACTCCTTTAGGTTGATTGAGATGCTCACTTGCGACCCGGCTGTCTCCCCTTTACTCCCCTGCTTCGAGATCCGCGGCTTTCCGGCCCCGCCTCGCGGCGGGTGTGGCTTAAGTACTTTGCAACGCGGCATCGCTGCGCGCGCTTTGATTCAGTAAGCACGCTCAGGCTATCAGCGTGCTGTTACCGGCATGCGTTTGCACATCGGTTAAAACGTAGCCCTTTCGGGCTAGTGCGCATCGAAAGTTCCCGGTGCGGCAAAAAAAATTACTTGGCCACCTTAAGTGCGCGCGATGACGCGCGCGTGAACAAAAATCGCGAATGTATAGCCCGTTTGGGTCATATCGACTTAGGGCGCGTGGTGAAAATGGGATGGGGGGATTTGGTAAGGCGAAGCGTGATCAAGGGGGGCTAACTTAAGTGCGCCAGCGCATTTCTTCCTCCCCTTCAAGGCATAGGTATCTACACAAGTGCGCAATCATCTATCGAGCTAGCGTCTCCCCCCTTTGAAAAAGGGGGAACAAGGGGGATTTGGATGTTGCGCCGACGCTTCAAAATCCCCCCTAACCCCCCTTTTCCAAAGGGGGGAGGTGATGTGTAGATACCTATGCCTTGAAGGGGGAGGAACAGGATAAGTTAGCGCTTATGCCCCATCAGGGGGAGGGAGCTTGTGGAGGAATTCTAAAACGCGCTATTTCACT
This sequence comes from Hydrogenophilales bacterium, assembly GCA_016235775.1. GTDB lineage: Bacteria > Pseudomonadota > Gammaproteobacteria > Burkholderiales > Thiobacteraceae > RBG-16-58-11. The sequence continues at coordinate 12,334 of JACRIU010000060.1, forward strand.
TGCTTACTACTATTGCTTTGAGACGTTGAATAATAATCGGCACTCTCGCCTGGCTGCCTGCATCGCCCGGCATGTGGCCGGGCAATGCCTCAAGGAATCGTTCATCCTTCAACAAGGTGGTTATGCGCAGTTTCAGGTGATCGCGCAGTTTCGAATCGCAACGCCCGACCTCGTCTACAATTTCCGGCCGGCCATCGAACACAGCCACCAAGTCTTCCATATCGTGACTCATCATGTAGTCGCCTTGCCCTCTGCCATCAAACGCCGAAAGCTTTGTCGCCAGAAAATACGGGGCGGAAACCATGCGGATTTGCCTTCCTGAAGGTAGCTTTCCCCACTCGGCTGCGGCAAATGCCAGTGGGTACCACTCATTGCCGAAGCCCAATATCTCTGGCCGTGTGGGCATTACATCCAGCATGAGGCCGCCGACCCGCCAACGGCATATCGGTGCATCCGAACTTTGATCTTCACGAAAACCCAGCTCGCGCAGCCGCTTTGACAAGCGATGATATTCCCCGAGCGAAGTCACCTCGGCGATTACATCCACGTCCTTCGTGGCACGGATTGGGGGTGCGACTGCATCGGTAATCAGCAAGCCTGTGGCACACCCGCCGAGAAACACCATTTCCTCCGCCAGCGCGCCAAGACGTGCGGCGACGATTTCCATCATCTCCAGATTAGGGTTTGCCGGTCTATGCATACTTCGCCAACCGTTTGCTCAGTTCCTTGGCGGCCAATGCGCGCTCACGCGCCCTGCCGCCCCGGATGGCATCCACCAGCGCCAGCAATTCATAGAGCGCCGGGTCGGAACGAGCTGCTTGCGGCGCCAGTTTGTACAGCGGCGAAAAAGCACTGCCGCGCACGGTGCCTTCCGGATCCGGCCAAACCGGGGGTGGCTCGGACGAACCGGAAAAGTGCCGAGCGAGCGGCGGTGCGGCGTACCCCGTCGGCATGCCGCGCGACGGCTGACCAAGTTCCGGCACGAAAACATATTTGAGTCCGTGGATCAGAAATTCTTCAAGATTGCGGATATGCGGGGTGATGACATCCCCCTTCTTAACAGCGAGCTGCGCCGCCAGCGCACGCTGTACCGCTGAATGGAGCTGCGAAGGGCTCATGCCCAGATCCACCGCCAGCCAGGCATAAGACCATGGCCGCTGGCCCAGGGCCACCAGCTTGAGCATCACCAGAATGTCTTGGGGTTTGAGCATCTTTAAATCATTCCATAATGGTATTCTAGATTCTAGAATGTAGAATAGCCGTTAGGGATTTTATGTCAAGTGGCGGCCCCGGCTAATTGAAAGCTTTAGTGTCGGCTGATTGAAAATGTTGTGCCTGGCTATCTGTAGATAATCGAGCTTACTGTGCTGCTTATTCGCCACTCGTCCGCCGTATAGGCCAAACAGTAGGCGCGCGATGGTTGCGCTTTTTATTCGAAAAAAAGCCCGAGTCTGCCTCGGGCTTTTTCGTCTTACGGGTTAAAGGTTATTTAGGGAGGAGTGTGTTTTCGTAAACGGTGTTGCCGACGATATCGCGCACTGACATTTTCAGCGCGCCTTCTTCGCTTACTTCCACCGCGCCGAAATTCATCCAGGATTTCGCCTGTGCCCAGGTGCTCACGTCAGATGCGGAATTGGCCCCAAAGAAGAACAGGCTTTCCGTTCCCAGCGTGGTGTCGAAATTGCGGTTGGGAAATACCCCGGCGTTGATCGGCCCGGCAACCAGCTCATGCACCTGGAACGCCGGATCGTCTTGGAAGGGCGTGTAGCGGAAGGCCTCCGCGAAGTGCACATCCGTCGTAATCCAGAGGTTGTTGTACATCTTGTTGTCCTTCATGAATTTCAAGATGTCGGCCAACTCGTATTCGAAACCGCCGGACTCATGGAAATTCCCCCAGCCATCCCGCCCGGCGGCGCCTGCCGAGCCCGTCGGGATCGACATGGGGACGCTGGAAACAACGATCTTCCAGGTTGCGCTGGATTTTTTCATCTTATCCTTGAGCCATTCCAATTGCTCGCGGCCCAGCATGGTCTTGGCTTGCGTCTTGCTGTCCGCAGCGAAGTTGGCGTCGCGATATTGGCGCGTGTCCAGAATGAAAAGCTCTACATGCTGGCCCCAGCGGATGTTGCGATAGATGCGCTTGGGGTTGTCGGCTTTTTCCATGATCGGGTTGTAATCGAGGAAGGCTTTCAGACCGAGCGGCAGCAGGTGCACATCCGGTGTGTAGGGCGCTGCGGTGCGGGTGTCGTGCAGCGGCCCGAAGTCGTTGACTACTTCATGGTCGTCCCAAATGGCGTAGTACGGCGTCTTCGCCAGCAGGGCGCGGTAAGCGTTGTCGCCGCGGTTGTATTTCCAATGCGCCCAGTAGCTCGGCAGATCGAAGGCCTGGGTAAAGCCGCCCGGAACCTGCTTGTTCCCGTAGCGCCCGATGGGGTCGCACACGCCGTCCGCGTAGATCATATCGCCCAGCCCAATAAAAAAGTCGGGGTGCATATTGTCGATGGCGGCGAAGATGGGGAAGCCTTCCACCTCGTCACGGCAGGTGTTCTGCCCCGCCAGATCGCCGCCGAACGCAAAACTCACGCGCTTGGCTGCATGCGGCGCCGGCGCGGTGCGAAACATTCCCTCGGTGAATTTCGATTGGGTTTTTTTCAATCCCTCGCCGGATGCTTCATGCTCGTCTTCGCCGCCAAACCAGACCTGGTACTCATAGACCGTGTCTGGGCGCAGGCCGCTGAAAGACAGCTTGCCCGTAAAATCGTCGGCCGCCTTCACGGTGGACGTCTTGTGGGCAACCGTCCGCCCGGAATGTCCGTCCTTGAACTGACCATCCTTGATCAGGACGTGCATTTTTCCCTCGCTGTTTGCACGCGACCAAATGATCGCGCTGTCTGCCGTGACCTCGCCCACCGCTACGCCATGGGTCGGCGCCTCGGCGGCGCCGGTCGTTCCGTAGGCGGCGAGACTGACAAGCGCCAGCCCTACCAAACTGATGTTCTTTGCATTCATGATGACCCCCGATTGATTTGGAAAAAGAAGATTCGCCAAGATGGCAAGATCAAAACTAGCAATCCGTTATGACGTTCCGGTGAAGTGATCACGAAGGTTTTAATGCAAGGAACTACGTGCTCCGGCTCATGATGTTTTAAGTTTGCTGCTCCCGCGTAGGCGCGCGCGAATCAAAACCGCGAATGCATAGCCCGTTCGACTCATGGTGATGGATAGGAAGAATCATCGTAGGGACGAGATATGTCTCGCCCCTACATCAATCAAATCAGCGCAACAAGGAAGGAAGGTTCCCTCCTTTGCAAAAGGAGGGACAGAGGGAGGATTTGAAAGCGGTGGTTATTCGTTGCGTCACGACAAATCCCCCTTGTTCCCTCTTTTTACCCGCAAGGGATACGCCGTTAGGTACCCCGCTGCTTCAAAGCGACCCTTCCGCAGCCAAAGGGAGGAGGTGGACAAGCAAGCCTGCTAAATGCCGGCGTATCAACGAGACATTGCCGGCAGGGATGCCGGCGCTACAAAACCCTCGTTTCATTCTCGCGCATAGAGAAGAAGCGTGAACAAAAAAACGGCGCTTCTGCGTGAGGAGAGGTGATCGAAGAAATGGACGATCGCATCGCCCTCTCCCTAGCCCTTTAGCTGTTCAAGGTCTTCCGGTTTCAAGCGGTAGCGTATGCAATTGCCTTCATGCAAACCAGCAAACTCCGCAAGGATGTAAGCGATAACAGCTTGCCGCTCATTTTCTGGAATTCCGGCCTCTTGGGCGAGTCGCAGCACGCTATCCGGAGAGCACGCTTTCCATTCGAGAACACAGCGTCGAATGACGCTCTTTACGAAATCGCGATAAGCCAAGGCTGCTTTTTCAGGGGACGCCACTTCTGCACGAAGTGTTTTGTAGTTTTCTGCGGATGCCCGATAAGCGGCAATGTAGGCGTCTCGCAGCAATGCAATATTATTGAGCTCGTACACCCCGAGTAGCCCGTCAATATAATCGCGGTCGTTCATGGCGACAAAGGAGAGGGGTGCGAGGTCCGCTTTAAGCAGCGGTATATTGGCCGCTACTCGTCCCGTGCGCTTGTTGACGTCGTCAAAGGGCTGCAGATAAGGAATATGCAACAGCAGAAAGAATGACTGTTCGAAGGGGTTTTGGATTTCCGCTGCTTTGTAAACCAGCACCTCGAACTCGTCTTCGATTTCGAATTTGTTATCGAGGGGTTTGTAGCTGGAATGCGCGATGTCGACGGCCATTTCTCGCAGTCGGCCCGCCATCGCCGGATTGATGAGCAAACCGGTGGATAGCAGCGCGTGCAGGTTGAAAAGGTCTTGGCGGCTTAGGGTAATGTCCGTGATGTTCTCGACCACATATTGGATTGCATCTTTGTGGTTCAGGATCATCACGGCTTCCTTGCGCTCCTTGCCGGCCGCCTCCTCCCCAAAACGAATCAGTCGTTCCGTGTCCAGAATATTGTAGGTATTTCCTTCCATGCGCGAAGAAGCCCAGGAGAGGTCGACCAGCAAGCGTTCCAGAATGCGCTTCGCGTATGTTCCCGCTTCCATGGGCGGCCAATTCAGGGCACCGATTTCCTGTAGCGCTCGCCGCTCCGACTCGCTTAAATAAAATGTTTTGTTGGGAACGTAGGCGTCCAGAAAAGATTTTTTGTAGCGCACCACCGGCCGCTGATTCCAGGGAGCGGTCAAATACGCGCGAATACTCGTTGCGCCGGCCAAGCGGTAGCGCGTGGCGGAGCCGCGGCCTTCGACTTCAATCTTGCGCGCAGCCAACAGAATCTTTAAATGTCGCCAAACCGTTGTTTCGCTCGCCTCGGCATCCAGGCCGCGTCGAATCTCATCGCGTCGAGCAGACTTGTGTTGCTTCAAAAAATCCAGAATGGCGTTTTCAGAAAGTGGCATGAAATGATTTTCCTATCGCTTGAAACGAACAACCTTTTGTTTATAAATATATTTATACAATATATGGATGACCGTTTCAATAATAATGAAACGATTAAGCTCGGAAACGCCGATCCGGAACTAGGTGAAATATTTAACATACTGTTTTTGTGATGAATTTTTCACAAATCATCAAATCGTTTCACTGAAAATGAAACGATATCCCGGACGCACCAATGCAAAAGGCCAGCTTGCGCTGGCCTTTTAGCTACCGCTGTATTGGAATAGTGCTATTTCTTGTTCATGCAGTTGGCGTAGTAGCTCACCGTCGCGGGCCAATCGGAGAAGAGGCCGCGAATGCCCACATCCTTCGCAAGCACGTCGAGCATGACCATGGTGTCGCCTTCGTTATTGGTGACATCGGTGGTCGATTGATAATAGTAACCGCCGCCATTCTTCAACAGGCCGGAGCGCTCCAGGGTCCAGGTGATGATATCCAGACCGGCGGCCTTGGCGGCCACGGCGTAATCCGAAGGCACAATCTTTTTGCTGCCGTCGAGCGTGACCAGCGCCCACATGGGCGGCGCGATGATGCGCACGCCTTGCGCGGCGATCGCGGGCATGCCGGCTACCGCGGCGGCATAACCACCGGGTACATCCACGCGCTCGTCGAGGTACACCGCCTGTTTACCGAACCCCGGCTCATGCTGCAGCCAGTAGAGCACGTCGTTGAGATTGAACGACTGCGCAAACACACTCTCCGGCGCCACACCCGCGTCTTTGTACTCGTTGATCATTTGCTGTGCGTAGTCTTGTTGCGTGTAGCTGCCTTCATACGGCATCGGCACGTCGGCTGCCTTGAGCTCCGGCGTCATCTTCACGCCCAATTTTTTGAACAGCTCGATGCTCTCTTTGTGCGTCATCAAGGTGCCGTTCGCGGAATATAAATCCGTGCGGAAACTCGGGGTGGCGTTCATGTACTCGGCAACCGTGGTGGCTTTCGGATTGGATGCATCCATCTTGCCTTTGAGTGTTTTGAATTCGTCGAGCGTGATGTCCGTGGTGCAGCACTTTGCACTCGCCGGCGTGCCCAAGGCGGGATCGGCGGGTGTAAACGGCACGGAACATTTGGCGGCCAAGGGCGTGGCGAGGATGTTGGTGGTCGTATGCAGATCGCACTGCGAATGACGGCATACCAGCTCCTTGTCCTTGGTGAAGGTCACGTCGCACTCGACAATCCCGGCGCCCATGCGCGCGGCTGCTTCATAAGACTGCTTGGTGTGCTCGGGAAACTGCAACGCGGCGCCACGATGGCCAATCGAAAACTCGGTCTTCTTGAACGGACCATTCGCACAGCTTTGCAATTTTGTCTTGAGTTTGCCGGGTTCCATATCGTCGACGAGGTAGTAAGGACGTGGGCCGAGCTGCACGCTATGGGCGTTATCCTTGTCGCTGTTTTTCTTCCCCCGGTGGTCCTGATCATCATATCCACTGGCGGACGCGATTGCCGACAAGCTGAGGAATGCGGCAAACATGGCTGTTTTAATAACGATGGTTCTACGTTGAGGCATGACAGACTCCCTTAAAGTAAGTGGCAACAGTTAAGACGACACCGACGATGATTGCGTCATCAACCGTAGCAGGGAGTTGTTGCAGCGTAATGCCAGATTTGTGTTAACCAAATAAAGGGGGATGAGCCGCTCTCCTAAGTTCTCTGCCATTCATGTGAGACCACACCAGCATGCGAATATCGATCAAGATTGCGTCTCCCCCTTTGCAAAAGGCTCTTCTAGCGAATGATAGTGACAGGCTCATCTGGTGAGCTACGACATTGCTGATACTGGCGACATCGCGCAGTTGCGCTGATCCCAGGAGGGCAAGATGAGGAAACGAGAGATGTCGAAACTGATGGGTATGCTG
>JACRIU010000061.1 GCA_016235775.1 Hydrogenophilales bacterium
CTCTACCCCCGGCCGGTCAAACCAGGAAGCATCGCAAATGTGTAGATTGAAAATCAAATCGTGGACACCCCAGAATCCCTCGAAACCCGCGCCAGTATTAGCTTTGCAGTCCGCTGGGCTAAAATAAACCGGACACTAGTGCAAGCGCATAGTTAATGCGCGGCCACCAACCTACCCATACTCACGCTTTTTCCGTTTGTGTCGGCCTCAAGTAGAATATCACCGCCTTTGCCATATATGAAGTAGCCGGCTAATGGGTAAGCTTGGCTTGCTGGCGCGCGTCCAAAAGCCGGGGCTCGTTCGGTGCGTGTTATATAATGAAAATCGTATCTACGGTTAAAGGAACATTACCATGACGACTGTTCAAATTGATTTGTCCGATCAATTAGCACAAGAAGCTCAGCGCGCTGGTCTGCTATCTGCAACGGCCATCGAGAAACTGCTTCGCGCAGCCCTGCGTAACGAACGGATAGAGGGCATGGCTCAGGCGCGCGAGCAATTGGCCGCGCAACCGCTGCCCCCCATGTCGCCGGAGGAGATTCAAGCCGAAATCGATGCCTATCGTGCCGAGTCGCGCCGCGCGCCTGGTGCTTGATACAATACGGCGCTTTCGGGTCTGTTGTGGCAAGGTACGCTTGGCAAACTGATCGACGCGGCAAAACGGCAGGAGGTTGAATTATGCAGCAGCACGCCTTTACTGGCCGAACTGCTGGGCGTGATGACCCGTCCCAAGTTCGCCGATGCGCTAGCGACGCGAGGATTGCAAGTGCGAACGCTATTTGAAGGCTATGCGGCGCTGGTGCAGTTGGCCGTGCCCGCGCAGATCAACCAGACGATTGCCCGCGACCCAGCCGACGATGCGGTGCTGGCCTGCGCACTCGCAGCACAAGCTGATTTCATCGTCTCCGGCGATGCCCATCTGTTGGATTTGAAGCAGTATCGAGACATACCTGTCATCCGTGCCGCTGAAGCGGTGCAACGCATACAGCATGGTTAACTAACATCTCCAACCTCTTACAACTGATCGAAAACTAGCTTCCCACCTCCGTCGCGTTTGGCTCGGAAGAGCGCGATGTCACGATTAACGGTGCGTGCCTTACCAATGATATCCTCGATATCGGACTTCTTCATATCGAGGCCGAGATACAACTCTGTGATCTCTTCAGGATGGTACGGGAGCGTATCCCAGGGCTTCTCATTTTCGCGAATCGGAATAACTAGTCGATATTCGCCTTCGTGCTGCCATTCCAACGTTTTGGTGTAGATGATGCGTTCGGTGGTCACCCTATACTGTGCTTCATGGTCTCCAAACAAAGAACTGGCGCCGAATTCAAGCGTATCTTCGTAGAGCGGGGGGCGTTTCTCTCGGTAAGTGACGGGGCGAAAAAGTTGGAATTTGGAGTCCTTGGCAAGATTTGGTTGGATTCGCAGAGAAACGCCCTTGTGATTCTCAGCATACTCAGTCCACATGCGCTCGGAGTCTTTGTGGGCAGTGACGCAAAGTACGCGATAGCCCTGCATGAACTCGTTGATCTCCGCGATATGCGCCTGCGCCTGTTTGCGGTGGTACTCGATGTCATATATCCGTTCGTCCGCGTTCATCAGTTCGGCCCGAACCAGGTTAGCGGCCCCCGGATTTGCTCGGTAAATCTGCTGAATGACCTTGATTTTTTCCTTCATTGGTGAACTGCATGTGGGCTCTTCGTTAAGGTGCCGTAGGATCACGTCAGTGAAGCCGCTCGCGATCTTCTTCAGTGCTACCTCAGTGTCCTCGGCGAAGATGCTTTGGATCGTTAGGTCTTCTGTGTCGTTGAAATCAGACGGTTTTGCGTGTTTGAACGTTCTATTTCCGAGCGTCAGCTTCGCACCTGAAACGTCAAGGTACTTATAAAGCGGCGGCAGAGTCATCGGCATAAATAGGGGCACGATTATGCCTTGACTCGCTTTTCATTAAGAAAAGCCGCGGTAGCGGCAACTTTGAATTTAGCCAATTTAGCCTTTGAAGGCGCTATGAATTTGAGCGTGCCTTTATCGTATTCGCCCAAAATTTCCTTTTCGGATTTATCAAGATTTTTCATCTGGCTTACTCCTGCTGCGAAAGGATGAAGGATAGCATCCAGAATTAAGCGTGCACCAGTACTACCCTAAATGACTAACCGCAGCCCAGCCAACCACAAGCCCAGCGCCCCCATGCCAAAAAACAGCCCAAGCCCAAAGCTACGCCAGAACCGGTAATGACTCGCCAGATCTTGCGGGGGCTTGGATGAAATCAGATAGTGGTAGCCGTTATCCGGCGCCATCACGCGGTGCACGGTCGGGGCGGCGAGTTCTTTGACCTGCTTTTTCTTGGCGATGCGCATGGCTTCGCGATGCATCATCTCCCATTCGTCCGGGTCCAGCAGGCCGTTGCCGTTGCGGTCGAAGCGGCGCAGCAGCGAGGGTTTGTCTGCTTGCCAGATGCTGAGTTGCGAGGCGACTTCGTTCACCAGATCCCAGCGCCTTTCGGATGGGGCGTGGGTGGAAAAGTCGCCCAGCACATAGAGCGGGTCGCCAGGCATGATGCGCTCTTCGGTGAAGCGGACGTCGCCTTCGTGCCAGATTTCGCGATGCGCTGTGATAATTTCCGAGCCGTGGGGGAAGATCACCGCTTCGCCGGTGCAGTCTTGTATGCCGATGCAGGATTGGCTTTCTTCGTGCTCGCCGGGAATATAGACGGTGTGCGAAATCAGCGTGGCGATGAAATCATTGCCCTGTCCCCCGCCGCCCCGGCGCGCGATTTGCCAGCGATACCATAAGCACGGCGTGCCCGAGAGGCCGGTGACCAAACTCATGTCATCGATTTTGCATGCCTCGCCGAGCAACTCGACGTAGCCTTGCGGCGCGCTGGCGATGTGGCTGGTAGGGATGTCTTCAATGATGCGCGCAAGGCGCTGCCCGTGCTGCCACATCCAAAAGCCGATCAGGCTGGCGGCTGCACAGTAGGCGATGCCGAGGTAGAGCTTGCTGATGAGCGAAAAGTCATGGGACACATACCACAGCAGACCAAGCCCGGACAGAAACAGCAGGCCCGAGGCGAGCGCCAGCGGGTTGGAGCGATGCATCGAATAGCCGCTAGCTAAACAACTGCTTGATGTTCACATCCTGCTTTTCTTCGATTTGAAAATTCAATAACTCGAAGGGTTTGAAGTTGAAGGCCCGCGCTACCACCGCATCGGGAAATTGCTCGATGCGCACGTTATTGATATTGACGCTCTCGTTATAGAATTCGCGCCGGTCGGCGATAGCGTTTTCCAAACCGCTGATGCGCGCTTGCAGGTGCTGAAAGGTATCGTTGGTCTTGAGGTCGGGATAGGCTTCGGCCAGCGCGAACAAATTGCCCAGCCCCATGCGCAGCGCGCCTTCGGCTTGGCCCAAGGCGCCGATGTCCTGCGCTTCGCGGGCGCTGGCGACACGGCTGCGCGCCTGCATCACGCGCTCCAAGGTTTCCTGCTCGAATTTCATATATTGCTTGCAGGTTTCGACCAGCTTGGGCAACTCGTCGTGGCGCTGCTTGAGCAGCACATCGATATTGGCCCAGGCCTTGGACACATTGTGTTTGACCTGAACCAAGCTGTTGTAGAGCATGACCAGATACACCCCGGCCACAATGATCAGTCCCCAGAACACAAATGCGGAAATGCCCATGCGCGACTCCCTTTGATATTTCGCGACATGGTAGCCCGCTCGCCCAAACATGGCCAGCACAAAAAACAACGCGGCAAATGCTTTACTGCTTCCGCGCGGAAACCAAATGCTAGTGCTGCATGTTCAGAAGCAAACAGTCGATTTCCGCCTCAGCCGCAGCCCAGTCTTCCGCCGGATTACCGCCGATGAAACCGCGGCGCTCGGCGCGGTAATAAGCGGCGTCGCAGATCATGCGATAGCGCTGCTCGGGGGTGATGGGCGTTGCGCCATTTCCCTTGGCGGCTTTACTTTTGGCCGGAGCGGACTTGGCGGCAGGAAGCTTATCCCCTTTGGCTTTGGCGCTGGCGACCGGCTTGGTGGCGCGCGGTTTAGGGCTTGCGGCCTTGGCGGGCGCGGCCTTTGGTGCTGGTTTAGCAGTGGTCTTTTTCGTGGCGGGTTTTTTATCCACTGCCGCTTTAGTTGCCGCAATCGATTTCTTTGCGGTCGGGGTTGCTTTCGATACAGACATGGGTTCACCTCGTTGCTTCAAATCAGAAGCTAGAAATATAGCACTTATTTTAATGACATTACCATTAAATTTTTTGTGCTTGCTTGAGTATAAGCATTGGCCGTGCCAGCCTGCGCAAGAAAGAATGCGATGAAAACAAGGGAATAAAACCGTATGGCGCACTGCCGGGGTGCGGTGCGCATGGGCACCGCACCCAAGGCGTGCCGGACTTACACCGTGCCGCCGACAGTGAGGCTGTCGATTTTGAGGGTCGGCTGGCCCACGCCGACGGGTACGCTCTGGCCTTCCTTGCCGCAGGTGCCGACACCCGGATCGAGCGACATGTCGTTGCCGATCATCGACACGCGAGTCAGCACGTCGGGGCCGTTGCCGATCAAGGTCGCACCCTTCACCGGATAGGTGATCTTGCCGTCCTCGATCATGTACGCCTCGGCGGCGGAGAACACAAATTTGCCGCTGGTGATATCCACTTGGCCACCGCCGAAATTCGCCGCGTACAGGCCGTGCTTCACCGACTTGATAATCTCTTGCGGATCTTTGTCGCCATTCAACATATAGGTATTGGTCATGCGCGGCATGGGGATATGCGCGAACGATTCGCGCCGCGCGTTGCCGGTGATTGGCACGCCCATCAGGCGCGCATTGAGCGTGTCCTGCATATAGCCCTTGAGGATGCCGTCTTCGATCAACACGGTGCAATTGGTCGGATTGCCCTCATCGTCGATATTGAGTGAACCGCGCCGGCGCGCGATGGTGCCATCGTCCACCACCGTCACGCCGCTGGCGGCGACGCGCTCGCCGACGCGTCCAGAGAAAGCCGAACTGCCTTTGCGGTTGAAGTCGCCTTCCAAGCCATGGCCAATCGCTTCGTGCAATAAAATGCCGGGCCAACCGGCGCCGAGCACCACGGTCATGCTGCCTGCCGGGGCCGGACGCGCATCGAGATTGGTGATGGCTTGATGCACCGCCAGCTTGGCGTATTGGGTGATGATTTCTTCGGTGAAATAAGCGTAGTCGAAGCGCCCGCCGCCGCCGGCCGAGCCTTGCTCGCGCTTGCCATTAGCTTCCACGATCACTTGCAAGGACAAGCGCACGAGCGGGCGCACATCGGCCGCCACCAGGCCATCGGAACGCGCCACCAACACCACATCGTATTCACCGGCGAGGCTGGCAATGACTTGGCTGACGCGCGGATCAAGACTGCGCGCGATGCGCTCCATCTTCTCCAGCAAAGCCACCTTGTCCGCATCTTTCAAACTCACCAGCGGGTCATGCGGCAGATACAAAGCCGGGCGCGCGAGATGCAGCTTGCCGTGCCGGTCATGCGTCAGCGCAGGTACTTCCACGCGCGCTTCTGCGCCGGCTTGGGCGATGGCGCGCGTCGCCGCCGCCGCTTGTTGCAGCGCGGGTAAGGTGATGTCGTCGGTGTAGGCAAACGCGGTCTTATCGCCCGAAACGGCGCGCACACCCACGCCCTGATCGATGCTGAAGCTGCCGGATTTCACGATGCCCTCTTCCAGCTGCCAGCCCTCGGCACGGCTGTATTGAAAATACAAATCGGCGAAATCCACGCCGCGCGCCATGACCTGGCCCAGCACCATTTGCAGGCTGTCGTTGTCGAGGCCATAGGGTTTGAGCAGGCTGCTGCTGGCGGTGGAAAGCAATGTTTCGGCGGGGATAACGGTATCGGTCATATTCATCTCACAAAAAATAAAAACGCTTGAGAACCACGAATAAACACGAATGTACACTAATAAAACCAAACGCTCATTCTTCCACGCCGACTATATACGGCTATGACAGATTTCCATGATCTGGTTTATTGAATTCGTGTTCATTCGTGTTAATTCGTGGTTGCTTTTGAACTTTAACACTTATGCAGCGTGCGGTGCTTCAGCGCCGGCAGGCTGTTGCGCAGGCTGGCTTGATACGCAGGATTGACGCCCGCGATCACCACGCCCGAGCCGCGCGGCAGGCGATCCAGCACTACGCCCCAGGGATCGACGATCATGCTGTGGCCGTGGGTTTCGCGCCCGGAGAGGTGATAGCCACCCTGCGCGGGGGCGATCACGTAGGCGAGGTTTTCGATGGCGCGCGCGCGCACCAGCGTTTCCCAATGCGCCTTGCCGGTGGTATCGGTGAAGGCGGAGGGCAGCACGATGATGTCCACATCGCCCATCGCGCGAAACAGCTCGGGGAAGCGCAAGTCGTAGCAAATCGACAAGCCGAGTTTGCCGAAGGGCGTATCGACGGTGACGATTTTCTTGCCCGGCTCGATGGTCGCTTCCTCGTGATAATGCTCGTTGCCCAGATCGAGGTTGAAGAGGTGAATCTTGTCGTAACGCGCGACGACTTTGCCTTTGTCGTCGTACACCAGGCAGCTATTGCGCACCTTTTTCTGGGTCGAAGCTTCGAGCGGGATCGAGCCGCCGACCAGCCAGATTTTATGTTTCTTGGCCTGATTGGACAGGAAGCGCTGAATCGGGCCTTTGCCTTCTTCCTCGCGCACCGCGACTTTATCCGTCTCCTTGGCCCCCATCACCGGGAAGTATTCCGGCAAGGCGATTAGCTTCGCGCCCTGCGCCACCGCCATCTCGATCAGGCGCTCAGCCTCGTCCAAGTTGGCTGCCACGTTCGGGCCGGAAGCCATCTGGATTGCCGCCACTTTAAACACCCCAGGCTGCGGCTTGGTCTTGGCAAAGGTGGTGCGGGTTTTTTTCTTGGCGAAACTGGAAGCGGGCTTGTTGCTCATCGGTTGTCCGTTATATCGAGAGTGAGTTGATCGGTCGGGCTGTCTTCCACGAGTTCAATGCGGCCAGCCTCGATGCCCAAGGCAATCAGCCAACCGCGCAATTCCTCGGCCTGGGCGGAAGATTCGTCCCGCTTGTGATGATGCAAGCGCACGCGCGGCTGGGCAAGCTGAAAATAGGCCGCGAATGCTTTGCCCAATTGTGGGTTATCGCGCACCGCCTGGCCGCTGCGGGGTGCTAACCACAACTCCGCCGGCACCACGAATGTCTGTGCAGCGGCGTTCATCGAGCCTAGCACGAACAGTATCCAGCACAGAATCGTATGCTTCATGGCGCGAACTCCGTTGCATCGGCTTTAACCTTGGCGACCACCGGGTTGTCCCAGGTACCGGTCACCGCATAATCGTAAGCCACAATTTGGCCCAGCGGGTCATTCAATAATTTTTGCAGGATAAACGCGCCCAATCCCACCGCCGGCCCGCCCAGGAAAGCTACCAGCGAGACGCTGTCGCTCACGCCGGGCACCACTTTCACGCGCAAATTTTGCGTCTCTTTAGCCAGATCCGTGGTGCCGGTCATGGTCACCACGGCGGCAGGGCCCTGCATCACGAAATCATTCGTGGCCACCACCCCCTGATTTACGCTCATCACCCCGACTATGTTATCAAACGCGAAGCCCTCACTGAACACATCGCGGAAATCCAGGGTCAGCCGCCGCGGCAACGATTGCAAGCTGAGCAAGCCCAGCAGCTTGCCGACACCGGGATCTACTTTCAAAAACTGGCCGCGATGCGCGTCGAGTTTCATGTCGCCGCTCAAGCTCGCCAAGTTGAAATCCTGCGGGCTGCCGCGCCAACTTAAATTGGCGGTCAGCTTTGCCGTACCGGCCTTGATGCGATCCGGATGCCCGACCCGCGCCAGCAACTTGCCCACGTCCTTCGTTTCCAATTCCATATTCAGCTTGGTCAGCGGCTGCGCGAGCCAGCTTTGCCACACGCCATCGGCGTTGAACGTCGCATCCGGATTCACCATGCGCATGCGCTCGATAAGCCAATCGGAACCTTGCTTGCGCGCCAGCAACTCCAGCTTGCCGAGCTTGGCCTTCTTCAATTGCGCATTCTCGATCACGATATCCAGCGCGGGCAGATCGATATCGCGCCCTCCGGCCGCCGGTATGCCTCGTGCCGGTGCGGCCTCGGGAAACGTCAGTTGTTTGAAGCGCGCCACCAGCTTGCCGCCTTCGCGCTCGCGCCAAACCACATCCCCGCCCTGCATTTCATCGCTATCCAATGTCGCTTGCCAAGTGTCGCGCTGCGTCCAGGCATTGAGATTCAGATTGTTGAAGCGGCGGCCAAGAAAATCGAGCACTTTTACCTTCAGATGCACCCCGCCCAAAGGCAACGCTGACACGCCATTATCTTTTGCCGGCGCCAGGCTGCGCCATGCATCCGCATCCAGCTTGTCCAACTCGCCATCCACCCAGATGCCGTCATGGCTTGGCGCGGATGCTGCCGCACCGCCGAGCATGATGGTGGCTTTTTCGATCATGGCCTCCTCGCCCTCGGTATCGCGCAGCAAATGCGCGGACAGGACTCGTCCCAGACTCAGATCCAAGGCGTCATGATTCACATCCAGCAAGCGCCGCTCGAATTTCAGCGGCATGCTCTCTTGCGCCGCTTTAGCCAGCGGGTAGGGCAACTCGGATGCCAGGCCAAGCAAGTTCGACACCACGGTGAAATTGGCCGCCTTTTTGCGCAGCGCGATGGAGGCAGACCAGTCCGCGCCCCCCTTCAAACGCTGGGTCAATGCGCCAGGGTAAGCCTGCTGTAATCCGCCGGCCGTGAAGCGCCCGCCCGCGGTCACCCGCACCACGCCACCCGGTGCAGGATTCGCGCTGAGGGTGATTGGCCCGCCCAAAGCCTGCGCGGTGATGCGCGGAATGGTCAATGAAGAATCGGTAAAGTCGATTTTGCCGGAGGCTTGATCCAAGACCGGACCTTGGGCGCTCAGCCAAATTTTATTCGCCGTGAATTGGTAGCTGCCGGTCACGCGCGTATTTTCCAAATGGCGTAATGGCATGCGTAAGGATAAAGCGAGCTTGCCGTTGCCTTCGGCTTTCATGGCTTGCGTGAAGTGATCGATGCCTTGCGCGACCGGGCTCTCTTCGATAAAACGCAAGAGATTCGCGCTCGCACCTTGCGCCTCGCCATCAATCTCCAACACCCCATCGTGCAACAGCAAATCGGGGATCACCACTTTCACCCGCGACAAGCGCGTACCGAGTGTCGCGCCGGATGCGCTGATGTCCATCCGCTTGCCGTGGAAATCGAGATAGGCTTGAATGTTTTCGATCTGCGGCCAGCTCGGCGCATAGCGCAGGGCGGCGTCTCTCACCTTTGCAGTGATTTGAAAAATACCCTGTTTATCGTCAATGAAAGGAAAATGATCGAGGGGGCCTTTAACTTTGACCCGCACATCATCCGAGCCGCCTTTCAGCACCGCCTCCTTGAGCCAAAGATAGGTTTCGTCCCCCACCACGCGCGGAATATATTGATAGGCCGCCGTGCCATCTCCGCGCGTCAACGCGCCAGTCAGGTCGAGATGGCCGGCGCTGCCGGGTGAATACTCATAAGTAGCTTCGATGCTGCCGCTTAAATGCGCGTTGGAGAAGCTCGCCTTATCCAGATCAAAGATCACGCGTTGATTTTTGATGCGCCATTTGGCCGACGCACTCAGTTCGTCGAATTGCAACAGATGACGGAACACCAGCGGCATAGAGAGCGTGGCCTGCTTGCCTTCAATCTTCAGCTTGCCGCCTTGCTCATCCGCTTGCAGCGTGCCACTCACATTGGTAATTCCGGGCGCCTTGCCGACGGGCTTGATGCCTACGTTTTGAAATTCACTCTTGATGCTATATTTTTGGGGGGCTTCGCGCGCGCCCTCCCATTTCAAATCGAGCGATTTGTATCTGCCCTGGGGCGACCATCCCTTTAATATGCCGCGCTGCTCGTCGGATAAGGGTAGATATTCCGACAAGGCTACCAAGGGTTCGATGTCGAATGCGCCTGCGTGAAACTCGCCCTGCTCCAATTGTTTACCTTCAGCCGCTTGGTAACGTGCGCGAATCGCCTGGCTGGAAAATTGGCGGCCCGTACCCGCATCTACTTCGATTTGCTTGGCTTCCATTTCGAAACCGCGCGGCAGCTCGCGCCACGCCAGGCGCCCTGTCAGCCGCGCCAGATCCAGCTCGGGAAGACTCTTGCCGAGCCGCGCTTTCACGCCCTGCAATTTCACTAAGCCGGTTACCGCGCTAGGACGGCCCGCCTTCATTTCCACCCACAATTGCACGCCACCATGGCCTTGATTGATGCGATAGGGCAAATCCACCCAGGCACGCCAAGCGCTAATATCGGTATCACCGAGATTCGCATAGAGGCTGCCAGACCACTCCTGCCAGCGCTCGAACGTGACGTCGCGCAAATCGCCGCGCACATCCAGGGTAGAAGCGAGTTCCCTCGGCGCGGAAGCCTGCAAGCCGAAGCGATGATGCCGGCTGCCGCCTTCGAGCCGCAAGCCCACATCCGTCAATACCAAGGGCGGCGCAGCGCGCAGCTTGTCTTGCCACTCGATGGCGGCATGGTGGATGTGAATCGCTTCCTGCCGCAGCAACCAGTCACCGAAGCCATGCGGCGTGGCCGGGTCGTTTACCGCAATGCCGGAAACGTAAATCAGGCCATTCGGTTCGCGCTTGATCTCCAGGCGCGGGCGGAAAATTTCCAAATCATGCAAGCGCAATTCCAGCGCATAGAGCGTGCGCCAGGACAGCGTAGCCGTGACGCTATCGAAAGCCAGCGCCGGCAGGCCTGCGCGATCGTGAATCACCACCTGCCCCAACTTGAGGTGCGGGCGTACACCGCGCCAGCTTGCCTGGATATCGCCGATCGCGACTTTCTGTCCGGCTGCGCGTGAGATTTGCGTTTCGATATCGGCGCGATACTGTCCAATTTCGGGCAGGATCCACCAGCGCAAGGCAACGATGATCGACGCGAACGCCAACACCCCCGCCATCGAGGCGTAGAAAAAGATGCGGCGCAGTAAGGGAAGCCAGGAAGCCAAGGGAAGCATCTAGACGAAAACGCTATTATGCCTTGAGGATGCGGCCAATGGGGCGTTGCGAGAGCGAGGAAATCAATAAATGGTGTGCTATCAGGGATAAGCAAAAGCTAAGGCTTGGTAACCACGGATGCACACAGATGAACACGGATAAAAGCAAAAAGCGATGGGGATAATATCCGTGTGCATCCGTGGTTAAAAGGCCGTTTTAGCACTCAAACCACCGCCTGCTTCAACTGTTCCAAAATCGCCGGGTTCTCCAGTGTCGATACATCCTGCGTGATCTCCTCCCCCTTGGCGATGGTGCGCAGCAAGCGGCGCATGATTTTGCCGGAGCGGGTTTTGGGCAGGTTGTCGCCGAAACGGATTTCTTCGGGTTTGGCGATCGGGCCGATTTCCTTGCTGACCCAGTTGCGCAGTGTCTCGGCAATTTCTTTGGCCTTGGCCGCATCGTCGGGGTGCGCGCCCTTCAGCACGACGAAGGCGACGACCGCCTCTCCCTTGATTTCATGCGGCTTGCCGACGACGGCGGCTTCGGCGACCAGCGGATTGGCGACCAGCGCGGATTCGATTTCCATCGTGCCCAGACGGTGGCCGGAAACGTTCAACACATCGTCGATGCGCCCCATGATCCAGAAATAACCGTCTTCGTCGCGGCGCGCGGAATCGCCCGCCAGGTAGTAGCCGCGCATCTCTTCGGGAAAGTAAGATTTCCGGTAGCGTTCCGGGTCGCCCCAGATGGCGCGGATTTGCGACGGGAAAGGGCGCTTGATGACGAGGAAGCCGCCGTTCTGGCCATGCACTTCGTTGCCGGTTTCGTCGACGATGGTTGCCATGATGCCTGGCAGCGGCAGCGTGCAGGTGCCGGGCTTGATCGGCATCGCGCCGGGTAGCGGGGCGATCATGTGCGCGCC